>JAOUNA010000032.1 GCA_029881215.1 Myxococcales bacterium | reverse complement strand
GCTGTTTCGCGAGACCGTGGAGCGGATCCGGGCGAGCGACACCGACGTCGTGCTCAATCTCACCACGGGCATGGGCGGCGATTGGTTTCCGGGCGTGGAGGATCCCGCGGTCGCCGGCCCGGGGACGGATTTCGCGCCGCCCGAGGAGCGCGTGCGGCACGTCGAGGCGCTGCGTCCGGAGATCTGCAGCCTCGACTGCGGATCGATGAACTTCGGATCCGGGCTGGCCGTCAACACGCCGGACCATCTGCGCGTGATGGCGCAGCGCATCCAGCGCTGCGGGGTGAAGCCCGAGCTCGAGGTCTTCGAGCTGGGTCACATCTGGCTGGCGAAGCAGCTCATCGCGGAGGGGCTGATCGATGCGCCGCCGCTCTTCCAGATCTGCCTCGGCATACCGTGGGGCGCCGAGGCGAACCCCGAGACGCTGCGGGTGATGCGCGACATGCTGCCGCAGGGCGCGCGCTGGGCGGCCTTCGGCATCGGGCAACTGGAGTTTCCCATGCTGGCCCAGGCGATGCTGCTCGGCGGCCACGTGCGGGTCGGGCTGGAAGACAACCTCTATGTCTCGAAGGGCGTCTTCGCGAGCAACGCACAGCTCGTCGAGAAGGCCGTGGCGATCATCGAGGTGCTCGGCGGTCGCGTGCTCGGGCCGCAAGAGGCCCGTGAGCGCCTCGGACTCGAGAAGCAGGTCTGAGGATCTCGCTGGGCTCGACGGGCGGGGCGCGGGCGGCCGTGACGGACGTCGTGGATGGCCGCTCGTCGCGATCCCAGCGGATGAAGTGCGGGGGGCGCTGCCCGTGGGTGGCAGCGCCGCCAGGAGCGTCCGAGCGCGGAATCCTGACGGCGTGCCATGCGTCGATGGGTGCTCACAGCAGTCACTTCAGCGCAGCGCGGAGCGGTGCAGGTGCGTCGCTCGCCGCTGCCGACTCACTGCCTTCCGGAGGGAAGGTGGCGGCTTCCGACATACGCCCAGTCCAAGGCGCTGCCATCATGCGGCCTCGCCACGAGGATCCGGATCTGTTCGCCCCCCGGAATGTTCCACGCGTACTCGAAGACACACAGGTCCTCGCCCGTCTCGGCGTCGCACCAACCTGTGAACTTCCCGGTTCCCGAGGCCGGGTCAGGTCCGATCGTTCCGGCGAACGCGAGATTGCCGTGACACTTTGCCTCGGCCGTCGCTGCGTCCTCCGTCATGCTCTCGAACACGATGAGTCGCCCAGAGAGATCCCCCTCGAGGATCATGTTCTGGCGCTGCTTGCGCACGTGCATGGTTCCACTCGAATCCCACCAGACGTTGTCGTCGAGTGTGTAGCTCTGAAAAGCAACCACATAGCCAGTCAGCATGTCCTCCTCGTGTGCGGAGGACGGGAGCGCGGTCAGCAGCAGAATCCCCACAACGAAGATTAGGCTGGCGCCCATCGCAAGCTTGCTTTCCCTCATTGTCGATGCCTCCTGCCAGAGACCCGTGGGTCTCTCCCCGATTCGCGTCGACTTCGATGCGAATCGGATCGGTGTCGCTTGTAGCAGCACGCCCCGGGTGAATGCTTGACGCTCATCCGACCATTTCGAGACGGTTTCTTGATTTAGATTTCCTCGATTTCCCGCGCGGCTCCTTGGCGGTTGCGGTGCGTGCTGGCATACTGGGGCCCGGCGAGGCGGGGAGGGCCCCCCTCCGATGCGTTTTGCTTTCGGGGACAGCGAGCTCGATACCGAGATGCGCGCCCTCACGCGCGCTGGACGGCGGGTCCCGATCGAGCCGAAGGTGTTCGACGTCCTCGTCCACCTGATCGAGAGCCGCGATCGCGTGGTGCCCGCGGACGAGCTGCTCGAAGCGCACTGGTCCGAGTCGAGCGGGGGGCCGGCGGCGCTCTCCCAGGCCGTGCACAAGGCGCGTTACGCAGTCGGTGACGACGGTGCGCGCCAGGCGGTGCTGCGCACCGAGTACGGGCACGGATTCCGTTGCGTGGCGGACGTCTGCGTCGTATCGGTCCCGGGGGGAGCGCCTTCGGCCCCGGGAAGATCCCGGCCGCGCTGGCTCGTCGCGGGCGGCGTCGCGGTGGCGCTGCTCGCGGGCAGTGTCGCCTGGCTGCTGAGCCGACCGGGCGGCGAGGCGGCCCCCATCCGCTCCATCGCGGTGCTCCCCTTCGTGAGCCTGTCCGCCGCATCCAATGACGATTACCTGGCCCATGGCATCGCGGAGGCGCTGTCGCAGCTCCTCATGGAAACCGAGGGCTTGCGAGTCGCTGGATGGATTTCCTCGCTCGCGTTCCGGGGTTCGGATGCGAACCTGAAGGCGATCGGCGAAGCGCTCGGGGTTCAGGGAATCGTCGAAGGCAGTGTGCGCAGGTCCGGTAATCGCTTGCGGATTACCGCCACGCTCGTGGACGCCGACGACGGCTTCAACCTGTGGTCGAACACCTATCAACGCGAGTTCGAAGACATCTTCGCAATCCAGCACGAGATCGCGCGGTCGATTCTCCATGCACTCGGAATCGAGCTCGGGGTGCCCCCCGTGGCTTCCGACCCGGTGCGCAGATCCGGGAGCGCGGAGGCCTACAAGGCCTACCTGAAAGGTCGAGAGCTCCACCACGCGCCGAGCATTCCCAATCTCGAGGAGGCGCTCGCCTGGTATGAGCGCGCCATCGCGTTGGATCCGGACTTCGTCGATGCGCACGTCGGGGTCGCCCACGTCTACGCGCTGCTGCGGGATCGCGCCGCGCGTTCCCGCGAGGCATTCGAAGCGCCCGCGACCGCCGCCATCGAGCGGGCGCTGGAGCTGAACCCCCGCTCCGGCCGGGCGTACGCAGCGCTCGGCTTCATCAGGCAAACGCTCGGCGACCGGGCAGGCGCGGAGCGCGCCTTCGAGCGAGCCATCGCGCTCAATCCGAACGACAGCCTGGCCTACGCAAATCATGGACATCTCCTGCTGTACGCGTCGAAACGTCCGGTGGATGCCGTGCGGCGCCTCGAGCAAGCCGTGGCGCTCGATCCCCTGTGGTCGCTCGCGCGATCGAGGCTCGGCGGGGCGCTGGCTGCTGCGGGGCGCGTGGACGAAGCGGTCGAGCTGCTGAGGTCCAGCATCGCGGCCGATCCCGGCTACGCCGACAACTATGGGCAGCTCGGAGCGATCTACGCGCTCAATCAGGGGCGCATGGATCAGGCAATCGCCTGGTACGGCCGTGCGATCGCGATCGCTCGAGAGGCCTGGATGGTCGATGCAATCGTGCGCTCGCATCTGAGCCTGGGAGATCTCGACCGCGCCGAGCAGTGGCTGGATGAGCTCGATCGCGCGAGCCCCGGCAGCGATTTCGCGCTGATGAGTCGCTACCTGGTCCAACGGCAGCGCGGGGCAGAAGAAGAAGCGCTGCAGACGTCGCGGCAGATCGGGGCGCAGGTCGAGCGCAGCATCGCGTACGAGTACGTGGCCGACCTCGCGTGGCTGCGGCATCTCCAGTCGGCCGATCCCGACGCGGCGCGCGCGGTGTACGAACGGATGTACCCGGAGCTGACGGGCGATCCGGTGCGCGTGGATGCGAGCAACTACGTGGCCGCAGCAGGTCTCGCGCTGATGCACATGGAATCCGGCGAGCGCGACGCGGGATTGCGCCTGTTGCGTGAGAGCCTGGCCGTCATGGAAGACATGCCCATCGCGGGGATGGCAGGCCATGGCTTCGCGGATGTCATGGCCCACGTCATCGCCGCAGCGCCGAGCCGCGCCATGGCTGCGCTCGGGAGCGATCTCGATGCGGGCTGGCGCTGGGCGTGGTGGCTGCTGCGGGTCGATCCGACCTTCGAGCTGCTCTGGGACCTGCCGGAGTTCCGGTCGCGGATGGCCGAGGTCGAAGCGGAGATGGCGGGCCAGCTCGTGCAGCTGCGGGCGCTGGAACGCCGCGGCGAGTTGGCGCTCCGCGCGGCGCCCACGTGATCGGCCGCGCGCCTCGGGCGGGCGGGCGGCACGCTGCCGGGGCTCAATCGAGATAGTTCGCGAGGTAGCTGGTGAGCACCAGCTTCAGCTCTTCTGCCACTTCGGCGGAGCGGTCGCTTCGCTTCGCCACCGCCAGCGCCGTCAGTGCGTCCGCCGTGTCGATGAACGTTCTGCAGATGACGCAGAGCTCCTCTTCGGGAATCGACAGGCCGCGGGCTTGCATGGCTCGCACCAGCTCGGTGGCGATCGCCGTGTCCAGATGCTCCTGCAGCGCCAGGAGCTCCGGAATGCCCTGCAGGTCGCCGGTCAGCAGGAGTGCGCCCGGCGTGCGCGCTGCCCAGCTCAGCAGCGCATCCGCCCAGTGGTTGATGAGGGCACGCCAGTCGCGCTCCGGGTCGCCGAGATCCTGGATCGGACCCATCGCCTGGTCGGATTGCTGGTGGAATCGAATCATGAGTGCCGCGATCACCGCAGTCTTGTTCGGAAAGTAGCGATACACGGTGCGGATGCGGACGCCGGCGCGCTGCGCGAGCAGGTTCGTGTTGAACGCCTCGATGCCCACCTCGTCGATGAGGCGCGCGGCGGTTTCCAGGATCCGCTCCAGCGTCTGCCGGGCGCGTTTCTGGGTCGGCTGCACGCGCGGCGCCAGATGCTCGAAGCCTTCCAGCGACAACGCGGGAGGATCGATGTTGGGGTCCGGCACCGGGTCAGCGGCTCCGCTCAGCGCGACGGCTTCGCGCCGCGCGGGAGGGCGGGGAAGCACTGCACGCCGGCGTCACGTGCGCTCACATGCGCAGTCGCTTGCCCTCGGGATCGTAGAAGGGCATCTCGGCGACCGTGGCCGGCGTCTCGACGCCGTTGATTGCCACGCTGACCTGGGTGCCCTCCGCGAAGTGCGGTGCGTTCAGGTACGCGTAGCCGAGATTTCTGCCGAGGTTCGCGGAGCGGAACCCGGCCATGGTCTCGCCGACGGTCTTCCCGCCGATCTTGACCGGCTGATTGGCTGCGATCAGCTTCTCGCCGCTGACCTCGAGCCCCATCAGCTTCTTGGCGGGTCCCTTCTCCTTGATCTTGAGCAGCGCCTCGCGCCCGATGAAGTCGCCGCAGTTGTAACGGATGAAGGGCCACAGCCTGCACTCGTAGGGGTTCTCCTTCTCCGTGGCGTCGAAGCCGAAGAAGACGAAGCCCTTCTCCCAGCGCAAGGCGTCGAGCGTGTCCATTCCGTAGGGCATCACGCCGTGCGGCTTGCCGGCCTCCGCGATCATGTCCCACGTGTCGACGGCGTCCTCCGTGTTCACGTAGCACTCGTATCCCAGCTCTCCGGAGAATCCGAGCCGCGCGATCATGCAGGGGGCGTTCCCGAACTTGCCGAACGCGAAGCGGAAGAAGCCCAGCTTCGAGAGATCGATGTCCGTGATCCCGCTCAGCAGGTCCCGCGATTTCGGCCCCTGCACGCCGATCATGGCCAGGCTGGAGCTGACGTCCGTCAGATAGACGTTCATGCCCCGCATGTGCTTCCGGATCCAGACCTGGGTCTTCGCCCGGTACATGGACGAGGTGATGATCCGGAAGTGCTCCTGTTCGAAGCGCAGGACGACGACGTCGTCCACGATCAGCCCCTTGTCGTTGCACAGGACGGAATACAGCGCCTGTCCATCTTCCAGCCGCGCGGCGTTGTTCACGATGAGCTTCTGGGTCAGCGCCAGGGCATCCCTGCCCTTGAGGTCCAGTCGCCCCATGAGCGAGACATCGTTCATCCCGACCCGCTCGCGTACGTTGCGCGCCTCTTCCTCGACGCTCGAATAATAGGCGGGCATCGCATAGCCCATGCCCGTGGTGTACATCTTCGCGCCGAGTTCGAGGTGTTTGTGATAGAGGGGTGTGAGCTTCATGCTGCGGCTTCTCCTAGTCGGTCGAGGGGCGGCCCGATTCCCCGCTCAGCCCTTGAGGATCTCGCGTGCGGCGTTGTGTCCGCCCATCCCCATCACACCTCCGCCGGGATGCGTGCCGGAGCCGCACTGCCACAGCCCCTTGATCGGGGTGCGATAGTCCGCATAGCCCGGGGCCGGACGCATGAACGCGAGCTGGTCGAGCGTCAGCTCGCCGTGGAAGATGTGTCCCTGCGGTAGCGCGAAGATGCGCTCGAGATCCACCGGGGTCAGGATCTGGCGATCGATGATCGAGTCCTTGAAGCCCGGTGCATACTCGGACAGGATGTCCACCACGCGGTCGGCCAGCTTGTCGCGCTCCTGGTCCCAGCTGGCGTCCCGCAATTCATACGGGGCGTGGCCGCCGAAGATGTTCAGGATGTGCTTTCCGGGGGGCGCCAGATCGGGATCGACGACCGTCGGCACGCACGGCGTGAAGAACGGCCGCTCGGACCAGCGCCCGTACTTGGCGTCGTCGTAGGCCTTCTCCAGGTAGTCCATCGTGGGCCCGATGTGGACGTAGCTCGGGTACTTGATGCCGAGCGCCTTCGCATCGAAGGCCGTGTACCGGGGCGGCGTGTCGATCGCGAAGTTGATCTTGAACGCGGTGCTGAAGGTCCGGAAGTTGCGAATCTCCTCGACGAAGTCGTCGGGGAGCTGCTTCGTGTCGAGGAGCTTGAGGAAACTCGTCTTCGGATCGGCGCCGGTGACGACCAGCTTCGAGCGGATCTCCTCGCCGGATTGCAGCGCGACGCCCGTGGCCTGGCCGTTCTCGACCAGGATCTGGGCGACCTCCGCATCGGTGCGGACGGTTGCGCCGTGGGCCGTGGCACAGCCCGCGATGGCCTTCGGGACCGCGCCCATGCCGCCGCGCATGTATCCCCAGCCGCCGGCGCCGCCGAGATCGCCCATCAGGTGGTGCAGGAGCACGTAGGCGGTGCCGGGCGAGCGCGGCGCGAGGAAGGTACCGATCGAGCCGTAGTAGGCCTTGACCGCCTTGATCTGGTCGGACTCGAAATACATGTCCAGGAATTCACTGACGCTCATGGTCATGAGGTCGGCGATGCGGAAGATCTTGCCGCGCAGCTTGCGCACCTTGTTCGCCATTGCGAGCAGATTCTTGAGATCGCGCAGCTTGTAGGAGGTCGGGTTCGGCGGCGTGAGGAACAGCATCTCGCGCACGAACTTGGCGGCGTCTGCCAGGAAGTGCTCGAAGACCGGGTACATCTCGGCGTCCTTCTTCGAGTACTTGGCGACCTCGGCCTGCGTCTTCGCCATGTCGTCCCACATGGCCAGGTAGCGGCCGTCTTCGAAGGGCACGAAGAGGCAGTCCATGGGAAGCATCTCCCAGCCATACTTCGGGAGATCGAGATCCTTGATCACCTTCCACTGCATCATGCTCATCACGTACGAAGCCGTGGAGACGTGATAGCCGGGCCAGACTTCCTCGGTGGCCGTCGCCCCGCCGATGTTGCCGCGGCGCTCGAGCACCAGAACCTTGCGACCCGCCTTGGCCAGATAGGCGGCGCAGATCAACCCATTGTGGCCAGCGCCGACGATGATCGCGTCGTATTGATTCGCCATGAGATTCCTCCGGAGGTCTGGGCTTCAGCGATGCCTTGCGTCGCGATGGCTTCGTCTGCAAAGGCTGCAACTGAAACGCCTGTTGATACTCTCATTCTCCCTGAAATTCAAGCACGCATCTTGCACGCGAGAGGTCACTGACACGCTCGGCAGGCAGCGAAGACACGCGCGGCGCTGCCACGAGCGAAGAGCGACGGGGATGGCGCGCGCACGCTGCGATCCCGATGCGCGCCGGCTGGATGCGCAGGGCGTTGGACGGATCCCCCGGGCAACGCCGGGCCGTCCCCGCACGTACGCATGTGTCCACCGCCGCTGCATCGATCCCGTGCATTCGCCCGCCGTTTCCGCCTCGCGCGGCTCCCCGGCCCATGCGGGGCCCGAGGCGTTCGCTCTCCACCGGTCCACTCTGGAGAGGAGCGTGACCCGTGCCGGAGCGAATGTCAATAGTATGTTATTATGAGGCGCGATTTCTATGCGAGGATGCGGTGATGGCCCAGAGCGTTGCGGGGGAGCCGGGCGAGTCCAATCCCCGCCGCGAAGCCCTCCTGGCCGCGGCGGCCAGCGTGATGAGCCGGACGGGCTTCGACCGGATGCGGCTGCGCGACGTGGCCGCCGAGGCGGGCGTATCGATCGGCCTGCTGCAGCACTACTTCGAGACGCGCGAGCAGCTCGGCCGGCAGGCGTTCGCATTCGTCTGTGGCGAACGGGCCGCGCGTTTCGCGGAGATCTCCGCCGGCGCGGGCTCGGCATGGAGCCGGATCGAGCGCTGTCTGCGCTACGCGATGGGAGGATCCGACCTCGGGGCGCGCTCCCGCGTGTGGATCGAGCTCTGCGCCGCGGGCTCCCGGGATCTCGAGCTCCACGGGCACGCGGCCCGGGTCCAGGCTGCCTGGCGCGCGCCGCTGCTCGCGGCCCTCGAGAGCGGCGTGGCGAGCGGAGAGTTTCGTCCGCTGGTGAGCGCCGAGTCTGCGACCGACGCGATCCTGGCGCTGATCGACGGCGCGGAACTGCAGGCTCTCTTCGAAGATGCGCCGGACGCTTCGCAGAGTCGCGTGCTCGAGACCGCGATCGCGGTCGTCCGCATTCTCGTGGGCGCGCCGGAGAACGACTAGACGCGCGATCGCAGCCGGGCCCGGCTGCCTCCGGCGCGCTACACCGCGGCGCGATCGCCGGGCGGCTGGCCGTGTCGGCTCAATCGGCGAGCAGCTGCGCGCGGAGCAGGGGGAGCGGCGGGCCGCCGTGCGCGAGCAGTGCGTCGTGAAACGCCTTCCACGCCGCGCGCCCGCCGCGGCGCGCCGACCAGTCGTCGCGCAGCTCGCGGATCAGCAGCTTGCCCAGCGTGTAATTCAGGTAGGCCGGGTCGTAGGTCCCGCGCGCCGCTTGCTGGCGCGCGTTGCCCGGATCCTGATACGCCATCTCCCGGAACATCGCTTCGGAGGCCGCGACCGTCATGTCTCCCGTGTGCAGTCCGATGGCCGAGAGCAAGCGCACGTTGCGCAGCAGGGCGTTGATGAGCTGTCCCACGTGGAGCTTCGGATCGCCGTCCCCGAAGCCCAGCTCCCACATCAGCTCTTCGCTGTAGTGCGCCCATCCCTCGGCGAATGCATACCCGACGAACACCCGGCCGATTCTCGAAGAGGAGCGATTGGCGTGCAGGAACTGCAGGAAGTGGCCGGGCCACACCTCGTGGATCGACACGAACATCAGGTCCGCACGCCCCGGCAGGTAGGCGCGTTGCTCGGCCTCGGACCACGCGGGATCGGGCGGCGCGATGTAGTAGGTGGCGGGCAGGTCCTTCTCGTAGGGGCCGGGAATCTCGATGTAGGCCGCGTTGCTCCGCTGATACGGAGGCGCCTCCGCCACGAGGGCGTCCTCCGTGCCCGGAATCGAGACGACATCCTCCCGCTGGACGAATGCCTTGAGCGCGGCGAGCTGTTGCGTCGCGCCGGCCACCGGCCCCGCGGCGGGCTTGTCCGCTTGCATCGTCTCGACACATTTCGGGATCGATTGGCCCGGGGTCACCTGGGCGCACGCCGCGCGGATCGCCGCGAGATTGCGCTCCAGATCGGCGTTGCCCATGCGCTTGAGCTCATCCAGCGGAATATCCACGCGCTCCGTCGACCAGAGCATCTCGCTGAAGAGCTCCGCTCCCAATGCGAAGTCGTCGGTCGCGCGCGCGAGCTCCGCGCGCAGCCACGCCTCGACCGCTCGCATGCTTGCCGCCGCCTTGCGGTTCGACGCGGCAAAGCGCTGCTGCAGGGCCTCGTCCTCGACGCCCGCGAAGATCCCCGGCACGTCGCTCTCGAAGTAGCTCGCCAGGCCGCCGAAGAAGCTCAGGCCCAGCTCGACGTAGGTGCGCGGCAGGGGCGTTCTCAGGTTCTCCCGCAGCTGCGCCACGGCGGCGGGCACGGCCTGCTGGTAGCGCACGAAGGCGCGCATGCGCTCCTCGAGGGGCGCGTAGGGGAGGGTGAGATACACGCTGGGCGAGAGCGCACCGCGGTACGCCGCCGGATTGCGTTCGAGCTGCTTCGCGCGAACATTCCAGAACAGCCAATCGTCGGTCACCGCGACGAGATGCTCCCGTTCGAGGCGCTCGTCCGCGGAGAGCGCCGAGGCCTCGAAGGCCAGCGCGCGGCCCCGCCAATCTCGCAACGCGTGCGCGGAACGCGCGACGCCCGCCGCGCTCCAATCCGGCAGGCGTCCGTCGAATTCGTGGCGCCCGGACCAGACGGCGTAGCTGGGCTCGATCTCGAAGTAGGCGTCGATGAACGCATCGGCGAAATCGGGCCATGCGGATCCGGGATCTGGCCGCACGGTCTGCGCGCCACCACAGCCGAGCCCGATGGCGATCGCCGAGATTGCGAGGAGCCAGCGCGTCATGATCTCTCCGGTTTGCAGGAAGCTGGAGCATGCCACGGCACGATCGCGGATGGAACGCCGCCGTGAGGCGCATGCGGCAGGGACGACGCCGCGTTCGGGCGGAGGTGATAGTCTTCCGGTCCCGAGCGGAGACGAGCCGCGCCGGAGCCGCGCGTCGCCTGCTCCTCGTGGCTTTCGCAACGACCGCAGGAATCGGAGCCGAACGTGGATCGAGAGCGCTTCGCCGACAAGGCCGCCGTGCTCACCGGCGCCGGGAGTGAGCGCGGCATTGGCTTCGCCGCGGCGCGGAACCTGGGTCTGGGGGGGTGCCGGGTCGCCATCACCTCCACCACGGACCGGATCTTCGAGCGAGTCTCGGAGCTGCAGGCGCTCGGGATCGAGGCGCATGGCTTCGTCGCGGATCTGACCGATCGCGGGCAGGTCGAGGACCTGGGCAGACACGTGCTGTCCGCACTGGGTCGGGTCGACATCCTGATCAACAATGCCGGCATGGTGCAGGTCGGAAAGCCAGGAGAAGAAGAGTCCGCTCCCCTGGCCACGCTCTCCGAGCAGGCCTGGCGCGAATCCATCGAGCGCAACCTGAACACCTGTTTCCATGTCACCCAGGTCTTCCTGCCCGGCATGATCGAACACCGCTACGGCCGCATCGTGAACGTGTCGTCGGTGACGGGCCCCGTGGTCAGCAATCCGGCCTCGGCGGCCTACAGCGCGGCCAAGGCCGCCATGGTGGGCATGAGCCTCAGCCTCGCGATCGAGGTGGGTGCGCAAGGCATCACCGTCAACAACGTGGCGCCGGGCTGGATCAGCACGGGCTCCCAATTGCCGGAGGAGGCCATCGGAGGCTTCAACACGCCCCTGCGCCGTTCCGGCACCCCGGATGAAGTGGCGGATCTGATCGCCTTCCTGGCCTCGGATGAATCCCGCTACATCACCGGCCAGCTCATCATCATCGACGGTGGCAACACGCTGCAAGAATACAAGGGGCCGATCGAGTCCTACTATTGATTCGACGCGATGCTCAAGGCTTCTCCTCGATCTGCAGCGGATGGTCCACGCGGATGAGCAGCCACAGGGCCGCTCCGAGCAGCGCGAACACGGCGCCGCTGGCCACGGCCACCATGGCCCCGAAGCGATCCTCGAGCAGGACGAACATCTGGGTCGACAGGATTCCCACCAGATTGCCGCCGGTGTTCAGGATGCCGCTGGCCGTGGCCGTGTGCCGTCCGGCCACGAAGGTCGTCCCCGCCCAGTAGGTGCCTTCGGTGAACTGCTGGAGCGCGAACGCCAGCGACAGGAAGACGAGGGCGACGTAGGCGTTCTTGACGGCGGCGCCGATCAGGAGCGTGATGGCGACCAGAACGAGGGCCGCGACGCAGGGCCCCCTGCACCCCCAGCGCGGCCCAAAGCGCTTGCACGCCCAGTCGCAGATGGCACCGCCGATCGCGGCGCCCAGCGCGCCCGTGAGCCACGGCACGGACGCCGCGAAGCCGCCTTCCAGCGCGGTAAATCCGCGATCCTCGACCAGATAGATGAAGAACCACGAGAAGAAGAAGTAGAAGGCGTAATTCGAGCAGAAGTAGCTGGCCGTCAGCAGCAGCACCTCGCGGTTTGCCAGCACCTTCAGCCACGGGTGCTTTCCGCTCTCCTCCTGCGCTGGCGCGCGTCCCGCCTGGATCATGCGCAGCTCGGCGGCGTTGACGCTGGCGTGTTCGGCCGGTTCGTCGCGTGCGTACCACCACCACAGCGCGGCGATCACGAGCGTGAACGGCGCCGTCAGAACCAGCGAGGCGCGCCACCCGTAGGTCACGGCGAGCCAGGCGACCACCGGCGATGTCGCCATGGCGCCGAGCGTGAGGCCCGAGCTGGAGAGCGCGTTGGGCAGCGCCCAGCGGGCCACGGGAAACCAGCTCGCGATGCTGCCCGCCAGCACGGGAAAGACCGGGGCCTGGAACACACCCATCAGCGCCCGCACGAGCAGCAGGGAGATCAGGCTGAGCGTTGCGCCGCCCAGGATCAAGCCGGGCAGCAGGCCCGTCAGGAGCGTGAACGCGCCCCACAGCACGACGATCCAGGTGAGTGTGCGACGCGATCCGAAGCGTTCACCGGCCATGCCGCCGGGCAGCTGGAACAACGTGTAGCAGGCGATGAAGGCGCTGATCGACCAGCCGAGCTGGGCCTTGGAAAGCCCCAGATCCTCGATCATGAACTTCCCGGCGACGTTGAAGTTCAGGCGCTGGACGTACGCCGCGAAGCTGACCGCGAACAACAGGGCGAGGACCACCCAGCGTACGGAGGTGGGCCGGGTGCTCTCGACAGGCGAAGAGTTCATGCGCCAGGCGTCCATGCCGGCGGCAGCTCGGCGGCTCCTATCCTTGTGGAGGCGTTGATTCTGCCGCTGCGCCGACGGATGGGGCCCTGCGTGAACGCGTCGCGTCAGGACCGCGGGATGCAATCACCTCGGGTCTCGGGGAAGCCGGCATTAGACGCGGCTTCGGCTCGCGTTTCAAGGCTTTTCTTCGATCCGGGGAGCATCGATCCTCGGCGCATTCGCGGCGAGAGCGGCTGCGTTCGTGCGGACGGGGGATCGAGATCGCGGTCGAGAGCGCTGCGCGGCTTTGCATCAGCCTCCGGACGCTGGCGCCTCCGCCGCCGCCCGGGCATCGGCCTCGGCGATGATCGCGGCGAGCGTTTCGCCCGCGCCGTTCGGCAGGGGCGCCGGGACATGGTTCGCGATCGTCTCGCGCGCGATCGCGCGCGCCGTCTCGACCGCGGTGGGGCGCCCCGCACTGACCCATGCGCCGTGCCCGCGGCGATCCAGGACGCGCGGATACCAGACCTCGCGGTAGTGGCGCGTCGTGTGTTTCGCGGTCACGTAATCGGCCTTGGGTCCGATCTCGTGGATGGTGTCGAGCGCAAGGGTTTCGGCGTCGATCCGGAATCCCGCGAGCAGGCGCCGCACGAAGCCGATGATCTCGTCGCTCACGACGATCATCTCGTACGAGCACGTCAGCCCCGACTCGATGTAGCCGACGTCGTGCACCAGGTTGGCTCCGCTCAGCGCGGCGCAGAGGGTCCACAGCGTGCTGTCGATCCCCGCCTGCATGTCGGGCAGCTTCGAGTCCGAGCAGCCGCCAAATCCCCAGACCGGCAGGCGGTAGTAGTGATGCGCCAGCTCGGCGATCGCCATCGTGTGCCGCATGAACTCCGGCGACACGTAGGTCGCTACCAGCGTGCGCATGTCGAGAGGGCCGGATCCGGACCCGAGCACGAAGGGCGTTCCCCGCCGCCGCAGCTGGGCGATCGCCAGCCCGCTCAGCACCTCGGCCGTGCCCAGCGCCAGGCTGCCGGCCCCCGTGACCGGCGCGGACGCGCCATCCACCGCACCGGGTGCATACACCACGGGGAGTCCCCGGTCGACCATGCGCAGCAGCTTGCGCAGCACCACGTCGAAGTGCTGCAGCGGGGAGGTCGGCTCGAAATAGCCGAGCAGAAACGGCTTCATGCGGAGCTCGTCGCGGCCTCCCGCCACGCACTCGGCCATCGCCAGAATGTCGTCGATGCCGCTCTCGTCCCACGCGGTGAACACCACCGGCTTGGCCGTGTTCTCGATCATCGCCCGGAAGGCGTGTCGATCCGACGTCGTGGAGGGCACGTCGGACGGCAGCGCCATCGACATGATGAAGTCGAGATTCGGGAGCGCGTCCGCCAGTCGCGCGGTGTCGCGCACATCGGAGAGCCGGGAGAGGCGGCGCTCCCCGGTCTCCAGATCTCGGGTGTTCGGAAGATCGGATCCGGTTCCGAAGTAGGTGCGGTGCGCCTCGAGAAGCACGCGCGCCTGCCCGGTGCGGTCGCAGAGGGGGACGCGGGAGGGCGCCCAGCGCAATGCATCCTCGATGACGGCGGGCGGGAAGCGGACCAGGCTGGTGTCGGTCACGCTGCAGCCGGCGTCGCCGAGCATCGCCACGACCTCGGGCTCGTACACCCGGACACCGGTGCGCCTGAGGATCTCCAGCGCGGCCAGGTGCATCTCCTCGAGCTGGGAGTCGGCCAGCAGCCGGTAGCCGGACGCCCGGGCGCTCGGTGCCTCGCCGATCGGTTGCGTTCCGGATCCGTTCGAACGCGGCTCTCTCGACGCTCTCATGGCTTTCCCCTGGATTCTGGGCGCGGCAAAGACAGTTTATCCCTCATTGCGGGTCGGCGATTCAAGGGGCTTTTCGAGATTGGGGGAAAGCTCGGCCGGCTGCCGGGTCCGATCCCGCGCACGCGATGCGCGGAGCTGCCCGTGCGCCTCGCGGCGCAGGGAGGGCGCGTATTCGAGCTCTCCGCCCGCATCCGGCGCTTGCAGAACGAGCGTCCCGACACCATCGCCGCCGACGAAATGTCAGCCGCTGGTGTCTCCTGGATTCGCGATGTGCATCGACAACGCGGGATGCGGAGACGCGCGTTCGTTTCGGAGCGTGCGCGCGGGTGCTAGGTTTGGAAACGTGCAGCCACGCGAAGGGGTGTGGAAAGCTTGGGCGGGGATCGAAACCAGGACAGCGAGCACCGCCTCGCGCAGCTCCAGAGCCTGGCGCGCGTCGGGTTCTGGGAGCTCGATCTCGCCACCGATACCGCGTGGTGGTCCGACGCGCTCTTCCGCATCTTCGGATTGAAGCCGGGATCGGTGCAGCCGGGTCGCGAGGCGCTCGCGAAGCTGGCTCCCGCTGACGCTCTCGCTGCGATCGATGCCGCCTTCGCCGGCGCCCGGGAGACAGGGGTTTTTAAGAGCTTCGTCCATCGCGTCGTGCTTGCGAGCGGTGACGAGCGCCGCGTCCGCTGGGTCGGGGAGGTCGCGCGAGATGCCAGCGGTCGCCCGGGGCGGCTCTTTGGCGTCGGCATCGAGGTCACCGACGCGCTCGCCGCCGAGCACGCGATGCGCCGGGACGAGTCGCGTGTCGGCGATGCCAGCCGGATGTTGCAGACCGTTCTCGACGCAATTCCGGTGCGGGTGTTCTGGAAGGACAGGAATCTCGAGTATCTGGGATGCAACACCCGCTTCGCGAGAGACGCCGGCTTCGAACATCCGTCGCAACTGCTCGGACGCGACGACTTCGCCATGGGCTGGCGAGACCAGGCGGACCTGTATCGCGCGGATGATCGTGCGGTCATCGAGAGCGGCGAATCGAAGCTGAACTACGAGGAGCCGCAGACGACTCCCGACGGCAAGATCCTCTGGCTGCGCACCAGCAAGATCCCGTTGCGCGCCGCCAACGGAGAGATCTTCGGCGTGCTCGGCACCTACGAGGACATCACGGAGTACAAACGCCTCGCCGAGCAATCGCTCCACCGGGAGAAGCTCGAAGCGATCGGACGCCTGGCCGGAGGCATCGCGCACGATTTCAACAACCTGCTCACGGTCGTGCTCGGCAACGTGGAGATCGCGCAGGAAGGCGTGCGCTCGGGATCGCCGCCCGTGACGGAGCTCGCGGCGATCAAGGAGGCCGCCGAGCGGGCGGCGGAGCTGACCGCTCAGCTGCTCGCCTTTGCGCGCAAACAGGTCATCAAGCCGCGCGCGGTCGACCCGACCGCGCAGATCCGGACGCTGCAGCGCCTGCTCGAGCCGCTCCTGGGGGAGCAGATCGAGCTGGAGGTTTCCACGATCGAGCCGAGTTGGCGGATCCAGATCGATCCGGGCCAGTTCGAGCAGCTGCTGGTGAATCTGGCGGTGAATGCGCGCGATGCCATGCCGAATGGGGGCACGCTGGAGATCTGTACCGACAACGTGATCCTGGACGCGGCGTTCCAGGCTGAGCACCCTGAGGTCATCCCGGGCTCGTACGTGAAGCTCGTGGTGCGCGACACCGGCAGCGGCGTGGATGCTTCGGTGCGGGAGCACATCTTCGAGCCGTTCTTCACCACCAAGGCCACAGGAGAGGGCACGGGCCTGGGCCTCGCCACCTGTCACGGCATCGTCAAGCAGAACAGCGGATACATCTGGCTGCGCAGCGATCCGGAAAGCGGCGCGATCTTCGAGATCTACCTGCCGCGCGTGGAGGCCGAGCCCGAGCCGGAAGAGGGGCTGCCCCTGGACGAGGAGGTACAGGGCGGGCAGGAGACGATCCTGCTGATCGAGGATGAGGCGCCGGTGCGCTTGCTGTGCGCGCAGGCCCTCGAGCGGCTCGGCTACCACGTGCTCACCGCAGCCAGCGGCGGCGACGCGCTCGAGCGCGCCACGCGATACCAAGGCTTGATCGATGCGCTCGTGACGGACGTGGTGCTGACCGACATGCGCGGGCCCGAGATCGCAGAGCAGCTCCGAACGGCGCGGCCAGAGCTGACCATTCTCTACGTTTCTGGTTACACCCCGGACAGCGACGTTCGCAGCGACATCTTCGAAGAGGGCGTCAACTTCCTGCAGAAGCCCTACACGCTGAAGAAGCTCGGCACGGTGCTGCGCCGTGCGCTGGATGCGAAGTGAGGCACAGAAGATCGGCAGGACCGGCGCGGCTCGCGCGCGCGAAGATGCGCCGCACCGGAATGCCCAGGACCGCGTCATCGGCTGGAGGGTTCGCACGGGTGGCGCGTTTGCTCCGCCCTTTCACGAAACCGAGCGCGGCGAGCGGATCGCGATCGCTGGGCAAGAGTGCCTGGTTCGATTAGCGAGGTGTGGCGTCAATCTGCGTGCCCAGCGCGTCGGCGAGGGCCCGCGTCAGATCGCGCGCGCGTGCGAGCGCCTGGGCGTAGGACGCCTTCTGGCTCTCGAACCGCGTCGCGTCCCCGTCTTCGAGCGCCCAGCGCAGGCCGGGCAGGGTGGATTCGTTCGATTCGAAGCGCAGTGCGGAGAAGAGGTTGCGCGACCAGGGAGAGCCCGGCAGTCCAGCGTCCGCGTAGAAGGATCGCTCCACCTGCAGGAGCCGCTCGTTCCAATCGAGCCAGTCCGCCGCCGGGATGGCGGACGCAGCCTCCGCGGCGAGCAGCGCGGCGCGCGCCGCCTCGAGATCCACAGCCGCCGCGCGCCACGCTTCGGCGATCGACGGGAGCGGCTCGAGCTTCGATCGTTTCCCCGTACCCAGGTCGAACGCCTCTTCGAGGCTCGCGAGCGCGGCGCGCCAGTCGGAGGCAGCCGCCGCGAGGTCGAACGGCAGGAGATCCGCCTCGGACATGCGCAGGGCGGCCGTCGCCAGCAGCGCGGCCATCACCTCGTGGTACGCGAAGTCCGGATCGACGATCGTCTCCATCCAGTGCGGATTCTCGTAGAGGGAGTGATACATGCCGTAGTCCGCGCCGTAGTACATGTCGCTCACGGGAAGCGCCAGGTGCAGGTAGAAGACGGTCTGGTCGTCGCCGATCGGGTCGCTGAAGATGCGGGGCTCGCCGCGCGGCGCGCGCTCCGGCGCGGATCCCAGGAGATCGACCGACGGCGTGTTTCGGAAGCGGTTCTGCGCCTCCAGCCACACGTCGTAGGTCGGGATGCCGCGCCGCGGATCCGGCACGGCGCGCGCAACGTCGAGCCACAGCCCGCGCAGGGATCCGCTCGCACTCAACGACAGCGGGCGATCCGGGTTGAATACGGCGGAATCCATGTTCAGCATCGCCACCGCCTTGGCGCGGAGCTCCGGGGCGTGATCCTCCATCCACTCCGCGGCGCCGCCGAGCGTGAGCTCCTCGGCGTCGAATGCGGCCAGGATGAGCGTGCGCCGCGGCCGCCAGCCCTCCGCGAGCAGCGAGCCGAGTGCGCGACCGGTCTCGAGAAAGGCTGCCGTGCCGCTCGAGGGATCGCCCGCGCCGTAGATCCAGGCGTCGTGGTGGTTGCCGAGCAGGATCCACTGATCCGGAAACTCACTGCCGGGGATGCGGGCGATGGCGTTCCAGATGCGCCCGTCCGCGTTCTTCATCTTCACGTCGAGAGCGAGCGTGCACGGACCCGGACCCAGGTGGTAGGAGAGGGGCAGGGCGCCCTGCCAGTGCGCCGGGGCCAGCGGGCCCGCCAGGCGGCGCAGAATCTTCTCGGCGTCCCGATAGGAGATGGGGAGAACCGGAATGCGCGGAATGCCCTCGACGTCGCCGGGGGCCAGACGCCGGGCTCCCGGGCGGGACGCCCAGCCCGGAGACAGCGGATCTCCGATCGAGTCGACGACGCTGCGGCGCATGATGCTTCCGGGAGGGCGCCAGGGGCCGTCCGGATAGGTATCGCCGTAGACGTAGCCGTCTTCCGCCGGATCCGAGTAGAGGACCACGGCTGCCGCACCCGCGCGCTGCGCGCGCAAGACCTTCTCTCCTTCGTCACTGCCGAAATAGCGCATGAGCAAGATCCGGTCGCGCAAGTCGACGCCCAGGCGATCCAGCTCGGCGAAGTCTTGCGCAGCGCCGTGGTGGGCGTAGACGATCTGCGCGGTGACCGCGCCGGACGCCGAATAGGCGTTCCAGCCGGGGTGTGCGGCCGCCGCCTGCGTGTAGGGGTCCGAGGCGATCACGTCCTCGGTGAGCTGCAACGGCACGGGATCCGGCAGCACGATCTCCGCCCGAACGCGCTCCGGGGAGGACAGATAGTGGACGTATTCGACCGTCTCCGCCTGCAGGCCCGCCCGCCGCAGCTCCGCGGCGATGGAGTGGGCGATCTCCCGACCGGCGTCGCTGCCGGCGCGATGGGGCTTCGAAGCCAGCCGCTCGAGATCCGCGCGCATCCGCTCGCGGGAGAGACTCGCACGCAGGCGTTGCTCCAGCTTGCCCTGCTCGATTGCGCGTTCTCGGGTGAAGCCGCGCGGAGCGTCGCTCGGGAGCTGCGCGGTCGGCTCGGATGCGCGGAGAAGGTTCGGCGTCGCGACGCAGAGCAACAACGACGCCGCTGCGCAGCCCAGGGCACGGCGCGGCGCGGCGTGCGCGCTTCGCGAATGGGCAGCTGCGTCCTTCAGCGTCTTCCGTCTTCGCATGCCGATCGAGACCCGACTCCCGCTGCTCACATCGCTTCTCCCAGAAGCGCCCTCGCTTGCTCCAACATCTCCGCGGCGCGGCCGAAGCCGGCGGCCAGCTCCTTCTCGTATTGTGCGATGGATTCCCAGCGCCCGTCGTCGATGGCTTCGAAGATGCGCGGCAGGACCTCCTCGCGATACGTCGGTTGGGGGGCGTAGATGAGATGCTTGAAGAACGGTCGGCGCAGGAGCCCCGCATCTTCGGTCATGGCCCGTTCAATGCCGACCAGCAGCGCGTTGACGCGCGCGGCGTCCTGCCCGGGCAAGGGGGTGTCGCTGCCCAAACGCTGTGCCAGCGCCTCTTCGAAGGCCTCGGCCGCTTCGCGCCAACGCGCCGCCGCCTGGCGTGCGACATCGAGCGCGATCTTGCGCCCTCCCTGCCGCTCGGCGCGCTGCTCCATCTGCTCGAGATAGCTCGCCACCTCCGACGCATAGCGCGAGTAGCGCATGGGCAGGATGTCGGCGTCCGCGAGGCGCCAGGTGAGGACTGCCCACAGACGCGCGAGCGTCGTGTTGTAGCGGAAGCCCGGATCGCCGATGCGACTCATCCAGAAGTAGTTGTCGTACTGGGAGTGGTAGACGCCGTAGGGGCCGCTGAACGACATGTCGATGCAGCTCATACCGACATTCCCGAGAAAGGCCGTGTAGTCGGTCGCACCGACGATCTTGCTCACCTCGGCCTCGCCGGTCTTCGAGCGCGCGACCCAGGCGTCGTAGATGCTGCCGCCGCTGTCCGGGTCGTCGATGGCCTTCGACACCTCCCGGACGAAATCGGCGAGCGAGGGGACGGCTCCCGGCTCGAACGCGCTGCCCGCTGCCGAGCTGTCCACGTTGACGTAGACGATCCCATCCTTGCGGAGCTTGTCGCGCTGGTCGAGCGCCCAGCTCGTCGAGCCGCCGAGCAGCTGCTCCTCCGCATCCCAGTTGGCGAACACCACCGTGCGCTTGGGCCGGTAGCCCGCCTCGAGCGCGGCGCCGAAGGCCCGGGCCACCTCGAGCAGCGCCGCCGTGCCGCTGCTCGGATCGTACGCGCCGTAGAGCCAGGCATCGCGGTGGTTGCCGATCACCACCCAGCGCTCCGGCTGCTCCGCGCCGCGGATCTGGCCGATCACATTGCGCATCGTTCCGATCTGCTCGTCGTTGTCCACGCGCAGGCGCATGCGAACCGGGCCGGGGCCGACGTGGTAGGCGAACGGCAGTCCGCCCTGCCATCCGGGCGGCACGTTCGGACCTGCGAGACGGGAGAGGATCTGCGCGGCGTCCTCGTGCGACATGGGGACGGAAGGAATCCGGGGCAGGCGCCGGTCGCGTTCGTCTCCCTCTACCCAGCGGCCCCCGCGCTTCTTCCAGTGGAAGGTGAACGGCGTCGAGCCGAACCAGTCGTAGACGATCGCGCCCCACTGGATGTGGCTGGCCGATCCCCAGGGACCGTCCGGATAGGTTTCGCCGCGCCCGTAGCCGTCGTCCTGGGGATCGGAGTAGATCACGGTCCCCACGGCGCCGCGCGACTCGGCGAGATAGACCTTGTAGCCGCGGTAGCTGTAGGGCTCGGAATACCGCATGACGACGATCTTGCCCGCCACATCGACCCCGAGCTCGTCGAGCTTGGCGAAATCTTCCGGACTTCCGGCGTTGGCGTAGACGATCTCGGCGCTGACATCGCCGTCGTTCGCGTAAGCGTGAAACGGAGCTTGGCTCGGATCACTGTAGGTGTAGCTGTCCTTGTCGCGCGGATTGGGATCTTCGGCGAGCTCGAGCTGAACGTGCACGGGCGCGACGATCTCGGCGGAAACGGAGCGCCCGTAGCTCATCAGCGCCGGAGTGTCGTGAAAGTGGACGTTCTCCAGCCCGTATTCGACGAAGCGATCCCGCACGTACTCTGCCAGCAGCATGTTGCGCGGCGTGCCCGTCTGGTGCGGCTCTTCGGTCAGAAACAGCAGGTGCTTCGAGAAGCTCGCGGCACTGGGTGTCGTCCGCAGGGTCTGCTCGATTTCGCGTTCGCGCAGCCTCGAAGAGCGTGCGAAGCCGGAGAGCGCT
>JAOUNA010000184.1 GCA_029881215.1 Myxococcales bacterium | reverse complement strand
ATTGCCCCCGTACTTGGTCAGAACGTGGCGCAGCTCCCCGACGGTGCGATTCTTGTTGTCGGTGAGCACCTCGACGTAGATGGCCGTGCCGCCGGGTCCATAGCCCTCGTACACCGCCTCCTCGTAGGCCTCGCCCTCCATCGCCCCGAGCCCCTTCTTGATGGCGCGCTCGATGTTGTCCTTCGGCATGTTGGCCGTGCGGGCCCTGTCCATGGCGAGTCGCAGGCGCGGATTCGAGCCCGGATCCGCGCCGCCGATGCGCGCGGCCGTTGCGATCTCTCGGATCAGCTTCGTGAAGATCTTGCCGCGCCGGGCGTCGGCGGCCCCCTTCTTGCGCTTGATGGTGGACCACTTCGAATGGCCGGACATTCGCAACTCCGGGAAATCACGAGGTAAATAGCACGCACCCCCACCCCCTCCAAGACCCCGAAGCGGCACTCAGGCGGCAACTCGGACCTGCCGATAAGCCCCGCGGAAGCGCCTGCGGGAACGGGAGACGTCATGGCGGAGATCGCCGTTGGAATCGATCTGGGGACGAGCAACTCCTGCGTGGCAGTCGCGCGCAGGGGCAAGCTCGAGGTGTTGAAGAACGCCTACGGCGAGAGCACGATCGCCAGCGTGGTGAATCTCGCGGCCGACGGATCCATCACGGTCGGGAATGCCGCCAAGGCCAATGTCATCCACGACCCCCACAACACCATCTACTCCGCCAAGCGGCTGATCGGACGCTACTTCTTCTCCGAGGAGGTCAAGAAGGCCCAGGCGATCTGTTCGTACCAGATCGTGGAGGGAGAGAATCACAGCGTTCGCATCAAGGTGCGCGAGGAGGCATTCAGCCTGCCCGAGGTGGGCGCGATGGTGCTGCGCGAGCTCAAGTCGATCGCGGAGGCGCGCCTCGGCAGCCCCGTGTCGAAGGCGGTGGTCACCGTCCCCGCCTACTTCAACGACAATCAGCGCCAGGCCACCAAGGACGCCGCCCGCATCGCCGGACTCGAGGTGCTGCGCATCCTGAACGAACCGACCGCGGCGGCCCTCGCCTACGGCTTCGGCAAGGGCCTGAATCAGCGCGTGGCGGTCTACGACCTCGGCGGCGGCACTTTCGACATCTCGATCCTCGAGATCGGATCCGATGTCTTCGAAGTGCTCGCCACCAGCGGAGACACCTTTCTCGGTGGTGACGATTTCGACGATCGGGTCATCGACCTGCTCGCGGATGAATTCGCCTCCAAGCACGACATCAATCTTCGCAACGATCCGTACGCGCTCGAAAAGCTCAAACTCGCCGCGGAGACCGCCAAGAAGGGGCTCTCTGTCGACGACGAGTCGCGCATCCGCATTCCCGACATCGCACAGACCGCGGACGGCCGGTCGCTGTCGATCGAGCGCTCGCTCGGCAAGGAGGAGTTCGGAGCGCTGGTCATGGATCTGATCCAACGCACCTTCAAGGTCTGCGACGAGGCCCTGCAACAGGCCGGGCTCATCGCGCGCGACGTGGACGGCGTGATCCTGGTGGGCGGCCCGACGCGCCTCGGCATCATCCGCGAGGCGGTGACCGAGTATTTCCAGCAGGAGCCGCAGGCAAACGTGGATCCCGACCAGGTGGTGGCGGTGGGCGCCGCCATTCACGCCAGCTCGCTGACGAGCTCGGGCGGCGAAGCGTTCCTCCTCGACGTGACGCCGCTCTCTCTCCAGATCGGCGTGGCCGGCGGTCTCACCGAGAAGATCATCGAGCGCAACACGCCGGTGCCGATCGAGCAGACGCGCACCTTCACCACGTTCAAGGATCACCAGGACTCGGTCTCGATCCGCGTCTACCAGGGCGAGTCGCGCGAGTCCGCGGAGAACGAGCTGCTCGGCCAATTCGAGTTCATCGGCTTCGAGAAGGGCCGGCGCGGCGAAGTCGAGATCGACGTCACCTTCGAGATCGACACGGACGGGATCGTGAACGTCACCGCCCGGGATCGATCCACCGGCGAGGAAGCCTCCACGCGCATCACGCTCTCCTCGGGCCTCTCGGACACCGAGCTGCGGTCGATCATCGGCAAGCACGAATCCACCAGCGGCGCGCAGCCCTCGGGCCGCGCAGCAGCCGACGTGGGCGAGGACGACCTGCACGCCGACGACGACATCGTGCCGCTCAGGCGCTCCGCCGCAGCGACCCGCGCCGCCGCCGAGGAAGCGATCCCCGAGCTCGAGACGGACGACTTCGAGCCCGGCGACGAGCCGGATATCACGGGGCCGATCTTCGGCGCCGGCGCGGACGCTCCGGAGACGAACGTGGACGGAATCGAAACCGCGGTGGATCTCGATGGCGAATCCGATCCGGATGAGCCGCTGGAGTTCGTGTCCCCGGCCTCGTCGGATCTCGACGCCGATCTCCCGCCGGAGGTCGATCTCGACGATGACATGGCCATCGAGCCCGATCTTCGCGCCGCCCGCTCTGGCAGCAGCGAGCTGGGCGCGCTCGAGGCAGACATGCTCGACGAGCTGAGCGAGAAGGCGACGCCGGACGGCGCGGACGGCGACACGCTCTTCGAGGCGCCCGGCGCGGATCTATCGAGTGAAGATCCGGAAGGCACGTAACCCGTGGCGCAGATGGTCCCCACCGAGATCGTGGCGCTCGCCCGGATCATCGGCGAGCTGGACTATTATCAGCTCCTCCACCTGCGACGGAACGCGGTCGCCGGGGAGGTGAAGAAGGCCTATCACGCGACGTCGCGCGCCTTCCATCCCGACTCCAATCGACACCTCGATCCGGAGCTCCGCGAAGCGGTCGCCACCATCTCGAAGCGGGTCTCGGAAGCCTATTCGGTGCTGCGCGATCCGCGCCGCCGGCAGGCCTACGATCGACGCCTCGAGACGAATCAGGGCCTGCGCATGCAGCTCGCCGAGGCCCAGGCGGAGGCGGGCCGGCAGGCAAGCGAAGAACGCGGCGGACGCACGCCGCAGGGTCGGCAGTTCTACCGACTCGCCCAATCCGATCTCCAGCGCAACGATTACGGTGCTGCGGTGCGGAATCTGCAGACCGCACTGACCTTCGAGCCCGGCAACACACTCTTCAAGGAGCAGCTCGCCAGAGCCAAGCAGGGCCTGCGCTGAGCTGTCGTTTCCTCCCGGACCCCGGGCCGTCCGGGCGCCCGCGGTTCCGCTATTCTGCTCGCCGTGCGGTTGGGGAAGTCGGGAGCGCGGATCACGGGTGCGCTGCTCTGCGCGTGCCTCCTGGTGGCGTGCGGCGGCGACGGAGAGTCTTCCGGGGCGGCCCGCGCTGCCGTGCCGGATGCCGGTGCGATCTCCCAGCAGGAGGCGGCGCCGCGCGGCGCGGCCGCGGCCCAGCCGGTGCAGCGCCGGGAGCGCCCCCTGCCCGCCTTCTCGGGCTCGACCCTCGACGGCAAGCGCTTCTCGGTCGCGGCGGCGCTCGGCAGGCGCCTCGTGATCTTCTTCTTCAATCCCGAGAACGCGGAATCGCGTGTCGTCGCCGAAGCCATCGGCGCCATCGCGCCGCTCCAGGGAGAACACAATTTCGAGATCGTGGGGATCTCGACCGGATCCGACCCGGACACCACCCGCGCATTCGTCCGCGGCCAGCCCATTCCCTACCGGGTCGTGGACGACTCGGACGCGCGGATTGCCCGCCAGCTCGGGCTGCGCGCGCCGCTCGCCGTGCTCGGCGTCGATGCCGAGGGCTACATCGTCTTCGGCTTCCTCCGCTTCGCGACCCAGGCGCCCAACGCCGCTGTGCTGATCGGCTCGCAGCTGCGCAGCGCGCTGCGCCTGCCCGATCCCGCCGAGACATTCGGACCCGGCAGCCGCCCCGAGGCGCCGGATTTCCAGGCGACGACGCTCGATGGCGACGCTCCCTTCCAGCTCTCCGCCCTGCGCGGCGAACCGTTGGTGCTGCTCTTCTTTCTTCACACCTGCCCGCACTGCCACGAGGCGCTCGAGGCATTGAAGACACAGCTCGCCGCGCTGCCACGAGAACATCGCCCGACGCTCGTGGGCGTCGAAATCAGCGGCAAGCGCTACGCAGTGCGCGAAACGCTGCGCACGCGTGGTCTCGACTTCTTCCCGGTGCTCTTCGACGACGACGGTAGCATCGTGAACGCCTACGGTGTGTTCACCGGCGTTCCCGACATCTTCCTCATCGATCGAGAGGGTCGCATCGCCGCGCACGTGAAGGGATGGTCGGCGGAAACGGACGGACCGTTGATGCGAATGCGGCTCGCCAAGCTCGGTGGCGCGCCCGTGCCAATGCTGCTGCGGCAGGGGGGATACAGCGGAAACGACGTCTGCAGCGTCTGCCACGAACAGGAGCAGCAGACCTGGCTGCTCACCTCCCACGCCACCGCATACGACACGCTCGTGCGTCACGGGGCCGATGCCGACGCTGCGTGCATCGGGTGCCACGTCGTGGGTTACGGCGAGTCGGGCGGCTTCGAGATCTCCCCGGCCACTGCGTCGCTCGAGAACGTGGGCTGCGAGTCCTGTCATGGGCTCGGAGGTCCCCATGTGTCGCCCGGCTTCGTCGCCGGCGGCGAGTACGCGCCGGTCTGCCAGACCTGCCACGACCCCACGCACTCGCTGAACTTCGAATACGCGGCGTTTCTGCCGCGCGTTTCCCACGCCTCGAACGCGCCAATCCTGGCGCTCCCGGCGGAGGAGCGACAGCGCGTCCTCGCGGAGCGCGGGGTCGGTCGCCGAGAAGCCCTGCTGCCCGCCCAGTCCGATCACGTCGGCTCGGATGCGTGTCGCTCCTGCCATCCCGCGGAGCACGCGACCTGGGCCGAGGGTCCGCACGCGCGCGCGGGAATCACGCTCCGCGGCACCCGCCGTCCGACAGACGCGTCGTGTCTGCGCTGCCATACGACCGGATTCGGGCGCAGCGGTGGATTTCCATCGGGCGGAGCGCTCAGCGAACACGTCGATCTCGCGCGGGTCGGTTGCGAATCGTGCCACGGAGCGGGCGGCGAACACGTCAAGCCGGACAGCCGGAAACGAGGGGATATCGTCTCCCTCGGAGACAAGTGCGACTCGTGCGTGGTCCTGCAGATCTGCGGCGCCTGCCACGACGAGGCCAACGACCCGGGCTTCGAGTTCGCGGTGAAGGCCAAGATCGACAAGATCCGGCACGGCACGATCGAGGCCGGGACCGGGCGCCCGCTCTCCACGCGCGACGCTCCCGTGGCGACCTCCGCCGCGCCCGCCGACGCCGCCGATCTGCGGCGCGCCGCGGCCCGGCTCGGCGAGGCGCCCGCAACGGTCGGGAACGCACGGTGAGCGGGCGGCGCTGCGGCCGACGCCGACAGCCGCACGGCCTCCAACCCTCGGAACGAACCGGGAGGTGCGCGTGGATCCCGCGCTGACGGAGGAGCTGCGCGCCATCGCGCGCTCCGCCCGCGCGGCGCTTCGGCAGCTCGCGGAAGAGGGGGTGGAGACCTGCGAGCGCGCCGCGCCCGCGGAGACCTCCGCGCCCGCGCAAAGGGAGCCGACGCCCTCCCCTGGCGCTCCGGTGCCGGCGCCCTGCTCGGACCTCGGCCAGATCGACATCCTGGACGCCGCGATGCCAAGCGGGCCGCGTCCCACGCTCGATCAGATCCGCGAGGCGCTGGGCGATTGCCGGCGCTGCCGGCTCTGCGAGCAGCGCACGCAGATCGTGTTCGGCGACGGCAACCCGGACGCCGACCTG
>JAOUNA010000183.1 GCA_029881215.1 Myxococcales bacterium | reverse complement strand
CCTCGACCGGCCTCAAGCCCGCCCTTCGGCGATCCGATGAGATGGCGAACTTGTGGTGAATCGCACCGGAGGCTCGATGCCGACGCGCGCCCAGGAGATCCGACGCCCCCGCTCGCCTGCGCGGCGCCGCCGCGCCGCACGCAGACAGGCGGGCGTCTCGCTCATCGAGGTCGTGGTGGTCATCGGCATCGTGGCCGTGCTGATGCTGGTTGCCGTGCCCAGCATGAACAACTGGTTCGAGGATCAGCGCGTCAAGACGGCCGCGCGCGCCGGCGCAGATCTGCTGCTGCTCGCGCGCAGCGAAGCCATCCGCACCGGCACGCCGCACGTGGTCTTCTTCGGCGTCGATCCGGATGGCACGATGATGACCGACCCGAACGGAGGCTTCGCCCCGCTGCTGGCGGTGGACGAGAGCGTCACGGTCAACTGCCGCTTCGACGTCAACGAGAAGCGCGAATCGATCGTGGCGAGCGGCAACACGATCTCCTGGGGAGTCACCAACGCAAACGTGAAGGTCGGCAGCGACACCGGAGGCTCGACGCTGCCGCCGGACGATACCAGCGGCTCGACCTTCCAGGATCCCAACGGCGCGGGCCGCATGGACTGGATCATGTTCCGCCCGGACGGCATTCCCGTGACCTTCGACGGCGACGGCGGCACCTGCGGCAACGTGGGCGCCGCGGGCAAGGGGGGCGGCGCGCTCTACATCACCAACGGCAAGCGCGATTACGCGGTGGTGGTCTCGCCCCTCGGCTCCGTGCGCGTGCACGTCTGGCAGCCCCACACCAACAGCTGGAGCTCGTGATGGACGCCCCGACCCAGCCGAGACGCTTCTCCGCTCGCGATGGCTTCACGCTGATCGAGGTGATGCTGGCGCTCAGCATCCTGGCCTTCGGACTGCTCGCCCTCGCCGCGGCCCAGCTCTACGCGATGGACGGGCGTGCGAGCGGGCGTCACACCACCAAGGCCGCCGCCCTCGCCATCACCCAGATGGACGAGCTGCAGCGCCGCCGCTGGACCGACGTGGTGGACACCGGCGGCGCCTGGCTCACTCAGGTCCAGAGCGAGACCGTCCAGGACGGCGCCGCCGTGCAGAACGAGCAGACCTACAACGTCAGCTGGCGCATCACGAACGACGTCGCGGGCGAGACGCGCTGGGTCGACGTGCGCATCACCTGGGACGAGCCGAAGCGCGCCGGCCGCTCCTACACGCTCTCGAGCATCCGCTTCAACCGGGAGAACCTCTAGCCATGCGCGCCGCCCGCGCCGGATTCTCGCTGATCGAGCTGCTGGTGGTCGTGGCCATCATGGGGGTCGTGTCGATCTTCATCGGCCGCGTCCTCAGCTTCAACCAGCGCGCGTACTCGTCGACCGACCAGCTCGCCCAGGCGCAGCAGGATCTGCGCGCCATCAATTCGCTGCTCGAGCGCGACCTGCGCCACGCGGGCATGCTGGTGCCGGACGACGTGGCCATCTGCGGCGTGGACGAAGTCGGCGCGCCCGACACGCTCTACGTGAGCGACGCCCTCGCCATCGATCCGCAAAACGACTTCTCGGGCTACAACGGCGCCGATGTCACGAGTGGCGACGCGCAGACCCTCGGCACCCATGTTCTGGACCTGAGCTCGCTCATCATGGAGCCCTCTCCGCCGAGCCGACCCGCCTACGACACGGACAACGACGGCGTGAACGACAGTGACTTCCAGGTAGGCGGGGGCGTGATCATCGCGGATCGCCAGAGCCCCACGAGTGGGGTTGCATGCGGGCGCGTCACGGCGATCAACGTCGGCTCCAGCCAGATCACGGTCGACGTGCACTCGACACTCTCGAGCGCGGTCGAGCTCGTGGCGGTGCCCGCCCAAGAGTACCGCGTCGCCGGCACGCAGCTGCTCTGGAACGGCAACGTGGTCGCCAACGACATCGAGGATTTCCAGGTCACCTACATCATCGACAACGACGACGACAATCAGGTCGATGCCCCGCAGGAGATCTTCGGCGACGACGAGAATGTGCCGCACAATCTCTTCGACGACCCCAGTCCGAACTACGGCGGCGGAACCATCGCCCTGTCGGCCTCGATGTCGGCCGCCGCGCTGGTGCGCGAGGTGCGGGTGAGCATGGTCGCGCGCACGCGGCTTCCGGACGAGGAGTTCACCAGCGGCCAGCCGCAGGGAACGGAGAACCGCGACGTCTCGGGCCTGCCCGCCGACGGCTTCCGGCGCCGCGTGCTCACCACCAAGGTGATGACCCGAAACATCGGAATCGAGATCTGACGCCATGCACAGCGACAACCCGATCCACCGCATCCGACAGCGCGCGGGCGCCCGCCGCGAGGGCGGCTTCGCCCTGCTGCTGGCCATCCTCTTGCTGCTGATGCTCGCCTCGATCGGCCTCGCGGCCCTCGACACCGTGCAGCGGGACCAGCAGACCGCGGGCTTCACCAATCGCAAGCGCCAGGCTCTGGCCGCCGCCGAGGCCGGCGTGGCGCGCGGCCTGCAGACGCTTCGCGCCGACGGCACGCCGAGCGTTCCCAACACCACGCTCGGCGACGCCTCGATCTTTCCGCACGGGCAGCCCTCGTTCCGACTCGATCCGACGGTGGCCGATCCGATCGACAGCCTCGGGCTCGGCGGCATGCCGGGCATGAATCTCGTGATCGATCAGAACGGCGCCGCGGCGTATCAGATCCAGTTCTGGAAGATCCAGGTGCAGGGCGACGCGCCGGGAGGCACGACGTCGCGACTCGAGGTGGTGACGGGCTCGCTGATCGCCAACTGAGTGGGCCCGCGGCGCCGCGCGCGAATTCGAGGAGGGGAAATCGATGCACAAGACGGCAGCGGCGCGGAGCCGACGGGCCTGCGCGGCCGCGACGCTCGCGCTCGCCCTCGGCTGTGGCGGCGAAGAGGCGACCGCACCCACGCACACCTGGAGCGCGGAGAAGACGGCGGATTCGAGCGCTGATCTCGACAACCGCCCGCCCGTGATCCGCAGCGTGCGCATCGATCCGTTCGAGCCGACGCTGGGCGGGAAGGTTCGCGCCATCGCATCCGCCTTCGATCCGGACGGCGACGCCACCCAGATCCATTATCGTTGGAGCATCGACGGCAACGCGGTGCCCGGCGACCAGCGGGAGATCGCGCTGGTCGGCGCCTCCAAGGGCTCGATCATCGAGGTGTTCGCGACGCCGAGTGATGGCAGCCTGGAGGGCGAGACCTCGAGCGCGCAGACGCAGGTGGTGGACCGGCCGCCGGTCGTCACCGGCGTGGGACTCAGCCCGGCCCCGAAGGTTGCGCCGGGCAGCCCGATCAAGGCCGTGGCCCAGGCGCACGATCCGGACGGCGACCTGGTCCGCTTCGAGTACGCGTGGCTCGTGAACGGCGAGCCGGCTGCCGCCCGCGGCGACCTCTTCTCCACTGAAGGGCTCCACCACGGTGACAGGGTCCAGATCCTGGTAGTGGCCACGGATGGCGCGAACCGCAGCGCTCCCATGAAGAGCATCGAGGTGACGGTCGGCAGCGCGCATCCCGAGATCGTTTCGAAGCCGCCCGGCATGGACTCGAGCGGCGTGTTCCGATACGCGGTCGTCGCGAAGGACCCCGACGGCGACCGCCGCCTGCGCTACCGCCTCGGAGAGGCGCCCGACGGCATGGCCATCGACGCGATCTACGGGGAGATCCTGTGGAAGCCGCGCCAGGATCAGACGGGCGAGCATCCCGTGGCGATCGTGGTGACGGATTCGACCGGCCTCGAGACGACGCAGAAGTTCAAGATCACGGTGCGCGTCGCCGACGCGGCGCCTGCCGCGCCGCAGCCGAGCGGCGGCCGACGCTAACCGGCGTCAGCGCACGCATGCGAGAACGCGCCGAGGAGCTCAAAGCCCTCGGGCGTCAGGCGTTTGCGCGCCTCGCGGTCGCGTAACGGCGCTGCGCTCCTCGCGGGCGCCTCGGGCTGCCGGCGTGTGCGACAGCGTGTTAGGATCTGCTGCGCCGGCCCTGCGGTGCGCGCGGCGAAGCCGAACGCGCTCGATGCGGCGGCGCGTCGTGGGGAGGGCGATCGAGCAACCCGTCGTGCTGTGTCCGATCTGCAACGTCGAGCAGGTGATCGTCGAATGGGGCGAGGTGGAGCTCGACGTGTGCATCGATGGGCACGGCATCTGGTTCGACGCAGACGAGCTGCGTCACCTCTTCGCTGCGGCCGGCGCTCCGGAATCCGCGCTGACGCTCGAAGCGCGCCTGGCGGCGCTGCCCCGAAGCGCCGCGGCGCGCGGCCTGCGTTGTCCGCGCTGCCGCGCCGCAATGCAGCACGTCACCGCGCCCGACCACGCGGATCGCATCCTGCTCGACCGGTGTCCTCAAGGCCACGGCCTCTGGTTCGACGCGGGCGAGATCGAGCAGCTCATCGATCTCGAAGTCGCCGCGGGCGATCCGAGCCTGGCGCCGGTCCGCGCACACCTGCTGCGATTCATCCACCCGGACAATGGCGAGAAGGAGCCTCGAGCATGAGCGGATTCCTCATCGTGATCGGCCTCGTGATCCTCCTGGCGATCTACTTCGTCGCTCTCTACAACGGCCTGATTCGAGCGCGCAACGAGACGCGAAATGGCTGGTCTCAGATCGACGTGCAGCTCAAGCGGCGACACGATCTGATTCCCAATCTGGTCGAAACCGCCAAGGGCTACATGAAGCACGAGGCGGGAACCTTCGAGAAGGTCGTGGCGGCGCGCAACCAGGCCATCGCGGCGCGGGGCCCCAAGCAGGCGGGCGCCGCAGAGGGGGCCCTGACCGGCGCCCTCACCGGCTTCTTCGGCCTGGTCGAGCAGTACCCGGATCTCAAAGCGAACCAGAACTTCCTCGCGCTTCAGGAAGAGCTCTCCTCGACGGAGAATCGCATCGGCTTTGCGCGACAGGCATACAACGACGCGGCCACGCGGTACAACAACAAGCGCGAGGTGTTTCCCGCCAATCTGATCGCGGGCGGCTTCGAGCCGGCAGAGTTCTTCGAGATCGCGGACGCGGGCGAGCGCGCCGTGCCGCAGGTGCAGTTCTGACGCCGCAGGGCGCGGCGGACACTTGAGCCATGTGGGAGCAGATTCGCTCGAATCGGCTGCGCAGCACCTTCGTCGTCGCGGCCATGGGCACGCTGCTCGTGCTGATGGGCATGGCGCTGGGCGCGCTGGTCTCGCCCGGGCGAGAGGGCATGGTTGCGGGCGCACTCGTGGCGCTCGCGGTCTGGCTGGTGCTCTGGGTCGTCACGCTTGCCCGCGGTGACGACATCATGCTGCGCATCGCCGGCGCGCGCGAGATCGAGAAGGCGGATCATCCGGTGCTCTTCAACGTGGTCGAAGAGATGGCGATCGCGGCGCAGCTCGGCGTGATGCCGCGGGTCTTCATCGTCGACGATCCCGCGCCGAACGCTTTTGCGACGGGCCGAGATCCGAACAAGGCGGCCGTGTCCGTCACGACGGGCCTGCTCGAGATCCTCGATCGCGACGAGCTCCAGGGCGTGGTCGCCCACGAGGTCGGTCACGTCGTGAACCGAGACGTGGCGTTGATGACCACGGCGGGCATCATGATGGGCGCGATCGTGCTGCTCGCCGAGATCGGAATGCGCACGCTCTGGTTCGGCGGGCGGACGCGCCGCTCGCGCAGCTCGAATCGGGACGGCGGCGCCGAAGCGGCGATCGCGGTC
>JAOUNA010000182.1 GCA_029881215.1 Myxococcales bacterium | reverse complement strand
GATCTCTGCGGGTACGCCTACGAGCACAAGATCTGTCCTTCTTTCGGGAGCGCGCGGCAGGGGACGCGGACTATAACACGTCGCAGCGCGCGCGCACTTCTCAAACGCGCTGCTCCGCGGCCTGCCGCCACTCGGGTTTGCTAGGGCGCGAGCTTGGCCACCTCCGCGGGCAGATCCTCTGCCACGCGGACGATGGGAATGCCGGTCTGCACGTTCTTGTGCATCTCCTCCAGGGCGCGCGGAAGACTCTCGAAAGCGTAGATCTCGCGGTGCACGGTGGGCCGGAAGACGCGACCGTAGAGCTCGGTCGCGGCATTGGATCCCTCCACCGTCTCGAAATGCACGTGGTCCAGGGTGATCTGGCGGACCGACAGATTCGCCGAGTTGTAGTTGCAGCCGGCGTCGAGCTGCCAGCCGGCGCTCACGTTCACGCCCATGCGCGCCAGCGCGGCGAGGCCCGCCGCGTAGACCGGTCCGCGCAGCATGTCGCAGGCGATGTGAACCCCTTCGCCCCCGGTGAGCCCCTTGAGATGCTTGCTGAAGGCCTTCACGTTGTCGCGACCCGCGAAGCGGTTGAACTCGCGCTGATCGATCGGCTCGATGCCGAGCTGCTCGAGGTGCTTGCGGCGCTCGGGGCTTCCCGAGCAGAAGAACGCGCGGTGTCCCTCGTGGATCGCCAGCATGAGGAAGAGCTCGGAGACGCCGCCGCCGAATCCCAGCACGTTCAGGCGCGCGCGCTGACCGCGGCTGACCTTGAGGCGGAAGATTCCGATGGCCCGCCGCCACAGGTGATACGCGGTCGGTGCGCGCAGCGGCAGCGCGGCGATCTCCCACAGATTGAGACCGCAGTCGAGCGGCGCGGGAATCACCTGCCAGTCGGCGACCACGGCCTCCTCGCCGTACCAGCCGATCGAGTCCGGCTGGTCGTAGGCCCAGATGCGCAGCGGATAGCCGTAGATGTCCGGCTCGCCATTGCAGTGGGTGAGCACCACGTCGCCCGGCGCGAAACGCGTCACCTCGGACCCGACCGCGAGCACCTCCCCCACGGCGCTGTTGCCAGGGAAGATCTTGCCGCCGCGCAGCTCGGCGATGTTCACCGTGTCGGCCAGCGCCGCGTGATCCACGTTGTGCTCCGCGGAGACCGCGAGGATGCGCAGGTGCACGTCGCGCGGGCCGACCTCGCGCAGCTGCAATTGATCGAGCGCGACCACGCGCGCGATCTCGAACCGCTCCAGGTCATCGCCCACGCGCTGTCGCTCGGCGGCGATGGCGGCGGCGGAAATGGAGAAGGCCCTGGGCATGAGAGGCTCCATCCGCTCCAAAGGCGCTTTCAGTAGCACGCGACGCGTGCCCGGCGCAATTTCCCGATGGCCGTGACGCACGCACCCCTCGAGCTCGCAGCGCTGGTCGACCAGCTGGGCCGCCACCCGGCTCGGGCGCTTCAGCTCGACCTCCGCGCGCCGCAGGACACGGAGGCCTGGTTCGTGGCCGCCTGCCTGCTGGCGGCGCGGCGCGACGAAGCGCGTGCACTCGCGGACTTCCGCGCGCTGGCGCAGGCGGGCCTGACGCAGCCGAGTCGGCTCACGAGCGCGGATCGGGCGCGCCTCGCGGCGGTGCTCGAGGCCGCGCGCCATCCCGACGCCGAAGCCGTGGCGGGGCGGCTCGTGCGCGCCGGCGCACGTCTGGCCGAGCGCGGGGGGTCGTTCGAAGCGCTCGCCGCGGAGGCGGACGACCTCGAGGCGCTCGGGGCGCGCCTCGCACGGCTCGCCTCGGGCGTGGGTGCCGCAACCCTGCTGCGCTTCCTGCGCCCGCTGCGCGAGCGCTGGCCGGCTGCGCGCGAGGTGCCGCTCAGCCCCGCCGCGCGCGCCGCGGCGCGGCACCTCGGGCTGCTGCGCGAGAGCGAAGACACGCAGGGAGAGTTCGCCGCGCTGCGTGCGGCGCTGAGCCGGCTCGGGGACCCGGTCGCATTCGCCGATCTCGAGGCGGCGCTCGAGCGCCTCGGCCGGCACGCCTGCCAGCGCGAGCGCCCCGCGCGCTGCCCCCTCGGAGCCCGCTGCCCTGCGCGACACGGGCCCGAAGCGGCGCCCGGCTGAGCGATCGGGACGCTGGATCGGGCGTGGCCCCGGCTACGCGGCGCAGCGCCCCGCGCGCCCGAGGCACTCGAGATCCTCGGCTCCGACGCCGAGCACCCCGCGCTCGAGCACCCCGCCCTTGCAGCCTTCGCGGAACACGGTCACGCCCTTGAGGCCGAGCTGCCATGCGGATGCGTAGATCTCGCGGATCGTCCCAGGCGTGGCATCGGCCGGCAGATTGATGGTCTTCGAGACGGCGTTGTCCACGTGTCGCTGGAACGCGGCCTGGATGGCCAGATGCGCCGTCGGCGTCAGGTCGGCGGCGACGGGAAACAGACGCCGGATGGATTCGGGCAGGTCGGCCATCTCGCGGGCCGAGCCGCTGCGCGCCAGCTCTGCCACGCGATCGGGGCTCCAGGCAGCGGCGTCCCGCAACGCCGCCTCGAAGCGCGCATTGACCTCCGCCAGCCGCTCGCCGGAGAGGACATGACGCACGAAGGCGAGCGCGAAGTACGGCTCGATCCCGGAGGCGCAATCCGCAACGATCGAGATCGTCCCCGTGGGGGCAATCGAAGTCAAGGTGGCGTTCCGCAGTCGCAGCCCGCGCTCGGCGAGCCGCGATCCGGCCCACGCAGGGAAAGCCCCTCTCTCTTGCGCCAGGTGCGCCGATGCCCGCTCGGCGCGAGACCGGATGCGGGTCATGACGCGTTCTGCAATCTCCGCTGCCTGCGGCGCGTCGTACGGGATGCCGAGGTCCACCAGGGCGTCGGCGAAGCCCATCACGCCGAGTCCGATCTTGCGCGTGGCACGGGTCTGCGCGGCCACCTCGGGCAGGGGTGCGCGGTTGACCTCGATCACATCGTCGAGAAAGCGCACCGCGAGGTCCACCGTCGCGTCGAGCCGCTCCATGTCGAGCCGTCCATCCCCCACGAACGCGTCGAGGCGGATCGAGCCGAGGTTGCAGCTCTCGTTCGGCAGCAGGGGCAGCTCGCCGCATGGATTGGTGGCCTCGAGAGGTCCGAGCCGGGGCGTCGGATTCGCCCGCTCCACCGCGTCGAGAAAGATCACGCCCGGGTCACCGCAGGCCCAGGCCGCCTCCGCGATCTCATCGAGCAGCGCTGCGGCGCGCACGCTCTCCACGACCTTGCCGTCTCGGGGATGCAGCAGATCGAATGCGCCTCCGCTGCGCGCCGCGCGCCAGAACGCGTCCGTCGTGGCGACGGAGAGGTTGAAATTGGTGAAGCGATCGGAGTCGCGCTTGGCGCGCACGAAGGCGCGGATGTCCGGATGGTCGACGCGCAGCACGCCCATGTTGGCGCCGCGGCGCCGCCCCCCCTGCACGACGGCCGCGGTCGCCGCATCGAATACGCCGAGGAAGGACACGGGGCCCGACGCCACACCGCGATGCGGACCGACCCGGTCTCCGGCGGGTCGCAGATGCGAGAGCGAGAAGCCGGTGCCACCGCCCGTCTTGTGAATGAGCGCCATGTGCTTGAGCGCATCGAAGATGCTCTCGATGGAATCCTCCACCGGCAGCACGAAGCACGCGGAAAGTTGCCCCACCTCGGTGCCCGCGTTCATCAAGGTCGGGCTGTTGGGGAGGAACTCGCGCTGTCGGAGGGCGGCGAAGAACACGTCGGCATGTTGCTGTGCGTCACCGCCGAAGGCGTCCTCGGCCGCTGCCACGGCGTCCGCCACGCGGCGGCAGAGACCCTCGAAGTTCTCGATCAGCCCGCCGGCGTCATCGCGCTGCAGGTAGCGCGCCTCGAGAACGCGGAGCGCATTCGCCGAGAGCGATTCCACCAAGACAGGCTAGCCGCTCCCGGGTGGACCGAGTAGGTTTCCCGCAATCCCGAGGCACCCCCCTATGAGCGAGATTCGACGCACCCTCCACAAGCACACGGGTCATTTCCTCGAAGACTTCCGACCCGGCCAGAGGTTCCGCCACAAGGGCGGCAAGACCGTCACGGAAGGCCTCTTCTGCACCTTCACCGAGTTCGCGATGAGCTCGAACCCGCTGGCGAAGAATGCGCGTTTCGCGCGCGCCTACGGCTACGCGGGCCTCGTGTGTCCGCCCGGCCTGACGATGCTCGTGTGCTTCAGCCAGACGGTGGAAGACATCTCGGAGAACGCCCGCGCCAATCTCGAATACATCGACATGCGCTTCGGTGCCCCGCTCTACATCGGCGACACGGTCGAAGTCGAAACCGTGGTGCTCAACGTGCGGCCCTCTTCGAGCCGACCGAACCTCGGCATCGTGCACGTGCAATCCACGGCCCGCAAGAACATCGGCGCGAGTGACGAGGCGGTGGTCATGACGTGGCAGCGAAAGGTGCAGGTGTACAAGCGCGACGAGAGCGCCGAGACCCAGACGGGGGAAGTCGCGCCCGACGCGATCGAATGTCATCCCTGGATCCCGGCTCACGATGCCGCGGTCGACTACAAATCGCTCAGCCATCTCTCGAGTCCCGACGGCTACTTCGAGGATTTCGAGCCGGGAACGCGCATCGAACACTCCCGGGGACGCACGGTGACCAGCGAGCACATCCACCTGACTGCGATCCTCGACAACACGAGCCAGGTGCATTGCAACCAGTTCATGATCGACTGCAATCCGCAGCAGTACGTGGGCGGCCAGCTCATCGTGTTCGGCGGCATCCCCTTCGTGCTGTGCCTCGGGCTCTCGTGCCCGGACGTGGGCGCCAACGCCCTGGCCGACGTCTGCTACGCGAGCGGCCGCCATACCGCGCCGCTCTTCGCGGGAGACACCGTCTTCGCGGCCACCGAGATCCTCGGCAAGCACGACCACCCGGACCGGCCGGACCTCGGGCTGCTGGATACGCGCCTGCTCGGTCACAAGTTCGAGCGCGCGGCCGGCGGAACGCACGAAGACGCGCCGCCCGGCTGGAAGAAGACGCGCATCTTCGAGCTCGACCGGCAACTTGCCGTCAAGCGTCGCAGCCATTACGCATAGGAATCGCGTCCGTTTCCGCACGCGCCGGCGAAAAAATCCTTGCCGACCGTTCAAAAACAATTTAGGGTACCCGCCCCCTGGTAAGCTTCGCCGCTCGTGCGTTCGCGCAGAATGCCCCGCAGGGCCTCCAGGGATCACCCGTCACTCCTGACACCCTGGAGCGTTGTCTGCGAAATGCGTTTCTACGAGTACGAATCCAAGGCCCTGTTCGAGAAGCACGGGATGCCGCTCGTCCCGAGACTCCTGGTGCACAGCTCGGCGCAGGCGCGCGAGGCGGCCATGGAGATCGAAGGCCCGGTGGTGCTCAAGAGCCAGGTGCTCTCCGGCGGGCGCATGAAGGCGGGCGCCGTCAAGTTCGCGAACACGCCGGACGAAGCCGCCGCGCACTTCGACGCGATCCTGCCCATCCTCGTGAACGGTCAGCGCTCGCGCGCGGTGCTGGTCGAGGCCAAGAGCGACATCGATCAGGAGTACTTCGCGAGCGTGACCTGGGATCCGCGGAACAAGCTGCCGGTGTTGCTGTTCAGCAATGCGGGCGGCATCGACATCGAAGAGGCGGCGGAGAAGCACCCGGAGAGCCTCTCCAAGACCCACTTCTCCACCCTCTTCCCGCTCACGCCGCGCATCGCCAAGGAGGCGATCTCCGCCACGGGCGTGACGGGAAGCGCGCTCAACCAGCTGACGTCGATCGTCTTC
>JAOUNA010000181.1 GCA_029881215.1 Myxococcales bacterium | reverse complement strand
CCAGAACCGAGCGCAGGGTGCGCGCATCCACTTCGCCGCTGCCCTGCGTCCCTCGCAGGCGCACCCGGCGCGCACGACCGCTCGCCGAGCGCTCCGCCACAAGCAGCTCGCGCACGACTCCGAGGCGCAGACCAAGCGGGTCGACAGCGCGCCCCAGTGTGGTCCCTGCGATCGAGGCTCGCCAGTAGGCATCGGGGGAATCTTCCTCTCCGTCCACGGGCCGACTCAGGAGGTACGGCAGGCTCTCGCCCCAGACCTCCTCCGCGCTGGCAGTCCGACCTCCGGAGGAGGAGTGGAAGGCCGCGAGGATCGGCGCGCCGCGGAACGTCAGCAGCTCGCCGCGCGTGGCGGCACCCGCCGCGCGTGCCGCCGACGTCTCCGCGCCCACGCCCCGGTAGACCTGATCGCCCGTGTCCGCGCTCACGTCGAAGGGCGTTCCCGCGCGCCGCGCCCGCTGGTACAGCGCGAAGGTGCGCACCAGCACCGCCTGCGCCTTGTACGTCTCCTTCTCCCAGCCGGGATAGAGCTCGCTCCCGAGCGTGCCGACGACATAGTCCTCGAGTGGAACGCGATTCACGACGCGCAGGCCGCGCTCGGTGCGCTCGACCTCGAGGCTGCCCCGCACCTCGAGATCCTCGATCCGATGGGGCCCACTCCCGCGCACTCGCCAACGCGGGCCGAGCGCACGCCCATCCTCCGCGAGCAGGCCCCCTGCGTCCGGCGCGAGCTTCATACCCGCCACCTGCACCGCGCTCGGCGTCTCGAGCAGCAGCACGCGGACCGGATCGCCCTCTCCCGCCGCGCGCGCGGCCAGCGGCGTCAGCAGCGGCAGCATGCACGCCGACCTGCACGCCAGACCCGCGAATCCGTGCCCTCTGCGCAAGTCCTCTCACCTTCCGGGGGGATGGGCCTCCGACGCAATGCTCGCGAACCGCGCTAGGCGTCGCGCTTCAGCGCCTCGGCCCTGTCGGTGCGCTCCCAGGGGAAGCCCGCGTCCTCGCGCCCGAAGTGGCCGTGGTAGGACGTCGCGCGGTAGATCGGTCGCTTGAGATCGAGGGACTCGATGATCCCCCGGGGCGTGAGATCGAAGTGCTCGCGCACCAGCCGCTCGAGCTCAAGCTCCGGCTTCGCAGCGGTGCCAAAGCCGTCCACCCGGATCGACACGGGCTCGGCGACCCCGATGGCGTAGGCGAGCTGCACCTCGCAGCGGCGCGCGAGGCCGGCGGCCACCAGGTTCTTCGCCACCCAGCGCGCCGCGTAGGCCGCGCTGCGGTCGACCTTGGACGGATCCTTGCCCGAGAACGCGCCCCCGCCGTGGCGCCCCATGCCGCCGTAGGTATCCACGATGATCTTTCGCCCGGTGAGCCCCGCGTCGCCCATCGGTCCGCCGACCACGAAGCGGCCGGTCGGGTTCACGTGGATCACCGTGTGCTCTCCGAACCACGCGCTGGGCAGGGAGGGCCGGATGATCTTCTCGATCACCTCCTCGCGGATCTTGTCGTAGCTGACGTCGGGGTCGTGCTGCGTGGAGACCACCACCGCCGAGACCCGCACCGGGCGATCGTCCTGGTACTCGAGCGTCACCTGGGACTTCGCATCGGGCCGCAGCCACGGAATCTCGTTCGACTCGAAGTGCTTGCGGTGGGCCTCGATCAGGCGGTGGGCCAGCCGGATGGGCGCCGGCATCAGCTCGGGCGTCTCGTCGCACGCGTAGCCGAACATCATGCCCTGGTCGCCCGCGCCCTGCTCCTTGTGCAGACCCTCGCCCTCGCTCACGCCCTGGGAGATGTCGGGCGACTGCCGCCCGATCGCGATGTTGACGGCGCAGGTGTCGGCGTCGAACCCCATCTCCGAGCTCGTGTATCCGATGTCGCGCACCACCCCGCGCACCAGCGCGGCCAGGTCGAGCTTCGCCTCGGTCGTCACCTCGCCGGCGAGCATCACGAGGCCGGTCGTGGTGAGCGTCTCGCAGGCCACGCGCGACCGCGCATCCTCGCTCAGCATGGCGTCGAGCACCGCGTCGGAGATCTGGTCGCACATCTTGTCGGGGTGCCCCATCGAAACGGACTCGGAAGTGAAGAGCTGGGACTTCATCGAAGGACTCCTTGAACTCGCGGCGCCGGGCAATCCCGCGGCACGTCCATCGGCCGGCGGGGGCGATCGGGCACTCTAGAAGAGGCGCTGCTCGCTTTCAAACCGCTGCGCGCCCGCCCGCGCTCGCGGGGCCGCTGTTGCCGCCCAGTGCCTCGAGCAGAGCGCCGAGCGCCCGCACCGCCTCCGCCGCGTCCACCCCCTCGGCGCGGATGCGCAACTTGGTGCCGCGACCCGCCGCCAGCGAGAGCAAAGACAGGATGCTCCGCCCGTCCACCCACTCCTCGCCGCGGCCGACCGAAATCCGGGACGCGAAGCGCGCCGCCAGCGCGACGAACTGCCCGGCGGGCCGCGCGTGCAAGCCGAGCTCCCCGCGCACCTCGAACTCGGCCTCGTGCACGAGCGACGTGTTCACGGGCCGCCTTCCGGCAGCAGCTCGCTCGCCACCGAAATGTTGCGCTGCCCGTACTGCTTGATGAAGGTCGCGAGCTCTTCGAGTGATTTCTCTTCGCCGAGCGTGGCGAGCTTGATCAGCATGGGGAGATTGAATCCGGTGACGACCTCGACGTGGCGCTCGTCCAGGAACGACAGGCTGATATTCGAAGGCGTGCCCCCGAACATGTCGGTCAGGACCAGCACCCCGTCGCCGCGATCCGCGGCCTCGAGGGCGGCTGCGATGCTGCTGCGCATCTCTTCGACGGACTGGCTCGGCTCGATCGACACGGCGCGGAACTCCGGCGCCTCCGGCACGATGAGCCGCAGCGCCTGCAAGAACTCCTCACCGAGGCGATAGTGGGTCACGATCACGATTCCGATGCTCATTGCAGCCTCTCTACATCGCGGTGGTCGACGCTCACGTCCCGGCCCTTCTGGCGCAGCCACTCGGCCAGGGCCTCCACGACCGCGACCGAACGGTGCCGACCCCCGGTACAGCCGATTCCGATCGTCACGTAGGCTCTGCCCTCCTGCTCGAAGAGCGGCAGGGTGAAATCGAGCCACTCGCAGAGTCGCGCGAAGTAGGTTGCGCCGCGTTCGTTCTCGAGCACGTAGGCCGCGACCTCGCCCTCGCGCCCGCTCCGCTCGCGCAGCGTTGCGTCGAAGTGGGGATTCGGAAGACAGCGAACATCGAAGAGCAGCTCCAGCGCCTGGGGCGTACCGTAGCGGAATCCGAATGAGATGAGGTTGACCACGGTTGCGCGCGAGGTGCCCAGCACGTGCTGGATCACGCTGGCCTTGAGCTCGTGGACATTGAGCCGCGACGAGTCGATCACGTGATCCGCCAGGGCGATCACCTGACGCAGCAGGCGACGCTCGGTCTCGATCCCGGTCTCGACCAGCCCGCCGCGCGAAAAGGGATGCACGCGGCGCGTCTCTCGATAGCGGTTCACCAGCACGTCCACCGAGCTCTCCAGGAAGATCACCTCCACCTGCGAGCCCGCTGCGCGCAGCTTCTCCACCACCGCCGGCAGCTCCGCCCGGAACTGTTCTTCCCGGGCGTCGAGCGCGAGCGCAATCTTGTGGATCGGCGGGTTCGCCTTGGCGCACAGGTGCAAGAACTGCTCGACGAGCTGGACGGGGAGGTTGTCCGCGCAGGTGAAGCCCGCGTCCTCGAGCGCTGCCATGGCCGTGGTCTTGCCGCTGCCGGACAGGCCACTCACGAAGACGACACGAGGCGCGCCCTGGCTCACGTCCGCTCCATCGCAGCCCGGATGCGCGCATCCAGGAGCGCCGCTGCGTTCACCCCCCGCGCGCGCAGCGCGTGATCGCGCGCGGCGACCTCCACCACCGTGGCCATGTTGCCCGCGGGCCGGGCCGGCAGCACCAGGCACGGGAGGTCCACGCCCTCGATCGCCTCCGTGGGCCGCTCGATCCCCACGCGCTCGTAGGCGCTCGCGTCGCCCGGGGGATCCAGGCGACAGATGAGATCCACGCGCGCCGTCTCGCGGACCGCTTCGGGCCCGAACAGATCGGACACCGAGAGGATGCCGAGGCCCCGGATCTCCATGGCGTGGCGCAGGGTCTCGGGGGCCCGGCCCAGGATCTCCCCCTGCGCCGTGCGCTCGAGCTCCACCACGTCGTCGGCCACGAGCCGGCAGCCGCGCTGCACCAGCTCGAGCGCGCACTCGCTCTTGCCGATGCCGCTCGGCCCCAGGAGCAGCACTCCCACGCCCCGAATGTCGACGAGCGCCCCGTGACAGCGCACGGTCAGAGCTTGGCGTCTTCTTCCTCGATGGCGCGGATCACGTCGTCGAGGGTCTCGCCCTCCGTGAGTTTCTGGCGGAAGGCCGGGTCCCGGAAGAAGCGGGAGATGCGGGCCAGGGCCTTCAGATAGCGCCCCCCCGAGTGCTCGGGGACGACCAGCAGGAAGAAGTGGTGCGTGGGCTGACCATCGATGGCTTCGAAGTCCACGCCCTCCACGCTGCGCGCGAAGCTCGCCACCAGCCGGTCCAAGCCCGGCAATTTCCCGTGGGGGATCGCCACCCCCTCACCGATACCCGTGCTCTGGAGGGCCTCGCGCTCGAGCAGGACCTCCAGCAGGCGATCTGCGGCGATCTGCGGCTCGACCTTCGCGAGCGCAGCGGCCATCTCCCCGAGCACTTCTCGCTTCGTCCGGACGCCGACATCGAGGATAACGGCGTCCCTGACGAGGATCTCCATGATCTTCATCGGGATCCCCTGATTTCGGCCGGAGCCTAGCCGACTTGTCGGCGCTTCGTCGATGAGAGCAGATTCATCGATTCGCGGTACTTCGTCACGGTCCGGCGCGCGATATCGATGTTGGCCATCTTGAGCATTTCCGCGATGCGCTGATCCGAAAGAGGCCGCCTCGGGTCCTCGTTGACGACGAGCCTGCGGATCCGCTCCTTCACGCTCTCACTCGCGATTGCGTCGCCCTCCACGCGGTTGATGCTCGAGTTGAAGAAGTACTTCAGCTCGAAGATGCCCTGGGGTGTGTTCGCGTACTTGTTCGTGGTCACGCGACTGACGGTCGACTCGTGCATCTCGATGTCGTCCGCCACATCTCGAAGATTGAGCGGCTTCAGGTAGTTGATGCCCCGCTCGAAGAAATCCCTCTGATGCTTGATGATGCTCTGCATCACCTTGTAGATCGTGCGCTGCCGCTGATGAATGGACTTGATCAGCCACAGCGCCGAGCGCACCTTGTCGTTCACGTATTCCTTGGTGTCTTTCGACGCTGCATTGCCCTTGTTCAGCACCTCGCGATACAGGCCGTTGATGCGGAGGCGCGGGAGTCCGTCGTCGTTCAGCATGACGTGGAAGTCGTCTCCGACGCGATAGACGTAGATATCGGGCACGATGTAGACGGGCTCGTCGCCGCCGAAGGCGCGGCCGGGCCGCGGCTCGAGCCGGCCGATCACGTGGGACGCCGCGGCGATCTCCTCCACCGAGACGCCCAGGGCGCGGCTGACGGCGCGGAAATCGCGGCGGATCAGGGCATCGAGCTGCTCGTCGATGATGCGCAGCACGAGCGGGTCGTCGATCTCGAAGGCACGCGCCTGGATCGACAGACACTCCCGCAGATCGCGCGCCGCAACGCCCGCCGGATCGAACTCCTGGACCTTCGCGAGGGCCGCCTCGACCACCTCTGCCCGAACCCCGGACTGGCGCGACAGCTCCTCCAGCGTCGAGCG
>JAOUNA010000180.1 GCA_029881215.1 Myxococcales bacterium | reverse complement strand
TTCCGCTCATCCTCGAGGCGGGCGGCGTGCAGCCGCCGCCCGACACCACCGGGCTCGAGCGACCCGTCTTCGCGCAGCTCGCGCGCGGCTGGGGAACGCCGCAGACGTCGCCGCGTTCCCTGCTGGCCGTCACGTGGAAGGGCGAGCGCCTGATCGCGCACCTCGAGCAGCCCGATCGGGTCGAGCTCTACGATCTGCGCGCGGATCCGGGCGAGACGCGGGACCTGTCGGCGATCCGACCGGAGGTGCTGCGCGAGCTGCGCGCGCTGGTCTTTGCGCACCAGGCGAACGCGAAGTCGCCCTGGGGCGTGCCGCCTCCGGAGGTGGAGCTGGATGCGCTGCGCCTCAACCAGCTGCGCGCCCTCGGCTACGTCGTCAAGCCGTAGCCGCGTTCACTCGCTCCGGTAGCGCGTCTCCAGCGCGGCGCGCCTGCGATGGCGCTCCAGCGCGAGCTCGATCAGGCGGTCGAGCAGCGCCGGATAGGGAATGCCCGTGGCCTCCCACAGGCGCGGGTACATGGATACCGCGGTGAAGCCGGGCAGGCTGTTCACCTCGTTGACGAAGAACTCTTCGGTGTTGCGATCCACCAGGAAGTCGACGCGCGCGAGTCCGTCGGCTTCCAGCACGCGGAAGGCTTCGATCGCGGCGCTGCGCAGCCGATCGCCCAGCGCCTCGGAGATGGGCGCGGGAACGAGCAGCTCCGTATCGTCGTCCACGTACTTGGCCGTGTAATCGTAGAACGCGCGCCGTGTCCGGATCTCGCCGGCGATCGACGCTTCGACCGGATCGCCGCCGAGCAGTGCCACCTCGACGTCGCGGGCCGCGATGCCGCGCTCGACCAGGATCTTCGTGTCGTAGCGCGCGGCTTCGTGCAGCGCGTGCGCGAGCGTGCCCGGATCGGTGGCGCGGCTGATGCCGACCGAGGAGCCCAGATTGGCCGGCTTCACGAAGGCGGGCAGCCCGATCTCGTCCATGGCGCGCTGCGCCACGCCCTGGGGATCGCGCGCGAGCTGCGCCGCCCGGACGCTCATCCACGGGAGCACGGGCAGCTTCGCCGCGTGCAGCAGCCGCTTGGAGATCTCCTTGTCCATCTGCACCGCCGAGCCGAGCACGGCGGACCCCACGTATGGAAGCTCCGCCAGCTCGAGCAGTCCCTGCAGCGAGCCGTCTTCGCCGCCGCGGCCGTGCACGATGGGAAAGACCACGTCGAGGCGCGCGAGGGGCTCGCCGTCGGCTCCGGACGCGCGCACGAGTCCGCGTTCACCGGGCACCGCTTGCAGCCGCACCTCGGTGCCCCCGATCGGCGCCGCCGGCGGCGAGCCGGGCGGTGTGAGGAACCAGCGACCCTCGTGATCGATCGCGACGAGGTGCACCTCGTAGCGTTCGGGATCCAGGGCGCCGAAGATGGAGCGCGCCGAGACGATCGAGACTTCGTGCTCGACCGAACGTCCACCGAACAGCAGGCCGATGCGGAGCTTCCCCATCCCCCCTCCTCGTGTCGGAGGATAGTCGCACCGACGCGCGCATCGCACGTCGGATCGCGCGGCTTTGCTTGACCCCACCCGCGCCGGCTCGTACCCTCGCCGCGTGTCGTCGATCCCCTCGGAGCTGCAGCGGAAGGAGTCACGGCTCGGCGACGTGCTGCGCGCCTCCGGCCGCCTTCTCGTGGCGTTTTCCGGCGGTGTCGATTCGAGCTATCTCGCCTTCGCCGCACACCGCGCGCTGGGCGAGCACGCGCTGGCCGTCACCGCCGTCTCGCCCTCCTATCCCGCGAGTCATCGGGCGATGGCCGAGCAGGTCGTGGACGCCTTCGGCATTCCGCATCGCTTCGTCGAGACGCACGAGATCTCGAACCCGGACTATCGCGCCAATCGGCCCGACCGCTGCTACCACTGCAAGACGGAGCTCTTCCGCGTCATGGGGGCGCTGCGTGACGAGCTCGGTTTCGACGCGGTCGCCTACGGTGTGAACACCGATGACACGGGCGATTTCCGCCCCGGGCACCGGGCCGCCGCGGAGCAGGGCGTCCTCTCTCCGTTCCTCGAGGTGGCGCTCTCCAAGCAGGAGATCCGCGCGCTCTCCCGCGAAGCCGGCCTGCCGAGCGCGGAGCTTCCCGCCTCGGCCTGCCTGTCGTCGCGGCTTCCGTACGGAACCGAGGTGACGCCGGAGCGGCTGCGCCAGATCGAGCGCGGCGAAGAGGCGCTGCGCGCGCTGGGCTTCCAGCAGGTGCGCGTGCGGCACCACGGGGCTCTCGCGCGCGTGGAGGTCGATGCCGCCGAGCTCCCCCGCGCACTGGAGGTCGAGATGGCGCGGCGCATCAGCGCCGCGCTCAAGCCGCTGGGATTTCGCTTCGTCGCGCTCGACCTGGACGGCTACCGCACCGGCTCGCTGAACGAGGTGCTGCGCGCCGAGCCCGCGCGCGCTGCCGGGACGAGCGCGTGAACACGCCCTTCGAGTGTGAGGGGGCGCCCCGCGATCTCGGCCTGGATCAGGGCCGCGCCTGCCGCGACGCGCTGCGCGCCCAGTGCACCGACACGTCCTGGCGTCGTCTCGAGAGCCTGCGGCTCTCCGAGCGCGGGCGGGATCGGCGCGTGCTGCGCGATGTGCGGCGCCACTTCCCACAGCAGGCCGAGCAGCTCGAAGGCCTGGCGCGCGGTGCGGGCGTGTCCGTGCGCAGGCTCGCGCGAGCCTCCTGGAACGCGCTCGCCAGCACGTCGCGGGGATCGTCGCTGGCTCTCGCATGCGGCGGGGCGTCGCTGCTGGCCCGCTCACTGCCCCCCGACGCTCGGGCGCGTCGCACGCGGCCCGAAGGCCGCTATCGCAGCGTCGAGCTCACGCTGCCGGCGCTCACCCATCCCATCCTCGGCGTGAACGAGGCGGGCCTGGCGGTGGCGTGTCACGCGGGACCGGCGCGGATCGCCGCCTGCGCGGCGCCCGCGGCGCTGCTCGCGCGCGATTGTCTGGAGCGCTTCAGCGCCGTGGAGTCCGCGCTGCGCTGGTGCCTGGAGCGCCCCGCCGCGCCGCGCGCCGCCCTGCTGCTGGTCGACGCGGGCGGCGCCGCCGCGGCGCTGGAGATCGCGGATCGGGTGCGGGACGTGCGGCGGCCTTCGGGCGGGGTGCTCGCCTCCGGCGCCTCGCCCGTGTCGATGGCCGCGCTCTCGGAGCGCTTCGCCGACGCGGCGCTCGAGCCGGCCGCCGCGGCGCAAGTCCTGGCCGCGAGCTTCGACCCGCCGCCGCCGTTCGCGTTCGCGGATCCCGTCGGTCGCCGCATCTGGATTCCCGGCGCCGAGGCCGGCTGGCTCGAGCTCTGATCAGGGAGCGGCGGCCTCGCAGAGCGCCACGGCCCGCTCGGGATCGTCCGTCACCGCGAAGTAGCCGCGCACGTCCCCGTCGTCGAACGCCTCCGCGATGCAGCGCTCGAGCTGGGCGATCAGTGCGTCGTAGAAGCCGCGCGTGTTGAGCAGGACCAGGCGCCGCTCGTGGAAGCGCAGCTTGCGGAACGACAGGATCTCGGCCAGCTCTTCGAGCGTTCCGAGCCCGCCCGGCAGGGCGATGAAGGCGTCGGCGCGCTCGTCGAGGCCCTGCTTGCGCTTGCGCATGTCGTCCACCTGGTGAAGCGCGGCGATGCCCCGGTGGTGCACGTCTCTCGCGACGAAGGCGTCGAGGATCACGCCGTGCACGGTGCCTCCCGCCTCGAGCGCGCCGTCGGCCACGGCGCCCATCAGCCCGGTTCGGCCGCCCCCGTAGACGAGCACGTGCCCGCGCTGCGCCAGCGCTGTGCCCACGCGGCGCGCCGCCTCGCAGTAGAGCTCGGGGCTGCGACGACTCGACCCGCAGTAGACCGCGATGCGCACGGCGCCGCTCGCCGCGCTACCCGCGCCGGCGTCGCGGGCGGCGTTTCCGCCCGTCTCCCCTCGGACCGCCCCGTTCCCTGGGTCCGCCGCCCTGCACGCGCTCGGGCTGCACCGGCGCGCCGGTCACCGTGGTCTCCGGCCGGTGCTCCTTGAGGTGCATCGCGCAGATCGCGGCCAGATCGCGCTTGCCTTCTTCGCTCGCGGCGAGCTTCTCGACGATCGGCACGAAGCGATCCACCAGCGTCTTCTGATCGCGCGCGGGAAGGGCGCGCACCTCCTGCTCGACCTTCACCGCGAGGCGTTCGCCCAGACGCGCGGTGGTCTCCGCGTCCGTCGGGATCCTGCGCTCGACGATCCGGATCTTGTTCACCTGCTGCAGCTGGCGGAAGTTGCCAATGTCGAGCCCGGAGACCAGGGAGATCGCGGTGCCGGCCTTGCCGGCGCGGCCCGTCCGACCCGTCCTGTGGATATACACTTCCGGTGAGTCGGGCGACGAATAGCCGATCACGTGGGACAGGTCGCTGATGTCGATGCCGCGCGCTGCGACATCGGTCGCCACCAGGATGCGCAGGGCTCCGGACTTGATCCGCTTCATGGCCTGCTCGCGCGCCGCCTGGGTGAGGTCACCGGAGATCTGGTCGGCGTCGAAGCCCCGCCGCTGCAGATAGCTGGTCACGAACCGCACGTCGTCCTTGGTGTTGCAGAAGACGAGCGCGCTCTCCGGATCTTCGTATTCGAGGATCCGGACGAGATTCGCCTCTTTCTCCTGCGCCGTCGTGACCATGAAGAAGTGCTCGATCTGCTGCGGCGAGATCTGATCCTCACTGATCGAGATGAAGATCGGGTCCTTCAGGAAGACGCGCGAGAGCGAGCGCACCCGCTCCGGAATCGTCGCCGAAAACAGACACGATTGGCGATCCTCGGGCAGATATCGGTTGATCTCCCGCATGTCCGGCCAGAAGCCGAGCGATAGCATCTCGTCGGCTTCGTCGAGCACCAGCGTGCGCACGTGGTCGAAGCGCAGGCGCCCCGCCCCCAGGTGGTCGAGGATTCGGCCGGGGGTTCCCACGATGACGTGATGGCCCGCCTCGATGCCTTCGATCTGCTGGGCGTATCCGACACCGCCGTAGATCGGCAGGCAGAGGATGCCCCGCGCCTTGCCCAGCACTTCGATCTCGCGCGCCACCTGATTCGCGAGCTCGCGCGTGGGCGCCATCACGAGCGCCTGGCAGGCCTTCTTCTCGGGATCCACCTCGGTGACGATGGGGATGCCGAAGGCGCCCGTCTTCCCGCTCCCGGTCTGCGCCTTCACGATCAGGTCCTGACCCTCGCGCATCGCGGGGATCACCTTCTCCTGAACCGGCATCGGTTGGGACCAGCCCAACGCTCGAATGCCGGCCTGGACGTTCTCGGGAAGCGCGTTGAAGAGGGAATCGGACATTGCAGCGCCGCGAAGCTATCCGCCGCGCAGGGTTGGCGCAACGATGCGCGCCGAGGATGCGCGGAGGCCGTGCTACCGTTCGCCCCATGGCGCATATCACGCGCGACGGGGTCGAGCGCGTCGTCGCGCTGGCCCGCCTGTCGCTCTCGGAGCCGGAGCTCGGGCGCATGGCGGACGAACTCGAGGCGATTCTCTCCTACGTGGAGACACTGAGCCGGCTGGACACGGAGGGGGTGCCGCCCACCTCACACGTGCTGCCGCTGGCGACGCCCCTGCGCGAGGATCGGGCGCTTCCCCCCCTGGATCCCGACCTGGCGGTGGCGAACGCGCCCGAGCACGAGGGCTCGGCCTTCGTCGTTCCCAAGGTGATCGAGGGGGAGGAGGAAGGGTAGGTGCCGTCGCATTTCGCGACCCTGCCCGAGCTGCGCGCGGCACTTGACGCGGGAGACGTCACACCGACGCAGCTGGTCGC
>JAOUNA010000179.1 GCA_029881215.1 Myxococcales bacterium | reverse complement strand
GTGAGCGCCCCCGCCATCGTGGCGCGCGCACTCGAGAAGCGTTTCGGTGCGACCACGGTGCTGCGCGGCGTGAATCTGGAGGTTCCGGCGGGCGCAAACCTCGCCGTGCTCGGACCGAACGGAGCGGGCAAGTCAACGCTGCTGCGCATGATGGCGGGCCTCGCGCGACCGAGCAGCGGCAGCCTCGAGGTGGCCGGCAGACCGGCCCACAGCCAAGCAGCCCGCGCCTGCGTGGGCTACATCGGTCACGCCACGCTGCTCTACCCGACGCTTACCGCGCGCGAGAACCTGCTCTTCGCTGGCCGCCTGCACGGCGTGCGGGATCCGGGCGCGCGCGCGGACCTGCTGCTCGCCGACGCGGAGCTCAGCGACGTCGCGCACCGCCCGGCCGGCGACTTTTCGCGCGGCATGGCGCAGCGCCTCGCGATCGCGCGCGGGCTCGTGCACGACCCCGCGGTCGTACTTCTCGACGAGCCCTACACGGGCCTCGACCGCCGCTCCGCGGACCGGCTGGCCGAACGGCTGCACCGGCTCCACGGCGAAGCGCACACGGTGGTGCTCGTGACGCACCAGGTGGAGCACGCGCACGGCATGGATGCGGTCCTGGTGCTGGCCCGCGGTCGGGTGGCGCTCGAGACACGGGGCAACGCCGGCGCCGTGCAGGATCTGGAGCGCGCCTACCTCGAAGCCACGGACGCGCTGCGTTGAACGTCTTCCTCGCCATCCTCTGGAAGGACCTGGTCACCGAGTGGCGGGGCCGGGATCGCGTGGTGGCGATGCTGCTGTTCTCGCTGCTGGTGGTGGTGGTGTTCCATTTTGCCCTGCCGGGGGGCGCGACGGAGCGAACCCGGGAGTTTGCGCCGGGGTTGCTCTGGGTCGCCTACGTATTCGCCGCGGTGCTGGGGCTGAATCGCGCCTTCTCCCTCGAGCTCGAGAACGACGCGCTGGCGAACCTCGCCCTCGTGCCGCGCGATCGGGGCTGGGTCTTCCTGGGCAAGGCCGCGGCCAACTTCGTGATTCTGGGCGTCGTCCAGGCGGTCACGGCGCTCGTCTTCGCGCTCGTCTTCGCGCTGGATTGGTGGGGCCACGCCGCCCAGCTGGCGGGCGTGATCGCGCTCGGCTCGCTCGGGCTGTGCTCCGTGGGCACCCTGTTCGCCGCGGTCGCCGTGCGCACGCGCTTTCGCGAGGTCATGCTGCCGCTGCTGCTGCTGCCGCTGCTCGTGCCGGTCCTCTCGGGCGCGGTGCGCGCCACCTCAGCCCTCGTGCTGGGAGGCGAGCCGAGCAACGAGCCCATCCAGCTGCTCATCGTGGTGGACGCGATCTTCCTGATCGTCTCGTTCCTGGGCTTCGAGTACGTGCTGGACGAGTGAGGCTGCGGTGCGCGGCACGAGCACGCCTGAAGGGAATTCGACCCAATACGGGGTGCGGCGCGGTCTCTCCGAGATCTCGGTTGACAACCGATGTGCAACGGCAGTATAAGCGGTTAGCTCTGTAACTGCGGGCTGATGTCCGTCACAGCATGGAGGCGACCGCAACCCCATCCCCCAAAGGGGAAGCGTGTGCGCGCAAGCGTGACAGTTTCTGCGCACCTTCCGCCGAATCGGCAGGCAGCGGAAGGAGGGTTCCCATTCGTGGGAAGCATCCTCCGCTGAGCGGGGCGGAAGATGCGGTGCACGCACGCAGGGAAGCGGCAATTTCTGGGGGTATCCGACCCGGATTGCTCGTGTGACTGTGCGGCCACGACCTGGTGGCACGGGGCTTGCGAACCTTCCGCATGGGCCCGGGAAGGGTTCCGCACCGTCACGAGAGCATTTTCCTGGAATCTCCAGGGCCTAGAAGGCGGTCCGAAGACAGGATGGCCAGCATGAAGCGCGGCGTCGGCTACTGTGAGAACACCGATTGCGAGGACTACGCCAAGGGCGTTTTCCTCCTGAATCACGGTGACACCTTCTACTGTCCGCGCTGCAGACAGCTCGGCAAGGTGGAGAAGGAGCGAGGCTTCTACACCGGCAACACGGATATCTTCAAGGAGGTGCGGGTCGAGTACAACTTCGATCCGATCAATACGGTCTATCGCGAGATCGCGATCGTCCGCGACGAGAGCCTCTGGGGTCGCAACAACGTGTACACACTGCAGTCTCCGCTCATCAAGACCGAAAAGCGCGCGCTCAAGGTGGCCGAGGCGATCCTCGCCAACCTGAACCGCTACCGCGGCCTGCTCAACGGCGACGACATTCCGCGCACCACGGAGATCATCCTCTCCTTCGACGACGAGTTCAGCGAGTTCTCGCGCAAGCTCGAGCAGCTGAGCAAGGAGTGGGAAGCGAGCGGTCTGCGCGAGAACCAGCGCTGATCGGATCGAGCGCGGGGGAGCACACGGCGCCGCACGGGCGCCGGGGGGATGCTATTCCCGCGTGAAGCGCGTGCGCAGGTCGATCGCCATGCCGGCCAGGATCGCCGACACGCCTTGGTGTTCGCGACGCGAGACGGGCGCGGCGGCGTGCTCGAGTGCGTCGGCGATCGGCTCGCGGTACCAGGGAAACAGCGCGTCCGGAAGAGCGCGCGGATCGAACCAGCCCACCGCGAGCGTCTCCCGCCCCGTGCCCCCCGCAGCCGAGAGGAAGCGACAAGCGTAGACGCGCGCCGTGTGCGGACGGAAGCCGGTGCGCACGTAGTCGCCCACCCGGCGCTCGACCCGCACGCGGGCCCCGGTCTCTTCGAGGATCTCGCGGCACACGGCCTCTTCCCCCGACTCCCCGGCCCGCGCGGCGCCGCCCGGCAGCTCCCAACCGCGCAGGTCGCGGCGCATGCCGAGCAAGATCCCGCGCGCGCCGAAGATCACGCCCTGGTGGACGCACAGCGGTGCTCGCTCGCTCAGGCGCGGCGCGAAGAGGCCCCACCAGGCCAGGCCCAGGTAGCTCGGCACGATTCCCGCGAGCCGGCGCGCCAAACCCTCCACCGGCTCAGTCGATGATCTTGTTCAGGGGATACTCGACGATGCCGCGCGCGCCGGCCTCGCGCAGCAGCGGCAGGAGCTCGGTGGCAATGTGCTCCTCGATGATCGTATTGATCGCCACCCAGTGCGGATCGGCGAGCGTCGAAACCGTGGGGGTCTCCAGAGCGGGCAGGATCTCCAGCACCGCGTCCAAGTGGGTCTTCGGCACATTCAACATGAGACCCACCCGGCTCGCCGCGCGGATCGCGCCCATCAGCAGCAACGCGATGCGCTCCATCTTCTGGCGTTTCCACACATCGGCGTATGCTTCGCGGTTGGCGATGAAGCGCGGCGTGCTCTCCAACACCGTGTCGATCACCCGCAGGTTGTTCGCGCGCAGGCTCGAGCCCGTCTCCGTGACGTCGACGATGGCGTCGGCCAGGACGGGCGGCTTCACCTCGGTGGCGCCCCAGGAGAACTCCACCTCCGCCTTGACGCCGTGCTTCTTGAGGTAGCGGCGCGTGAGATGCATCACCTCGGTCGCGATGCGCTTGCCCTGCAGATCGCGCGGCGTGCGGATCTTCGAGTCTTCCTTCACCGCCACGACCCAGCGCACCGGGTTGTAGTTGGGCCACGGCGCCACCAGATCCGCCAGCTGCTTGACGCGGGCGCGGTTCTCGAGCGTCCAATCGATGCCCGTGATGCCGACGTCGAGGACGCCCTGCTGCACGTATCGGGCCATTTCCTGTGCGCGGATCAGGATGCAGTCGATCTCCGGGTCGTCGATGTCCGGGTAGTACGAGCGCCCGGCGATGCGCAGATCGAATCCCGCGAGGCTGAAGAGCTTTTCGGTGGTCGGCTGCAGGCTGCCCTTGGGCAGGCCCAGCAGCAGACTGCGCTTGCCCTGACTTCGCTGGCGCATGGATCGACCCCTCTCCGACTCGCCGCTCGCGCCCGGCTCCCGCGGACCCGCACGAGATCCGCGGGGGAGCCGAGGCTAACGGGCGCACAGGGTAGCCGCCAGACGCTCCTGGAGGACGCGCAGCTCGTCGAAGGCCGCGCCGCGGATGTAGCACGGGTCGCGGCGTTCCCCGGCGCCCGGCGCCCCGGGCACCGGTTCGAGGATGCGGCGAGCCAGCAGCACATCGATGGCATTGCCGAACGTCACGGCGTTGGCGGCCTCGGGCAGGCTCACCTCGCCGAGCAGGCTCGCGCGCTCGAACTGGCCGTTCGCGGTCTTCAGCAGCTCCTTGCGCGGGACGGGCGCCTCGATGGCCAGCGCAGCGGAAAACGCCGCGTAATAGGCTTCGACGACGGCGCGCGTCTGCTCCGCCAGAAAGTCCAGCCAGGCGTCGCCCTTCTCGGTCGCGCGCAGCACGTCGTCCGAGCGCTCGATCCAGCCGCGCCGCTCGAAGTGGTCGACGAACGCGCCGACGTGGGCCGCCAGCAGCTCGCCCCGGTTGACGAAGAACTCCCGGTAGAAGAGGTCGAGCCACAGCGCGAGGTCCCGGTGCAGGTCCGCCACCGAAGCCCCCGCGCGCAGGCGGCAGGCGAGGAAGCTCGGGGCCGCGAGATAGTGCAGGATGGAGTTTCGATACAGGTCGAGGGCGCGTCGGCGCGACGGATCGAAGTAGAGGATCTCCCCATTGGCATCGCCGGTCGAGCGGACCAGATCCGCACGGATCAGCGAGGCGATCGATTCCCTGAACGCGCCCGCGTCGCGCCGCAGGGCCGCCGTCAAGCGCACGTCCTGCAGACGCAGCAGCTCCACGATCTCGTGCATCCTGCGCGCGAGGTCACCGCGCAGCATGCCGCGGTGTCGCTCTCCCAAGAGAGCGCAGGCGCCGATCGCGGTCGCACTCGGCACCACCGCCCAGTTGATCCGCTCGACGATCCGGGTGCCCGTCGTCTCGATGAATGCGCGCCGCTCCGCGATCTCTTGCGGTGTTTCGGCGCGGGACAGTGTCTCCCGCCGGTTGCCGAGCGCCTCGGCCAGCGAGATCGGCTCGCCGAAATTCACGTACACGGTGCCGAAGCGCCGGCGCAGGAACTTCCGCGCCTTCAACAGGCCCCACAGGCTCTCGTCCGTCTTCGCCTGCCCCTCGAGCTCGCCCAGCATCGCACCCTCCTCGACGAGCCGCTCGTAGGTGATCGCGATGGGCACGAAGAAGAGATCGCGGCGACCGCTGTCGAGAAACGCGTCGATGTCCCAGGCCAGCATGCCCAGGCGCGGTGCCAGCGTCTTGCCGGTGCGCGAGCGCCCTCCCTCGATGAAGAACTCCTGGGTGAATCCCTCCCGGATCAGGTACGCGACGTACGTGCGGAAGACGGCCTTGTAGAGCGGGTCGTCGAAGGAGCGGCGCAGGAAGAAGGCACCCGCGCGCCTCCACAGGAATCCGAACGGACCGAAGCCCATGTTCTCGCGCGCCGCGATGTGCGGCGGAATGATGTGGTTCCGGTAGAAGAGGATCGACACGATCACGAAATCGAAGTACGAGCGGTGGCTGGGCACCAGCACCAGCGGATTGCGCTTCGCGTACTCCGCCACCTTCTCGAGGCCGGACACTTCGATGGAGGCGAACAGCCGCTGCGTGATGGCGCCCACCAGCAGGTCGAGGACCGCGAGAAACGTGGAGTTCATGTTCGCCGCAATTTCGCGGAACATCTTCTCCGCCTGCGCGCGCGCCCGCTCGGGTCCGACGTGTTTCTCCCGCGCGCGCTCGAGAATCGCCTGCTGCACGGTGGAATGGCGCACCACGATCTCCTGCACGCGGTGGAGCGGCTGCAGAATCGGCCCCTCCACGACCTTCTCCTCGCGATACAGGAAGGTGAGGATGTTGCGGCGCAGCGCG
>JAOUNA010000031.1 GCA_029881215.1 Myxococcales bacterium | reverse complement strand
GAATCCCGAAGATCGTGAAACGCGGCATCGAAGCGCTCGGCGGATGGATCAGTGCCCCGCGCCAGGGAACCCCAGCGGGCGAAGAGAACCTCGTGCCGCCCACGCAGCGCGGTGATTCGTGACGCGTCTCGAGCACGCGCGGGACAAAGTGCTGTCGCGCGTGGATGCGCGCGCTGCGGTGCGCGCCGCGCAGCGCCGCGGCCAGCGGGTGGTATTCACGAACGGCTGCTTCGACCTGCTGCACGTTGGACACGTGCGAAGCCTCGAGCAGGCGAGGAGCCTCGGAGATCGGCTGCTCGTCGCCGTCAATCGCGACGCCTCCGTGCGCCGACTCAAGGGATCCGGGCGACCGATCGTGTCCGAGCGGCAGCGCGCGGAAGTGCTCGCCGCGCTCGCCTGTGTCGATTGGGTCGTGCTGTTCGGCCAGGCGACGCCCCTCGCCCTGATCCGCGCGCTGCGCCCCGACGTTCTCGCCAAGGGCGGTGACTGGCGCATGGAAGAAATCGTGGGCCGCGAAGAGGTCGAGAGTTGGGGAGGGCGCGTCGAGCGCCTCCGCGTGATTCCCGGCATCCGCTCCACGAGCCTGATCGAGCGCGCTGGCCGCTGAACGGCAATGCGGGACCGCTCAACCCGGAGCGACCCGGGGCCGATGCCGGAATACGAGCGCGCCGCGCGCTCGCGACGCGGAGTCGCGTGATGCCGGACGAACACATCCTGTCGCTCGTCGCCAAGATCGGCTTCGGCCTGCTGGGAATCGCCTTGCTCGTCCACCACTGGAGCGGCCCGGCCGGCGCCCCGGGCGGCAACTTCTTCCTGAACGCGGCCATCCTGATGGGCCTGGGCCTGGTGTTGCTCGCGGATGTTGCGATCGATGAGATGGGTCTGCGCCGCATTGCCCAGCTGTGCGGCTACGCGAGTCTCGCCGGCATCGGCATCGCGACCGTGCTCTGAGCGGCACGCCCGCTGGATCCGTGTAGACTCGACACACGTCGCGTTCTCGACCCCGTCACGCGGAGCAAGTCCGATGTCCGTCCCCGGAGAATTCCGCCGCATCGGTACAGCCACCATCGCACGGCTCAGGCTCTCAGAGCACGCCGCGTTGCGGAATCTCGCACGCGAGCTCGAGGACGTGAGCCGCGTGACGGACGGGGGCCTTTCCGCCGCAGCGAGCCGCGTGCTCGCGCTCTGTGAGGGCGCTCGCAGCGGCATGCACAGAGCACCGGACCCGGCGCAAGAACACCTCGAGGCCGAGACGGGCCACCTGCTGGCCGTGTGCCGCGCCATTCTGGGACACGCGTGAAGCCCACCGCGCGGCGTCGCTCGGTTCAGGTGGGGGGATGGGTCGAGAAGGGCGCTTCGATTTCCGCCGTGACCGACCCGATTCCCTCGAGCAACGCAGACACGTCGGTGTGCTGCTCAGCGAGCAGCGCACGCGCATGGGAAAGAGCGCTGGCGCGGCGATAGACCGCGCAGGGGAACGGCGCAGCCGCATCCACGCGCAACACGACGACGTCGGCTTCGGGCCATGCGACCAGCGCCAGCAGCAGCTCCGGCGGCGGCGAGGCGGCGGCGTCGATCACCAGCACGCGGTCGCAGGCGGCGGCGGCCAGCGCACTCGCCAGATCGCGCAGCGCGCCCGCCGGCCCCGCCACGTCGGCAGCGCGCCGGGCGCGCTGACCCCGGGGAGGATCGGCGCCCACCCACAGCACCTCTTCGAACAGCGCGCCGAGGTTCTGCGCCAGGCGTAGCGGGCTCGCATCGATCTGGCCCACTGCGCGTTGCGCCGCCGCGATCGCCGCGGCCGCCACGTTCGCGATGCGCCCGCTGCCGCCGCTGCGCATCGCCGACTCAGAAGCCCGGCGCATCGGCAGCGAGAAAGGACGCGTCGAGAACCTGCACGGTCGCGTACTCGCCCTCGCGAAGCTCGGTGGACGCCGCCGGAAAGAGCAGGAGGGCCTGTGCCTCCGCCATCGAGCGCAGCAGACCCGAACCCTGGCCGCCGGTGCTGCGCGCCACCACCTCCCCGCCCTCGCGCGCCAGCACGACGCGCACGAAGTGCATGCGACCCGGGGCCTTGCGGAGCGTTTCGCCGAGCCGCACGCGCAGCGTCGGCCGATAAAGGTGCGTGTGGCCCATCATGTGGAGCAACGCCGGACGCACGAACTCCTCGAACGTCACCATCGCCGACACCGGGTTCCCCGGCAGCCCGAACACCAGGGGACCGCGACCGTTTCCGTTCTCGCCAAAGCGGCCAAAGGCGAGCGGGTAGCCGGGCTTCATCGCGACGCCCCAGAAGAGCAGCCGGCAGCCGAGCTTCTCGAGCACCGCGCGCACGTAGTCGCGATCGCCCACCGACACGCCCGCGCTGCTCACCAGAACGTCGCAAGCGAGCCCCGCGCGCAGGCGGCGCTCGATCTCCTCCGGCGTGTCCCTCGCGATTCCGAGGTACAGCGGCTCAGCACCCACCTCCCGGCACTGGGCGGCCAGAGCGTACGCATTGGACGCGACGATACGTCCACCGCCGGGGTCGCCGTCCGGCTCCACGAGCTCGTCGCCCCCGGAAACCAGTGCCACGCGCGGGCGCTGTCGCACGGCGACGTAGCCGCGTCCAAGCGACGTCAACAGGCCCACGTGACCGGGTGCCAGGCACACTCCGGGGCGCAGCACCTCCTCGCCCGCGAGCACGTCCTCGCCGGCGCGGCGCACGTGCTCGCCAGGACGTGGTGCGGAGGCCACACGAATGCGATCGCCGTCGCGCTCCGCATCCTCCTGGCGCACCACGGCGTCCGCCCCGCGCGGCAGCGGCGCGCCGGTCAGGATCCGCGCGGCCTCGCCGCACCCGACTTCGCGATCGGGGGCGACGCCGGCGGGGATCTCGAAGGCCACGCGCAGCGAGATGGGGAGCGCCTCGCATGCGTCGGCCAGATCCCCGGTGCGCACCGCGTAGCCGTCCATCGCCGAGTTGTCCGCGGGCGGAAGAGCGCGCCCGGCAACCACGCTCTCCGCCAGAATTCGCCCCGCACAGTCGCGAAGGCTGACCGTCTCGGTCCCGAGCACCGGCGTGTGCTCGAGGACCCTGTGAAGCGCCTGCGCCGGCGTGATTCCGGTTTGCACGGCGCAAACTTACCGGCCTGCGGACGGCCTCGGTAGGCGCCGGCTCCGGCTCGACGCGCCGGCGGGCCGTCGCTAAGCTGCCTAATTATTGGGCATTCCGCCCGATCTTCCCTGAGCCCTCCCATCCCGATCCCGAATTCACACGGGCCTGTCGGGGAGACTTCGCGTGTCCGAGCCCGCCATCCATCCGATCGCGCTGCGTCTGCTCGAGCTCGAGAACAACCTGGTGCTCGCGCCGATGGCAGGCGTGTCGAATCTCCCCTTCCGGCTGATCGCCAGGCAGGCGGGCGCCGCGTTGGTCTTCAGCGAGACCGTGAGCGCCAAGGGCCTGGTGATGGGCGGTGCAAAGACGCGGCGCCTGCTGCGCAGCTCGCCGCGCGAGGCCCCCTGCGCCTTCCAGCTCTTCGGCTCGGATCCAGCGATCCTCGCGGAAGCGTGCCGCCGGCTCGAAGGCGAAGGCGCGGCGTGGATCGACCTGAACGTGGGCTGCCCGGTCAAGAAATTCATCCGCAATGGTGCGGGCTCGGCGCTGCTCTGCGATCTCCCGCGTGCGGCCCGCATCGTGCGCAGCATGCGCGAGGCGTTCTCGGGAACGCTCTCCGTGAAGATGCGATCGGGCTGGGATCAGCACAGCGTCAACGCGCCCGAATTTGCGCGCATCGCCGCTGGGGAAGGCGCGGAGCTGATCTCGGTGCACGGACGCACGCGTGCGCAGCAGTACCGCGGCCGCGCAGATCGCGAGATCATCCGCCGCGTGGTGGAGGCCGTACCGGACACCCCGGTGCTCGCGAACGGAGACGTGGTTCGCGAGGACGACGCCTTCGAGATGCTGCGCGAGACGGGCGCCGCAGGGGTGATGATCGGTCGCGGCGCCATGGGCAACCCGTGGATCTTCCAACGGATCCTGGCGCGCGCCGAAGGGGGCGGGGCGCGGCAACTCACGGCGCAGGAACGACTCGCCACGATCGAGCACCACGTCGCGCTCATGGAAACGAGCTTCCCGGATCGCAGCGTGCTGGCAGCGAACCTCAAGAAATATCTGGCGGCCTATTCGAAGGGCCTGCGGGGCAGCGCGGCATTTCGGCAGTCGGTGCTCGAAGCGTGCGATCTGGACGTGATGCTGCGCCACACGCGCGATTTCTTCGGCGGCATGGAGCGGGCGGCATGAGAGAAGCCGCGCTGGATCTCCGGCGCGTCCTCGAGGCCGTGCTCGACGGAATCGTCGTGATCGATGGGGCGGCTCGGATCGAGCTGCTGAACGCCGAGGCCTGCAGAATCCTCGAGATCTCCGAGGAAGCCGCCCTGGGTGCGCCGCTCGCGCGCATCGCGACGACGCGCGGCGCCCTGGAAACGCTGGCGCGCGGGGTGCTGGGCTCCGGGCGCGCCTGCATCGAATCTGATCACCGCGTGCGAAGCAGATTCGGCGAGCCCATGCTGATCGATGTCGCGGTGTCCCCACTGCTGGAAGAAGATCAGCGCACGAGGGGAGCGGTGCTCGTACTCCGCGATCGCACCATTGCGCGCAGCCTCGAAGAGCAGCTGAGCGAACGCGAACGCCTGAGCGCCTTCGGCCACATGGCTTCCGGCATTGCACACGAGGTCAAGAATCCCCTCGGCGGCATCCGCGGCGCCGCGGAGATCCTCGCCTCGCGCGCAACCGACGCGAAGATGCGGGACGCGGCCGAGGTGATCGTGCGCGAAGTGGCACGGATCACCGCGCTCGTGGACGAGCTCATGATCTTCGCGCGCGGAGAAGAAATCCGATTCGCAGCGACGAACATCCATCGAGTGCTCGAGAACGTGCTTCAGTTGCTCGCGCACGACGCGCTGGCGCAGGGCGTGCGCATCGAGCGCCGCTTCGATCCGTCGCTTCCGGAACTGCACGCCGATGCCGACCGACTCGTGCAGGTCTTCCTCAACCTGGCGCGCAACGCCCTGCAGGCCCTGAACGGCACGGGGACGCTGACCGTCGAGACGCGCATGGCACTGGATCATCGCCTCGCCTTGGAGCCCGGAGCGTCGGCGGGGACACTCGTGGTGATGCTCGCGGATGACGGACCGGGCATGGCGCCCGACGTCCTGGACTGGCTCGCAACGCCGTTCTTCACGACGCGTCCCGACGGGGTCGGACTCGGCCTGGCGGTGTCGCGACACTGGGTGACGCGACACGGCGGCACGCTGCGCGTCGAGAGCGCGCCGAATCGAGGCACGCGGGTGCGCGTCACCCTGCCGCTGGGCCGAGACGGCCGCGCCGCGATGGAGTGAGCACCATGAGCAACCTCTCACCCAGCCGCGTGCTCGTCGCCGACGACGAGCCTTCGATCCGCTTCGTCCTGAGGGAGATCCTGGAAGAGAGCGGCTGCGAAGTCGTCGAGGCCGGCTCGGGAACCGAGGCGCTCGAGGCGCTGACGCACAGCGACTTCCATCTCGCTTTCCTGGACATCCGCATGCCGGGGCGCAGCGGACTCGAGCTTCTCGATCACGTTCGATCTGCGGGCGGGGGCACGGCGATCGTGATCATCACCGCCCAGAATACCTTCCAAAACGCCATCGAGGCGATGAAGCGCGGCGCGCTCGATTACCTGGTGAAGCCGTTCGGCATCGACGAAGTGCGGGCCATCGTACGCCGCGTGCTGCACACGCGCGCGCTCGAGCGCGAGGTGTCCGCGCTGCGACGGGCGGTGGCCAGCGGATCGCCTGCCCAGCGCCTCGTCGGCACGAGCCCCGCCATGCTCGAGATCTTCAAGATCATCGGCCGCCTCGCCGCACGGGATGTTTCCGTGCTCATCACCGGCGAGAGCGGCACCGGCAAGGAGCTCGTGGCCCGCGCGATCCACGCCGCGAGCCCGCGCGCTGAAGCGCCCTTCGTCGCGGTCAACACCGCTGCCATTCCGCGCGACTTGCTCGAGAGCGAGCTCTTCGGCCACGAGCGCGGGGCGTTCACCGGCGCCGTCTCGGCGCGCGCGGGCCGTTTCCGGGACGCCGCGGGGGGCACGCTGTTCCTCGACGAAATCGGTGACATGTCGAAGGATCTGCAGGCCAAGCTTCTGCGCGTGCTCCAGGAGCACGAGGTCACGGCCGTCGGAAGCGGAAGCGCAGAGCGCGTCGACGTGCGCATCGTCGCTGCCACCCACCGGGACCTCGACGCGGCGATCGCCACGGGTGAGTTTCGCGAGGACCTGCTCTATCGCCTGCGCGTCGTTCCGGTGCACATTCCGCCTCTGCGCGAGCGGCGCGAGGACATTCCCGCCCTGGCGGAGCACTTCGTCGAGCGCTATGCGGCGGAGCTGATCGGCGCCCCGCGCGTGCTGTCCGAATCTGCGCTGGCGCGCCTGCGCGGCCACGACTGGCCGGGGAATGTGCGCGAGCTCGAGAATGCCGTAAAGCGGGCGCTCGTGCTGTCCAGCTCGGCAGTGCTTTCCGCGGACGACTTCGGCTTCGTGGATGCGCACGATTCGTGGCGCGCGGACGCCGGTCTCGCCGAGCTGGTGCAGAACGAGTTGAGGCAGCACCTCGATGCAGGCGAGGGCGAGATCTACCGACGCGTGATCGAACGCGTGGAGCGTCCGCTGATCGAAGCGGCGCTCGCCAGAACCGGCGGCAATCAAATCCGCGCCGCGGCCCTGCTGGGAATCAATCGCAACACCCTGCGCAAGAAGATCGGCGAGCTGGGCATCCGACTTCCGGGGCGCTCGTGACCGCGCCCGAAGAACGCAGGCGCGCGTTCGGACTCCACGTGCTGGCGGACGATGCGCCGCACTGGAAGCTGGATCCGGTCGAGCAGGCCCGGGCGGCCTGCGGCGGTGGAGCGCAGGTGGTGCAGCTGCGCGCCAAGCACGCCACGGATCGGGTGGCCCTCGCCTGGGCTCGCGAGATCCGGAGGCATACGCAGGCATGTGGCGCTCTCTTCTTCGTGAACGACCGCTTCGATCTCGCCTTGGCCGCCGATGCCGACGGTGTTCATCTCGGGCAGAACGATCTTCCGCCCGCGCGCGTTCCCGCCTCCGCGCGCCATCGCCTGCTGATCGGCCGCTCCACCCACGCACTCGATCAGGTGCAGGCGGCGCGCGAGGAGCCCGTCGACTACGTCGCGTTCGGACCCGTCTTCGGCACGCGTTCCAAGACGTCGGAGGTCAGCGCCCGGGGTCCGGCGATGCTCGCGCGCGTCGTGCGCGCGGCCGCGCCTCGAGCCGTGATCGCCATCGGCGGCATCGATGCGGACAATCTCGACGCGGTGCTGGAGACGGGCGCCGCCGGGATTGCCGTGATCTCCGCCGTCGCGGGGGCGGACGATCCCGTCGCGATCGTGCGTCGCCTGGCCGCTCCCTGGCACCAGCGAGGGGACGCCCGATGAGCGATCCGGGAGCGCGCGCGGTTTCGGCTCTTGGGTTCGCCGCGCTCATCGCGCTGGCGTGGGCGACGTCCTCCGATCGGCGACACGCCCCCTGGCGCACCGTCGCCTGGGGGATCGGAATCCAGCTGGCGCTCGGGATACTGCTGCTGAAGACGCCCCTCGGTGGGTTGTTCTTCCGCGGCATGAACGCGGTCGTTGTGGCGCTCTCCGCGTACGTCGACGCGGGCGCGCGCTTCGTGTTCGGCGCGCTGCTGGACACGGGCTTCTCGTTCGCCGTCCAGGTGCTGCCGGTCATCGTGTTCATGGGCAGCCTGTTCGGCGTGCTCTATCACCTGGGGCTGCTGCAGCGCGTGGTCGACGTCCTCGCCGCGGCGCTCTCGCGCACCATGGGCACTTCCGGCGCCGAGAGTCTCGGCGCAATCGCGAATCTCTTCGTGGGCATGACCGAGTCTGCGCTCATCGTGCGCCCGTATCTCGAGCGCATGACGCGCTCGGAGCTGTTCACGCTGATGACGCTCGGCATGGCGACCGTGGCGGGGTCGGTGATGCTCGCCTACGTGATCATGCTGGGTGGAGGCGACTACGCGGGACACTTGGCGACGGCGAGCCTGCTCTCTGCACCCGCCGGCATCCTGGTGGCCAAGCTGATGGTCCCCGAGCGCGAAGTCCCCGAAACCCGCGCCGGCGGGCACGCGCGGGTGGAGCGCGCCTCGGTGAACGCGATCGACGCGGCGGCGCAAGGCGCGCTGGCGGGGCTGCGCCTTGCTGCCTACGTGGGAGCCTTGCTGCTGGCCTTCGTGGCGCTGATCGCCATGCTGAACGACGCGCTCGCGTGGCTGGGTGCGGGGGTCGGCATCGAAGCGCTCAGCCTGCAGCGAGTGCTCGGCGTCTTGCTGGCGCCGCTCGCCTGGCTGATGGGGGTGCCCTGGGTCGATGCGGCGCGCGTCGGCGCCCTGCTCGGCGTGAAGACGGTGCTGAACGAGTTCCTGGCCTACGCCGAGCTCGCCGATCTCGTCTCGGCGGGCGCGCTCGCGCCGCGCTCCGCGATCATCGCGTCCTACGCGTTGTGCGGCTTCGCGAACTTCGGCTCGCTGGCGATCCTGCTGGGCGGCATCGGCGGCCTCGCGCCGAGCCGACGCGCGGAGGTGGCACGCCTCGGCATGCGATCGATCCTGTCGGGATCGATCGCCTCCTTCATGACCGCATGCGTCGCCGGCATGCTGCTCTGAAGGACCGCGTGAGCGGCGCGGCTGACGGCTCGGGCCCGGCGACGCTAGACTGCTGCCCTTCCGCGGCCGGGGCTGTTGCCCGGCGCTTCAGCGCACAGACGAGCCCGAGCGCGGCGAACGTCGGTGATCGGGACGGGTTGGAGAGGGGGTCGGAGGCAGCCGGATGAGCCCCGTGTCGAATCCCGTCGGCGCCGCAGCGCGCGCTGCAACCGGCATCGGGCTCGCGATCCTGGTGGCTGCGCTGTGGAGCCCCCCGCTGGCCGCGCAGACCTATGGACCGGTCTACCCGGTGAGCGCCTTCGAGATCGAATACGCGCTCGAGCATCCGAATCACATGCCGGTCGCGGCCCTCTTCGATCTCGAAGTCGGGCTGCGCTCCACACCGGAGGCCTTCGTGGCGCCGCGCCCGGTGGATCGCACCGTGCGCATGCGCCTCTCCTCGCTGCCGCGCAACGCGAGCTTCTCCGCGACCGCGCTCCAGCACATCACGCAACACATCGTCTCCACCCTGAATCGGCGCGGCTACTACGGCGTGATCGCCTCGGTTCCCGAGATCGAAGAAGGCACAGGCCGCGATCTGCGTCCGCCGGGCCGCACGGCGCTGCTGCTGCGCATCTGGACCGGCCGCGTGACACGCCTCACCAGCATGGCGGACGGGGAGCGCTTCTCCGGACTCAGCGTCGACGAACGCACGGACAACGCCGCTCACGACTGGATCCGAGATCGCTCGCCCGTGCGACCCGGCGGCGCGGGATCGTTGGTGGACGTGGAGGCCCTCGAAGACTATGCGGCCGAGCTGAGTCGCCATCCCGGCCGACACGTGGACGTAGAACTCGCTGCCGGAGATCGCCCGGGCACGACGGACGTGAATCTGCGAGTCGCCGAGAGCAAGCCCTGGTATGCGTACGCCCAGTACGCCAACACCGGAACCGACGCGACCACCAAGAACCGGGAACGCTTCGGATTCTCCCACAATCAGCTGCTGGGCCGCGACGACATCCTGCGCCTCGACTACGTCACGGGAGACTTCGACAGCGTCCACTCCGTGTTCGCCAGCTACGAGGCGCCGTTCGCGCTGCGCGCGCCCGACTGGCGCTACGAGCTGCGCGGCTGGTACAGCGAGTTCGACGCCTCGGAGGTCGGCTTCAGCGACGGCCGCTTCGTCGGTGAGCAGCTGTCGGGCGACCTCGGACTGCGCGTCAACGTGTACCAGCGCCACGCGCTCTTCGTTGACGTGATCGGCGCGGCGCGCTTCCAGCAGATGTTCGTGGACAACCTGCTGCTCGATGAGAGCGCGCGCGTGAGCTACCTGGTGCCGCAGATCGGCATCGCCGGCGAGCGCACCACGCGCACCTCGGCGCTTCTCTTCGGCGCCGGCGTGGATGTGGGACTGACGGATGCGAGCCAGAACGAGCTCGCGATTCTGGGCCGCGACGAGCCCTCGGGTGATTTTGCGCTGCTCCACTTCGACGGCAGTGTCTCCTTCTACCTGGAGCCGCTCATCGACCGGAGCGCCTGGCAAGACCCGTCGACGCCGAACAGCTCGACGCTCGCTCACGAGTGCGCGCTGCTGTTGCGCGGCCAGTGGGCTTTCGACAACCGCCTGATTCCCCAGTATCAGCAGATCGCCGGCGGTCTCTACACGGTGCGCGGCTATCCCCAGGCCCTGGTCGCGGGGGACAATCTGCTGCTCGGCTCGGCCGAGTACCGCTTCCATCTGCCCCGCATCTTCTCGCCCGATCCGACGCCGCCCGAGGTGCCCGGCATGGGCGAGTTCCGCGCACGCCCGCAGCACGTGTGGGGGCGCCCCGATTGGGATCTGATCCTGCGCGTCTTCACCGAGGCAGCCCTCGTTACCGACAGCGGCGGAGCGGATCTCACGTCGGAGTCGGACGAGACGCTCTGGAGCGCCGGCGCCGGCATCGAGCTGCAGCTGCTGCGCAATCTGACGGCCCGGCTCGACCTGGGTTACGCGCTCAACGCCGTCGCGGACACGCAGCGCGGCGACACGGAGGCCCATCTGGTGGCCACGATACTCTACTGAGGCGGAGGGAAATCCCCTTGCAGATCGAAGCCTTGTTGGAAGAAGGCCGGGGCGCGGGGCGCGGCCCGGCGAGCGCATGCGAGCCGCTGCGCGGCACGCGCTGGCAGCGCGCCGTCGCATGGCTGCTGCTCGTCGTCTTCCAGATCGCGCCGCCCGGGCTCCCCGCGGCGTGGGCCGGACCCGAGGGCGAGCAGGTCATCCACGGCGAGGCCAGCTTCGAGCGCGACGGCAGCCACACCCTCATCACCACCACCACGCACGAGACGATCGTCAATTACGACAGCTTCGACATCGGCGCGGCCGAGAGCGTGCACATCGCCCAGCCGGACGCGGCCTCGCGCATCCTCAACCGCGTGCTGCCCGGGGACCCGACCCACGTCGACGGCGCGCTTTCCTCGAACGGGATCGTCTACCTGCTGAACGCCTCCGGCGTCTTCTTCGGCGAGACGGCCGTGGTCGACGTCGCGCGGCTCGTCGCCGGTGCGGGCGAGCTCTCGAACGCTGATTTCCTGGCGAGCATCGACCACTTCAGCGACATCTCGGGAGACCTGCGCGTCGATGCCGGCGCCCAGCTGGAGGCCGCCTCGCTGGTGCTGGTGGGTCGCACCGTCGCCAATCACGGAACCATCCTGGCGCCCGACGGCATGATCGCCCTGGTGGCCGGCAGCGAGGTCGTGCTCAGCGAGGTCGACGGCCGCGTGCGGGTGCGCGTCGAGCCGGCGCCGGTCGACCCCGGCGGCTGGGCCATCCAGCAGACCGGCACGCTCGACGCGGGCGGCGGCTCGATCTCGCTGACCGCGGGAGACGCCTATTCCCTCGCCATGAATCACACGGGCATCACGCGCGCGCGCGACGTGCAGCTCGAGGGTGGCGACGGCGGGCTGGTGGCGGTGGCCGGACGGGTGGACGCGTCGAATCGCGAGCCGGGCGGCACGGGCGGCTCGATCCGCGTGCTGGGCGACCGGGTGGCCGTGCTCGATGCCGCGCTCGATGCATCGGGAGACACGGGCGGGGGCGAGGTCCTGATCGGCGGCGACGTCCGCGGCGGCGGCGCGCTGCGCAGCGCGAGACGCACCTATGTCAGCGACGACGCGCGCCTCACGGCCGATGCGCTGCGCGATGGCGACGGGGGCAGGGTGGGCGTCTGGTCCGAGGAGAAGACCGGCTTCATTGGCTCGCTGAGCGCGCGCGGCGGCGCGCAGGGCGGGGACGGCGGCTTCGCCGAGATCTCGAGCAGGCTCGGCCTCGAGTCGCGCGGCGCGATCGATCTCTCGGCGCCGGCGGGGCGCGCGGGCACGCTGCTCTACGACCCGGACAAGATCGAGATCGTGGGCGGCGCACCACCCGATCCGGATGCGATTCCGCCGGATGGCGACGACGTGAACAACGATCCGTCGCTGCTCGCATCAGACAATGGCCTGCCGGGCCAGATCCTCTTCGCCGAGGTGGGAGATCCGGCCGGCGTAGCGCCCTTCACCATCTACGAGTCGGAGATCGAGGGCACCGACGCGGACATCGTGCTCGAGGCGTTCCGCAGCGTGATCGCGACCGGCACGTTCGACCACGAGGTCGACGCCGAGGGCGTGAACGTGGTGAAGCTCATGCGCGACCGGCGCCTCAGCATCAGCACGGGGACGCCGGAGAATCCCGACTCGGGCGAGTTTCTCGGCATCGACCTGATCCCGGTCGACGGCGACGGCAATCCCATCCCACTCGCCTGGAAGCTCAGCGGCGAGGGTGCGATCAACCTCGAATCGCTCATCGACCCCAGCCTCGAACTCGATGCGCCGATCCTCGTCGGCGCGCTGATCACCGACGGCGAAGCGTTCAGCTCCACGCTGCTCGTTCCCATCGCGGCCCTCACCGCCTCCGCGACGCGCGGCAACGTCGAGGTGGAGAGCATCACGGCGACCGGCGTCGATGCGACCGCCACCACCCCGGCCCGGAAGGGCGGGGACGTGATCGTACAGGTCGGCTCGGGGGACATCGCCATCGGCTCGATCGAAGCGCGCGGCGGCAGCGCCATCGCCGTGGAGGACGACGGCGCAGCCGGCGCGAAGATCTCGCTGTTCACCAACGACGGCGGCATCGCGGTGGGCGACATCGATGTCTCGGGAGGCGCCGGCCGCGAGGGGCTGCTGGACACCGGCGGACTCGAGCCCACCGCCGTGGGCCGCGGCGGCAATGGCGGGACGATCCGGATCTCGGCGGGCGTCGCCGGCGTGACCGGAACACGCAGCGGGGACATCGTCGTGAGCGGCGACTTGATCGCGCGCGGCGGCACTTCGACCGCCTCCACGATCCTGAAGTCCGACGGGACGCTGCAGACATTCAGCGCCGACGGCGGCAGCGTGACGCTGAGCGCGCCTTCGGAGAACGAGACGCGCAGCATCCGATTGGGCGCTCCGGGCAGCCCGATCCTCGTGGATACGTCGGGCGGACACAGCACCTCGGATGGCGGCAACGCCGGCTCGATCGACATCGTGGCGGGCGCATCCGGCGCCGGCACGGGCGGCGGCGACGTGGATCTCTACGCGCGGCTCATCGCGCGCGGCGGCGATTCCACCGCGAGCGGTGCGGGCGGCAACGGCGGACCGGTTCTCGTCACGAGCGTCGCGGGCAGCGCGCGCGTCGACGCGGGCGATCCCGCGCTCGCCGCAATCGCGACCGACGGAGGCGCTGGGATCCAGGGCGCGAATCCGGTCGTCACCGGCTTCGATGGCGGAGACGCCGGCGTGGTCGCGGTCACCGGCGGCGTCGACGTGGAGGTGCGCGGCATCTCCGCCAACGGCGGAACCTCCGACGCGGGCGCGGCCGGAAGCGGCGCGGCGCTCGAGCTCGCCGCCGCGGGCGCGCTCACCGCGACCCAGCTCGACGCACCGCACGTGGCCCTCGCGGCCGGGGGAGACGTCAGCGCCACGCTCCCGGCGCGCGCCGCGGAGCTCTTCATCACCTCCATGGAGGGCGCGGGGACGATCGATGTCAGCAGCGCCGACGGCCTTGCGCTCGCGATCGCTCCGTCCGGCGCCGGCTCGCCGTCGCAGACACTGTCGAGCTTCGTCAGCACCGGCACGGACATGCGCGTCGAGTACGAGCTGCGCAGCGATACGCCCGACGTCTCGCTCGGCGTGGAACGCGGCGCCGTGGCGCTGGGTCAGGCTGGTGCGGTTCTCGCCGTGCGGGATTCCGCCGGCGAGAGCACGGGGGCGATCGTGGGGGTCGGAACCGGGAGCAGCGCCCACATCCGCTCGGGCGGCGATGTCTCCCTCGAAGCCGCCGAGATCGGCGCGCTGACCGCAGGCGAGCCGCTGGTGTTCGAAGGCGCGCCGGGCGCGAGCCTCTCGCTGAAGGCGCGCGGCGATGTCTTCGCGGCGCTCTCGTCGGAGAGCGCCACGCGCTTCGACTTCGTCGATCTGCTGCAGCGCGACGTGGGCGCCAGCGCGACGCTGCGCAGCGTCGACGTGCTGGGCGCGCCGTCGGGCAGCGTGATCGTCACGGGCGACGCCGATGCCGTGCGCAATCAGATCGACGCAATCGACACGCGGAACAGCGGCCAGGCGGTCGCCTATCGGCTGGACGTGGATGCCGCGATCCCGGCCGGTGCGAGCGACCCGGTCGAAGCGGAGATCGCGGTCGCCGCGGGCGCGATCCAGCTCGGCGCCGATCTGCTCGTCGAGGGACCGGGCGACATCCGGCTCGGCGACGGCGCGGTCGCCAACATCACCGCGAACGGACACGGTGTGGCCCTGCGCGGCGGGGGCCGCATCGCGGACGATCGCCCCGCGGCGACGAGCGGCTTCGCCATCGACATGGGCGACGCCGGCGGCGACGGACCGGGCCTGCTCCTCGACGCCGACGGCGGCGTGGGAACGCAGGATGCCCCGCTCCACGTGCGGGCGATCGGGCGCGTCGCCGGCTCCGCCGGCAACGGCGGCTTCTACCTCGCCAATAGCGGCAGCGGCGACATCCGCATCTCCGAAGTCCGCGATGTGCTCGGCGAGCTCAGCGCAGGCATCGGAGACGTCGGCGGCGACGTGGCGCTGCGGAACGAGGCGCCCGGTGGCCGCATCGTGCTCGCGTCGCTCGGCGCGACCCAGAGCCACGTGGTGAGCGCCGGCGACCAGCTCTTCGGCGCTCCGGTCGAGATCGGCAATGCGCGCGTCGACGACCTCGATGGAATCGTCACGCCCTCCAACGCGGCGCGCCTCGCGGCCGGCGGCGACGTCGTCTTCACGGACCGCATCGACACGTCGCCCGACGCGAGCGTCTCGCTTCCGACCGCGTCGGGCCCGGTGGACGTGCTCGTGCCTGGCGCGCTCCTGATCGAGACGGGCGGCGAGACGCAGCTCCCCGCACAGCTCGGAACGACGCGTGCGCTCGGCAGCATCGAGACCAACGGCGTTCGGCTCACGGCGGACACGACGGTCGTGCTCGGCGCGGCGCCCGCCGGAATCGAGAACGTGACCACGTCCGTCGATCGGAGCGCCTTCGCGGGCACGGCGCGCTTCGCGGGTCCGCTCGACGGCGGCCACGCGCTCGACATCGCTGCCGCGGGCCTCGACGCTGCCGTAGGCCTCGACCCCTCGCTCTCGCGCGTCCAGTTCGGCGGCGACGTGGGCGCGCGCGAGCGGCTCGCCGGCCTCGAGGTCGACGCCGACCGCATCGACTTCAGCGGCGCCGAACGGGTGAGCACGGGAAGCGGCGGCATCCGGCTCAACGTGCCCGCCGACGACACGATCACGAGCGGTGCGCCGGAGATCGCCACGATCAGCGACGCGCAGGGATCGCTCGCCTTCGACACCACCGGCAGCTTCGAGACGGGGCGACTCGAAAAGCTCGCCGCGGTCGGGTCGCTCTCGATCCACGCGGATCAAGCCGCGCGCTTCGGCGATCTGGCGGCGTCGCAAATTCGCGTGGACGCGCCTCTCATCGTCTTGAAGGGACGCGAGCCAAGCGATGTGCTCCAGCGCGACGACACCACGCTGCGCGACGCCGGCGGCGATCTGGTCGCCAACGACATCGCCTTCTCCTCCTTCCCGGAGTGGGATGGCGCAGGCAATCGAACCACCTTCGTGCTCGGCAGCGGCGGCATCAGCGCACCGGGGAGCCTCGGCGACTTCGAGGTGATCCGCTTCAGCAGCGCGCTCGACGCGGTCAGCGCGGCGAGCTTCGCCGGCAGCGACGGCACGCTGCTCGATCTCACGGGAACCGGCCCGCCGCTGGTCGGAAATCCGAGCCGCGAGCTGCCGCGCGACGTGCTCCGGGTGACGCCGGGATCGCCGGGACGCAGCGATCGCGCGGCGCCGGCGGCGCGCGCGCAGGTGAGCGGAGAGCAGGTGATCACCTACCTGCACTGCGCAGCGGAGCCCCGCGCGGCCGCGTGCCCAGCGACCGAAGTCGCACAGCCGCTGTCGGATCCGACGCTGCGCGGCACGGCGCTCGCCACCGAGCGCGCGGTGCAGATCGCCGCCGACTACCGGAACCTGATCGCGAGTCCCGACGGGAGGGCGAGACTGCGCGCGTCGCTGATGCTCGCCCTGGGGGCGTACCGCGCGACGGCCGCCGGAAGCGGGGTGGACGGCGCGGGCTTCTACGCCTTCCTGCGGCGCTCGCCAGCCCACGCTCAGGCGCGCGAGCAGCTGGACGCGCTGGCACGCCTGTTCGCGGAGGTCGAGATGCTGGGCCTCACGGAAGCGGACGCGCGCGGCGTACAGAATGCGCTGGCCGACGAATTCGCTCGAGCCGCGGGCGAGCCGGGCCTCTCGGCTGCGGCGCTGATCGAAGCGGTGCGCGCCAGCGGAATCGGACTCCCGACCTAGACGGCGCGGAGGGCGCGCTTTGGATCTCGCGAATCTTCCGAGCCTGAACGCCTCGCTCAACGGCCTGGCGACGCTGCTCTTGTGCGCGGGGCGCGCGCTCGCGCGGCGCGGGCAGCTCGACGCACACCGGCGGGTGATGCTCGCCGCCTTCGCGACCTCGAGTCTGTTTCTGGTGCTCTACGTGATCCACAAGGCTTCTCGGAGCTTCGAGAACACCCCCTTCAACGCCCAGGGGGCGGCGAAGCTCGCCTATCTGCTGCTGCTGTTCACGCACGTGACGCTCGCCATGGCGGTGCCGGTCCTGGCGATCGCGCTGATCGTGTTGGCGCTGCGCGGTCAGCGCGCTCGCCACCGGCGGCTGGCCCGCGTGGCGTGGCCGATCTGGATCTACGTCTCCGTGACGGGCGTGGTGATCTACGTGCTGCTCTACCACCTGAACCCGACCGGAGCCTGAGCATCCCCAGGGAAGCGCACCCGGCTGGGTCACGACGCCCCAGCAGGGCCAGGCGATGTCTCACCGAGACGGGCGCAATGCCCCGACGGTCTTGACGGATCGGTCAAGAATTGGCTAACTCGCCGGCTCCCGGAATCGCCCCGATGCGCGCCCATTCTCGATGCCCCAGTGGTGGTGCGCGCGGTCGGAAGCGGTCGGCGCGCGACGAGGTGCGCCGGCAGTCGAGGAGACGGGCGGAATCCGGGGCAGATTTCGGGCGGGGGCGGTCCGAGTCACGCACCAGCACATCCAGCCGGCGATCGGCGCGGGCCGCGGCGCAGGAGCCTCGCCGAGCACGCGCCCCCCATCACGGAAACGAACGCGCTCTCAGGGGTTTGCATTGAGCAGAAGACTCGTTGCGCTGGCACTGTGGACGCTGTTCTGCGCGGGCGCACCGCTCGGGGCGGCGCAGGCCGAGAGCCACGAACGGGGCCAGGCGCTCTTCGCGCTGTGCACCCAGTGCCACGGGGCCGCGGGCATCGGCAACCGCGACGCCCTGGCACCGGCGATCGCAGGCCTCGATCAGTGGTACGTGGAGGCCCAGCTCAAGAAATTCCGCAGCGGCATTCGGGGCAAGCACCCCCAGGACATGGGCGGCCTGCGCATGCACCCGATGGCGCTCTGGCTCCAGGACGACGCCGACCTCGCGGCGGTCGCGGGCTACGTGGCGAGCCTTGCGCCGACTCGACCCGCGCCGCAGCTCACCGGCGGTGATTCGGCCCGCGGCAAGCAGCTCTTCACGCCCTGCGTCGCGTGTCACGGCATCGACGCCTCGGGCAACCAGGCCATGAACGCTCCCGCGCTCAAGCACGCCAGCGATTGGTACCTGCTCTCCTCGCTCCAGAAGTTCAAGGACGGCATCCGCGGCGCGGACCCCGCCGACCCGATGGGCGCCATCATGCGCGCCATGGCGGGGACGCTGCCCGACGAGCAGGCCATGCGCGACGTGATTGCACACATCACGACGCTCGGGAATTGACCCGAGAATCGATCCACCGAGAGGTCACGATCCAGACCATGGGAAAAGCCTACAGCTCGGACGAGCTCGCGCGTCGCGCCTTCCTGGTCAGCATGGCGGGCGTTGGCGCCTTCATCGCCGTGGTCTTCCTCTTCATCATTCTTTGAAGGTGAACCGCAATGATTGAGCACTACGTCGTCGCCGCTTCGAGCTACGCCCGACAGATCGATTTCGTCTTCACGCTGATCTTCGTTCTGGTCGGCTTCTGGTTCGTGCTCTCCGAGGCCGTCTTCATCGGGCTGATCCTGCGTTTCCGAAAGAAGGAAGGTGTGCGCGCCGAGTACATCACCGGCGAGGAGAAGCACCAGAAGCGTTGGATTACGATTCCCCACCTGCTCGTGCTGGTCTGCGACGTCTTCATCATCGTGTTCGCCATCAAGGCCTGGTACGACGTGAAGCAGGATCTGCCGCCCGCCGAGCGAACGGTGCGCCTGATCGCACAGCAGTGGGCGTGGACCTTCGTGCACCCGGGCCCCGACGGGAAGCTCGACACGGACGACGACATCTCCACCGTCAATGAGCTGCACGTCGAGGTCGACACGCTGTACCACTACAAGCTCGAGTCCCTCGACGTGCTCCACGACTTCTCGGTGCCCGTCTTCCGGCTCAAGCAGGACGCCATTCCCGGCCGCGTGATCACCGGCTGGTTCGAGCCCACCGTGACGGGCAGCTACGACATCCAGTGCGCGGAGATCTGCGGCATCGGGCACGGACTGATGGGCGCACGCATCCACATCGAGAGCGCGACGGAGCACGCCGCCTGGATGAGGAGCCAGTCGTCCACCGCCATCGCAGCCATCAACAGCCCCGCCGGGACCTGAGGAAGACACCATGGCCGAGTCCGCAACGGTCGCAGCCGGGACTGCCCACGGCGCGCATCACCGCGGGGAGACGAGCTTCTTGCGCAAGTACGTCATCTCCACCGATCACAAGATCATCGCCATGCAATACCTGTTCACGGGCATGGCGATGGCGCTGATCGGCGGCTTCATGTCGTACGCGTTCCGCATGCAGCTCGCCTTCCCCGGCATCGACGTGCCGGGCTACGGCCTGGTCACCCCGGCCGACTACAACGCGCTGGTGACCAACCACGGCTCGATCATGATCTTCTGGGTGGCGATGCCGGTGCTGATCGCGGCCTTCGGCAACTATCTGATCCCGCTGATGATCGGCTGCGACGACATGGTCTTCCCGCGGCTGAATCGCCTCTCCTACCAGATCTTCCTGTTGAGCGTGATCGTGCTGCTGACCTCCTTCTTCGTGGAGGGCGGCGGATTCGGAGGCGCTTGGACCTCCTACCCGCCGCTGTCGGCCAAGAGCCAGTACAACCTCACGCCGCTCGGCTCGACGCTCTGGCTGTCCGCGGTTGCGCTCGAATTCGTCGCCTTCCTGATGGGTGGCATCAACTTCGTCACCACGACGATGAACTCGCGCGCGCCGGGCATGAAGATGTACGACATCCCGATGGTGGTATGGATGATCGTGATCGCGAGCATCCTCTTCATGGTCTCGGTGGGTCCGCTGATCGCCGGCGCCGTGATGCTCTTCATGGACCAGAACATCGGCACGGCCTTCTACGATCCCGATCGCGGCGGCGACCCGATCCTCTGGCAGCACCTGTTCTGGTTCTTCGGGCATCCCGAGGTCTACGTAGTGCTGCTGCCCGCCGTGGGTATCGTGGCGGACGTCATCACGGTGTTCGCCCGCAAGAAGCTCTTCGCCTATCGGACGGTGCTGTACACGGCGTTTGCGACGGGCGTCTTGAGCTTCACGGTGTGGGCGCATCACCAGTTCATCGCGGGCATCGACCCGCGCATGGCCAACGTCTTCACCGTGACCACCCTGCTCATCTCGGTCCCCATCGCGGAGATGTGCTTCGTGTACATCGCCACGCTCTACGGCGGATCGATCACGCTGGCGACGCCGATGCTGTGGGCGCTCGCCTTCATCGGGGAATTCCTCATCGGCGGCGTGACGGGCATCTTCCTGGGAGCGAGCGGATCGGACATCTACCTGCACGACACGTATTTCGTGCTGGCCCACTTCCACTACACCTTCTACCCGATCGCCATCATCGGAACCTTTGCGGGTGTCACCTTCTGGTTCCCCAAGATGTTCGGCCGAATGATGAACGACACACTCGGCAAGCTCCACTTCTGGATCACGATCATCGCCTTCAACTGCATCTTCATCCCGCTCTTCATGCTCGGTGCCGCGGGTCAGCACCGCCGGATCTACGACTTCACGAACTTTCCGGAGCTGGCCATGCCGTGGATGCAGAACCTGCGCGTGGTGGCCACCGTCTCGCTGCTGGTGATGCTCGGCGCCCAGGTGATCTTCATCTACAACTTCTTCCACAGCCTCTTCCGCGGCGCGGTGGCGGGCAAGAATCCGTGGAAGTCCAATACCCTCGAGTGGTCGGCCGAGTCGCCGCCGCCGCACGGCAACTGGACGGAGCTGCCCACGGTGTATCGCGGACCGTACGAATACAGCGTGCCCGGGCGCACCGAGGATTACTGGCCGCAGAACGAGCCGGCCTGAGAGAAGGCCGCGAGGAGACCCATGTCAGCCACACCGATTGCGACCACACGCAGCGCTGCGGGCATGCCCACCGGCCGTCTGGCCGTCTGGTGGGTGGTCGCCTCCGAGATCGTGATCTTCGGCGGTCTGCTCGGCTCGTACATCATGCACCGACTCGCGCACGACGCCTGGTCCGTGCAGGCCGCGCACACGAACACCTGGATCGGCGCCTTCAACACGCTGGTGCTGCTCACCTCGAGCCTCTGCGCGGTGCTCGGCCATCAGGCCGCCGAGCACGGAAACGGCGCGAAGGCCGCGCGCTACCTGCTCTACACGGCGCTGGGCGGCCTGACCTTCCTGATCGTCAAGGCCTTCGAGTGGACCCACGAGATTCACGCCGGATTCACGATCACCTCGAGCACGTTCTGGTCGTTCTACTACACCGCGGCCGGCCTGCACGCCCTGCACGTGCTCGGGGGCGTGGTCATCCTGCTCATCGTGGCGGCGGAGGCGCGCAAGAACGTGGCCCTCCATCGCGTCGAACTGATCGGAATCTACTGGCACTTCGTCGACATCGTCTGGATCTTCCTCTTTCCCCTCCTCTACATCGCAAAGTAGGTCGCCATGTCCGAAGCACACGAACACCACACGAACTATGTGAAGATCTGGGCCATCCTGGTCGCCCTGCTGTGCGTCAGCGTGATCGGTCCGATGTTCGGCATCAAGGTCGTCACGCTCCTCACCGCCTTCGGCATCGCCGTGGTGAAGGCCTACATGGTGGCCAAGAATTTCATGCACGTGAATCTGGCGCCGCGTTACGTCACGTACCTCGCGGTCACCTGTCTCGTCTTCATGCTGCTCTTCTTCGCCGGCTCGGCGCCGGACGTGATGAAGGCCGAGGGCAGCAACTGGCAGAAGCCGGCGTGGCTGGCAGCCAAGGCGAACGCGGCCGGCCACGGCGAGGATGTCCACGGCCACTGATCGAGCGGAGGTTCAAGCACCCGTGCTCACCGGCGCCGCTCCCATGCAGGCGGTTTCCGCCGCTCGAAGGCCACCGATCGTGGCGAACGGCGCGCTCGGAATGCTGATCTTCGTGATCAGCGAGGCGATGCTCTTCGCGGGCCTGGTGAGCGCCTTCACGATCGTACGCGCGTCGGCGCCAATCTGGCCGCCGAGCGATCAGCCGCGACTTCCGCTCGAAGAGACCGCGTTCAACACGGCGGCGCTTCTCGCGAGCGGCATCCTGCTCTTCGCAGCGCAGCGGCGCTTCCGGTCGCAGCGGGCGGCGGCGCTGCGTCCGCTGCTGCTGGCCCTGGTGCTGGGCGTTTTCTTCGTGGTGTTCCAGGGCGCGGAATGGGTGCGCCTGATCGGCCAGGGCCTGACGCTCACGTCGAGCTCGCTCGGCAGCTTCTTCTACCTGATCATCGGGCTGCACGCGCTGCACGCGCTGGCGGCGCTGGCCCTCGTCGCCTCCGCCTGGATCCGTCTGCGGCGAGACGCG
>JAOUNA010000030.1 GCA_029881215.1 Myxococcales bacterium | reverse complement strand
TCCGATCTCCTGCATCGCAGCCGGAAGGTTGGCGCGAATCATCTGCGACAGCTTGTTCGCCTTGCCGTCGATCTCGAGTCCCTCGCCCTCGATCTTTTCGTAGTGCTCGAGCTCGACGCGCATGATGCGCGCCATTTCGATGGCGGGCCCCGCCGCCCCCGCGATGGCCATCATCGAGTACGCGTCCGTCGCATAGACCTTCTGGATGTCACGAGAGGCCACGCGCATCCCCTCGGTCGCGAGCCGGTCCCCGGCAACCAGGACGCCCTCCGCGTACTTGAAGGCGAGAACGGTGGTGCCGTGCGGCACGGACAGCGCGTCGCGTCCCTCGCGCGCGAAGCCGCCCCAGTCCAGCCTGTACTGGGGATAATCGACATGCAACAGCTCGGAAAAGCTCGATCCCTGATATCCGCCGCCGAACCCCTCGAACTTCAAGCCCGAATCCCTTCTCCGGCGCGGCGACTACTCGCCACCCCGCTGTACGTAGTTCTTGACGAATTCTTCCGCGTTCTCTTCCAGCACCTCGTCGATCTCGTCGACGAGCGCATCCATGTCTTCTTTGAGCTCCTTGCCCTTCTTCGCGAGCTTCTGGGGCCCCTTGGCGTCGGCTTCGCCGCCTTCGCCGCCGCCCTTCTTCGGCTGCTGCTTCTGCGTGGAGCCGGCTGCGGAGAAGATCACGGCGATGGCCGCGTCTGCGTGGCTCTTCTGTCGCGTGGTCGTGGTATGCATGCTTCGCATCCTCCCGGGGATTCAGGCCCTCAAATTCTTCACGAGATCGGCCGCCGTCGGCGAACTCTCCAACAGCTCCTCCACGTGCGCCTTGGTGCCCTTGAGTGGCTCCGCCATCAGAATCCGCTTGATCGGCTCCCCGTCCACGCCGAACGAGATCGAGTCCCAATTCACCCCGAACACGGCGTCACCGTACTTCCTGAGACACTCACCCCGGAAATAGGCCCGGGTATCCTGAGGCGGCATGCGGACCGCTGCGGAGATCTCGGCGTCGTCCACGATCCGCTCCGCCCGCCCCTGTCTCTCGAGAAGATAGTACAACCCCTTGTCCGGCCGAAGATCGTGATACTGGAGGTCGAGCATCTCCACCTGGGGAGACTGCCAGTCCAGCGACTTGCGCTCCATGAAGCTCTCGATCATCGACTTCTTCATCACCCAGTCGATCTTGCCGTCGAGCTCCATCGGGTCGCGCCGCAGGCATTCGAGCGCATGCTCCCACTTGCTGATCACATCGGCCACGATCGGATCGGTCGAGCCCGAAGCTGTATAGGCCAGCGCCATGTCGAGATAGGCGGCTTGCAGCTCGACGGCACTCATGCGCTTGCCGTTGTCCATCTGCAACGCGGATCGACACGTGGGGTCGTGCGAAACCTCCTTGATCGCGCGCACGGGATCTCGCAGCGACAGGCTCTTGCCGATCGCGCCATCCTCGATCATCGAGAGCACCAGACTCGTGACGCCGTTGCGCAGGTAGATCGTGTATTCGGAGAGATTTGCATCGCCCACGATCACATGCAGGCGCCGATACTTCTCGCGGTCCGCGTGCGGCTCGTCTCGCGTGTTGATGATGGGCCGCTTCACCATCGTGTCCAGGGCCACTTCGGTCTCGAAGAAATCCGCGCGCTGGGAGATCTGAAAGTCGACCGCCTGGCTGCGATTCTCGGCGCCGACCTTGCCGGCGCCGCAGAAGATCTGACGTGTCACGAAGAAGGGCATCAGGTGCTCGACGATCTGCTTGAAGGACGTGCGCCGGTCCATCAGGTAGTTCTCATGCGAGCCGTAGCTGTTGCCTTTGCGATCGCTGTTGTTCTTGTAGATGAGCATCTGCGCCGGGGGCGGCAGCAGGGCGTTCGCCTCCCGCCGGCTCATCTCGAGGATCCTTTCGCCAGCCTTCTCGTGAATCACGAGATCGCGAACATTCGTCACCTCGGGGCAAGAATACTCGGGGTGCGCGTGGTCCACGTAGTATCGCGCGCCGTTCACCAGGGTCTTGTTGCGCGCAATGTTTTCCTGCTGGTTGGGCGTGTACTTCTCGCCGTCGACCTGGAATCCGCGCGCATCGGCGAGCGGGTTCTCCTGATCGTAGTCCCAGAGTATCTCCCCAGCGTGATCCTCGCGGTACGCATTGACCAAAAGAACGCAGCTGGAGATGGGATCGAAATCCGGGTCACCCTTGATGGTGATCCCGTACTCCACCTCGGTTCCCATCACCTTCGCAATGGCCATTGGTTCTCCGCACGCTCGTTCGACGCTCCCTAGAGATACTGGCCCGAGGTGATGTTTTCAATCGAGCGCTCCTTGCGGCTGATGCCGCTCATCAGCGTCCGCACGTTGATGATGCGCTCGCCCTTTCGGCCCGAGATCCGCGCCCAGTCATCGGGATTCGTCGTGTTGGGAAGGTCCTCGTTCTCCTTGAACTCTTCGTTCACGGATTCGACGAGATCCTCGAGCTGGATTCCCCGCTCGTCGTTCTCGATCATCCGCTTCACGGCCCGCTTCTTGGCCCGCGAAACGATGTTCTGGATCATCGCGCCGCTCGCGAAATCCTTGAAATAGAAGATCTCCCGCTCGCCCTTCGCGTACGTGACCTCCAGGAACTTGTTCTCTTCGGAAGTCCGGTACATGTGCTCGATCGTGTCGACGATCATGCCCTCCACGATCTTGGCGGGGTCGCTCCCGTACCTCTCCTGCGACTTCAGGTGGAACGGAAGATCCGACAGCAGGTACTTGGTGAAGATCTCCCTGGCGGCCTGCGCATCGGGTCGGTTCACCTTGATCTTCAGATCCAGGCGGCCCGGGCGCAGCACCGCGGGATCGATCAGGTCCTGGCGATTGCTGGCACCGATGACGATGACGTTCTTCAGCGATTCGACGCCGTCGATCTCCGAGAGGAACTGGGCAACGACGGTCGCCTCCATATCGGACGAGATGCCCGAGCCGCGCATGCGGAACAGGGAATCCATCTCGTCGAAGAAGATCACGACCGGAACGTCTTCGCTCGCCTTGTCACGGGCCTTCTTGAACACCTCTCGCAGCTTGTGCTCGGTCTCGCCGACGTACTTGTTCAGGAGCTCCGGCCCCTTCACATTGAGGAAGTAGGGCGTGGTCTCCCGCCCCGTTCGCTGCTCGATGCTCTTGGCGAGGCTGTTGGCGACTGCCTTCGCGATGAGCGTCTTCCCGCAGCCGGGCGGGCCGTACAAGAGGATGCCCTTCGGCGGCGAGAGCTGGTGCTCCGCGAACACCTCCGGATAGATGTACGGGAGTTCCACCGAGTCGCGCAGCATCTCGATCTGGTCGCCGAGTCCTCCGATGTCGTCGTACGTGACATTCGGAATCTCCTCGAGAACGACCTCTTCGACCGCCGATTTCGGCAGCTTCTCGAAGGCGTAATGGGTGCGCGGATCGTAGAGGAGGTTGTCACCCACCTTGAGGCGCTCGCTGCGCAGCGGCTCCGCGAGCGTGACGACACGCTCGTCGTCCGTATGGCCCAGAACGATGGCGCGATTGTCCGCGATGAAATCGACGATGGACGCGATCTCTCCGCGGGAGACGAAGCCACTCGACTCCACGATGTTGAACGCCTCGTTCAGCACCACGTGCTGGCCTTCGACGAACTGGAAGGGGTCCACGTTCGGGTGAACGTTGACGCGCATCGGCCGCCCGTCAACGAGGATCTCCGCGGTGCCGTCCTTGTTGGCGGAGCTGAAGATCCCGTAGTTGTTCGGCGGGGCGCAGAGCTTGTCGACCTCCTCCTTCAGCATCTCGATCTGCTGCTTCGCTTCCTGAAGGACGTTGACGAGCCGCTCGTTCTGGCGCTCTGCGTCCGTGAACTGCTCGCGCGTGAGCTGGTAGCGCCGGCGCAGCGCCTCGTACTCCGCGAGCAGACGGTCGAGGCGTCGGCGGAACTCGGAAGACTCGCTGCCGAACAGCCGGATGGCATTGCGGAGGTCTTCGACCTCGTCGCGGTAGGATCGCACTTCGTCCTGCTCCGGTTCGCCTTCTGCGGGCTCGTCTCCAGGCGAGGGAGGTGTAGCCGAGATACGCCGCATCACATCCCGCACGAAACCCTTCCTGCCGGACCTCGAATCGAACTCGCTCATGCCGCCTCCTCGCTGACCGTGCCCACCCGGGGGTGGATTGCGCCACGCCACGATGCATCTGCAAAGTGCGTGCCGCACCGGTTCTGGAGGCAACACTTCGATCGCTGCAAAGCATTCAATCTGTGATTCAGTCGTCCCATACCACTGGAATCCGGGCTTGGCCGATGTCGGCGGGAAACACGATCCGATCCTCGGGCAGCGCTCTTCCCAACGCATTCGATCGGCAAGAAATCAAGAAACCTCGCTCTCTGGTCGCTTCGACAAGCACTCGAAGGACTCCGTCATGGCTCTCATCTTCGGGTTGCGAGACGGGTACGGAGCGCGTCGAATCGACGCCTGGATGTGTTCGGCAGTCGAGCGGAAAGATTCACAACCTCTCGAAATTCCGCACCTTTTTCCGATTTTCGAGTCTATCAGAGGACCTAGGGGTGTCAAGCGCGAGGGCTGCGCAGCATCGACTGGAACCCGCTGGAAACGTGTGCGTTCTCCCCGCGTAGAAGAGACTCGAGAGACATCCGCCGGGCGCGGTCGCCCGCCTCGATCCGGGAGCCCCGGGGGTGTCTGCGGCTGCGCGCAGTCACCGGAGGGCAGGCTCTTGCGAGGCTGAAAAAATTGCCGGTGCCCTGCCGCCTCTCGATGCTGACTTGCGCAGAAGTTGCCGCAATTTTGACGGGAGTGTCGACCTACCAGCGGCGCCACCGGCGCTGGCAGCACCCCGCCGAACTTTGCGGCACCCCGCAATTCGCGGAATTCGGCTGCCGTGATTGGGTAACTCGCCCGCTCGCGGCTCAGGGCTCGAGGTCCGTCACGCGCACACCCTCGGGTGGCTCGAAGCGAAACAGATCCGGGGACGGCGAGCGGTCGAATTGCAGCTGCGAGATCTCCATCTCGATCACGGTGCCCAGCAGGTCGACCAGGCGCGTGCGGATCAGGTCTCCCGTGCGCGAATCGACCAGCAACCCCAGGCGTTCGTAGCTGGCGGGCTCGCGGGGCGTGAGTTCGAGATCGACGGACTGCTCGCCGCAGGCTCGGGCCTCGACACGGAAGTCGCGAAAAATGTCGCCGTCTCCGAGCAGAAACTGGAAGGCGGCACCCGAGAGCATGCCGTCTCCCACCGGCATGCGCTGGACTTCCCCGAAGCCGGGGTCATAGATCCAGAGGGTGGCACCATCGCTCACCACCAGACTCGGCTCGGGCTGCTCGTAGCTCCAGCGCATCTTGCCGGGCTTGGCAAAGACGAGCGTGCCGCTCGAGGTGGTCGGCGCCGACGGCACGGCGCCCGCCTGGCGCGTGGTCTGCGAGAAGCGCGCCTGCAGATCGCGAACACCCTCGTAGCGGCGCTGAATCAGGGCTGCCACGCGCTCGGCGCACGCCGCCAGCGTCCGCTCGGATGGGGTGGCCGCCGCCGGCTCGGCAGCGGCCCCGGCGCTCGGATCGCCGCCGGCGCTCGCCATCGCGACTCCGCAGGCGAGGATCGCGATCATCCGCGCCCACAAGCCCCCGAATCGGCGTGCGCCGGGCATCCACGGGGCTGAGGCGGCGGAGCAGCGCGGCGTCAAGGCTCGATGGGGCTGACGTAGACCTCGCGCGGCTTCGTGCCGTTCTGAGGTCCCACGACTCCCTCCTTCTCCATGTGCTCGACCATCCGCGCCGCGCGGTTGTAACCCACCTTGAGCCGACGCTGCACGTACGAGATCGACGCGTTCCGCGTTTCCGCCACCAGGCGAACCGCTTGATCGTACATCTCGTCCACGTCGTCGTCCGACGCGTCCGCATCTTCCGCCTCGACCTCGATGAAGGTCAGACCGTCGTCGTACGCAGGCGCCCCCTGCTCGCTCAGGAACTTCGTCAGGGACGCGACCTCGCGCTCGCTGACGAAGGCGCCGTGGAGCCGCTGCATCTTGGAGGTTCCGGGGGGCAGGAAGAGCATGTCGCCCGAGCCGAGCAGGTGTTCCGCACCGTTCTGGTCGAGGATCGTGCGGGAGTCGGTGCGCGAGGAGACCTGGAATGAGATGCGGGCGGGAAAGTTCGCCTTGATGATTCCGGTCAGCACGTCGACGCTGGGCCGCTGCGTGGCGAGGACCAGGTGGATCCCAGCGGCGCGCGCCATCTGCGCGAGCCGCTGCAGCGACTCTTCGACGTCCTTGGCCGACACCACCATGAGATCCGCCAGCTCGTCGATGACGACCACGATGTACGGAAACTTGCGGTACGCCGCCTCCTCGCCCTCTTCCTCGCCGGGCTTGGGCTTGAGGCGGAAGGTCTGGTTTCCCGCAGCCCGCTCCCGCTCGCAGCGCTCGTTGTACTGCTGGATGCTGCGGACTCCGAGCGCGGCCATCAGCTGGTAACGCTCCTCCATCTTGCGCACGACACCCGCGAGCGCCGCGGAGGCCCGCTTTGGATTCGTGACGACGTCCGCGATGAGGTGCGGAATGCCCGCGTACACCGAGAGCTCGAGAAGCTTCGGGTCGACCAGCAGCAGCTTGAGCTCGTCCGGCGAGAATCGGCACAGGATGGAGCACAGCAGGCAGTTCAGGAACACGCTCTTGCCCGTGCCGGTCGCTCCCGCCACCAGCAGGTGCGGCATCTTGGCCAGGTCGGCGTCGATCGGGTTGCCGTAGATGTCCTTTCCGAGCGCCACGGGGAGCAGAGAGCGGCTCTCCTGGAGTCGGTCGCACTCGAGCAGATCGCGCAGGTAGACCACCTCGCGTTCACTGTTCGCAACCTCGACGCCCACAACGGACTTGCCGGGCAGCGGCGCGATGATCCGCACGGACATGGCGCGGAGCGCGAGCGCGAGATCGTCGGCGAGGCCCACGATCTTGTTCACCTTCACCCCGGATGCGGGCTCGAATTCGTACATGGTGATCACGGGGCCGGGATGCACCTTGACCACGCTGCCTCCCACACCGAAGTCCTGCAGCTTCTTCTCCAGGATCCGGGAGTTCATGATGAGGCTCTCGTGATCGTAGGCGCGCGCGCTCTCCGGCGGCGCCTGGAAGATCGAGGTGTCCGGGCGGCGGTAGGGTCCCGTGGCTGCGCGTTCTTCGAAAGGAAACGCCTCCTGGTGCGCCTTGCGCTGCTGCATCCGTTCGGCCGAGTGATCGACGATCTGCGGCGCCTCGCGCCGACGCGCCACGGCGGCGACCTGCACGGGCTCGGACGGAGTGCCTTCGGCCGCGATCTCCCGCGGCCGCCTCGCCGCCGCCACCCGGGCCCTGCGCGCGCGCTGCTCGCGCCACACGGCGAGGGCGCGCCAGCCACGCTCCACGCCGCGCATCAGCTCCAAGACGGCGTGTGCCGCGGCGGAAGCGAGGCGCCGCGCGGCGCGCCAGAGGCGCACGCCGAGCGCCGCCACACCGGCCACGAGCCCGCCCAGTCCGACACCGAGCACACCGAGCGTGCGCCCCGCGGACACACCCGTGGCGGCGAGCACGCCGATCGCGCCCAGCGCGAGGTTGAGCGAGAACGCACCCCAGGATCCGACCAACCAGATTTCGCGCGCAGCGAGGTAGCGCCCGAGCGCCCCACTCTCGGGCGCGTCCGGAGTCAGCCCGGCCGAGCCTGGAACGACCAGCGGCAACGTCGCCAGGGCCGCCAGAAGCAGGGGCGCCCCCACCCAGAAACGCGAGCCCGGGGCGGGCAGACCGCGCCCCGCGATCAGGCGCAGCCCAAGCACCGCGACGGCGGCAACAACGAGCAGCGCTCCGTAACCCACGCTGCGCTGCAGCAGGGATGCGATGAGCGCCCCCAGAACGCCCGCCACGTTCTGCACGGGCCCCGCCAGCACCGGATCGCTGGGATCGTAGGACCAGAGCGCGACCGCGGACAGCAGCGCCACGCCGATGAATGCGATCCCGATGCACTCGCGAACGAGCACACGCCCGAACGACGCGCGCGTGACATGGCCGTGCCGCGCGCCGGATCGCCTGCCTGCGCTGGCCTTTGCCATGGCTTCCGGCGGGTCCCCGTCTTGTGGGCAAGCCGCGCCTGCGCGCGCGGCCTCGGCCTTGCTCACCCCCCCTGGGCCTGCAAGGTAAGAGGAGGGTAGGCGGGTGCGCCGGTGCGTCAACTGCTCAGCCGGAGGCACCCGCCGAGTCGCCGGAGTCCGCTTCGAGATGCAGCAGGATGGCCCGCCGGACCTCTTCTTTGAGCGCGCTCCGGTCGTCCAGCGCGCGGTGTTGCGTCGCGATCGGCGCGCCGTAGTGCACGCGGATGCGCCCGCTCTCGATACGCAGCGAGTGCTTCGGCGTGATCCGACGCGAGCCCGAGACGCTGACCGGTACCACCGGCACACCGGCGCGAAGCGCGAGGTGGAAGCCACCGCTCTTGAATTCGCCGAGCTGGTCGCTCTCGCCGCGCGTTCCCTCGGGAAAAATGATCACGCTGGTCCCGCGGCGAATCCGCTCGGCCGCTCGCTCGAGGCTGCGCACGGAGCGGTCGCGGCGGCGGCGGTCGACGATCACATGTCCGCCGAGGCGCAGCGCCCAGCCGAAGACGGGAATCCAGGTGAGCTCGCGCTTGGCCACGAAGCGGAAGGGGACGGGCAGCGTGGCGACGATGGCCGCGACGTCGAACACGCTGCGATGGTTGGCCATGAACACGTAGGGCCGGCTCGGATCGAACGACTCGACGCCCGAACACTCGATTTCGATGCCGCAGGAGGCGAGGATCCAGTGCACCCAGCGGCGCGCGGCCCAGACCGCTCCGTCGCCGCTGCGGTCGGCGCAGCTGATGATGCAGCCGATCGATCCCCAGAAGAGGGTGTACAGCACGATCAGGGCGTAGCGGTAGACGTAGATCAGCGCGCAGTCACTCCGCTCGAATGCTAGAAGAAATCAGCGTCGGTGCGACCTTTGCGCAACGTGGGGCGCGCCCCTCGCAGAACCAAACGGCGTTCTTCGGCGACTGGGGTGCCTGCGCTCTTGACGCACTCCACCGTCGGCGAGAACATGCAGGCGCACCCCACAACGACGGAGACATCCCCCGAAATGGCGAGCGTCAACAGAGTCATCTTGATCGGAAACCTCGGTCGCGATCCGGAGCTTCGATACACCCAGAGCGGCCAGGCCGTCGCAAATTTCTCGATCGCGACGACCGATCGTTTCTCCACACGCGAGGGCGATCGACAGGAACGCACGGAGTGGCATCGCATCGTAACGTGGGGTCGAACGGCCGAGCTGTGCGCCCAGTACCTCTCCAAGGGACGCAGCGTCTACATCGAAGGGCGACTGCAGACCAACGAGTGGGAGGACAAGGAAGGCCAGAAGCGGCGGACGACCGAGATCGTGGCCCAGACGGTCCAATTCCTCGGAGGTCGCGGCCAGGGCGGCGGAGATCTCCCGGGCGGAGGAGATGCCCCGGGCGGCGGCGGAGACAACCGGCGCAGCGGCTCCGGCGAGAACGAGCCGCCGCCGAGCGACGACATTCCGTTCTAGCTTGCGCCCGGCATCCCGACGCGCAGGTTGCGCACCAGGTCGTTGATCAGCTCGCGGGACTGACCGTCCAGATTCTCGAACTCGATACCCATACCGGGCGGCTCGTCGCGCTCGCCCGCGCTCGTGCGGACGACGCGGCCCATGACCTGGATGGGCTCGTCGCTCCCCGGAATGTTGAACTGGAGAGCCACCAGGCTGCCCACACCGGGCGGAATCTCGGTCTCGACGAAGAGACCGCCTTCATTGATGTTGCGGGCGAACTCGGAGAAGAGCTCGTCCACCGTCTTGTAGGCGACCCGGACCACGTAATCGGCGCGTTCGGACCGCCGTCGCTCGACCTCGGCGGCGTCTGCGGATTCGTCGCTGCGCTCCACTGTGGCCTTCATCTGCGTCCGTCCCGCGGCGCAAGCGAGGATCGAGTCGGATCCGCGCCTCTCGGAGCCTCATCGACCACCCGGCCCGACACCCTTAGGACCGTCTGGGCCGGCGTGGAGGCCGAGACGAGCCTCCACGCCGTTCAGGCAGGCAGGGTTCCCTCCTCCCGGAGGCTGCAGTAGCCGCGCTCGGCGACCACCACGTGATCGATCACCCGCACGCCGAGAATCTCGCCTGCCCGCGCCAGGCGGAGGGTCACGTCGCGATCCTCCGGGCTCGGCGTCGGATCCCCGCTGGGATGATTGTGAACCAGAATGAGGGCAGCGGCGCAGGCGCGCAGCGCCGGGCGGAAGACCTCTCGCGGATGCACCAAGCTGGCGGTCAGAGTCCCCTGAGAGACGATTTCGTGCCCCAGCACGCGATGGCGGCCGTCGAGGAGCACCGCGAAGAAGCGCTCCTGGCCGGCGTGGCGGAGACTCGGATGGTAGTGCCGATACACGTCTTCCGGTCCCCGGATGGCCGCTCCGGGGCGCAGGCGACGCCCCGCGAGGCGGCGCCCGAGCTCGAGACACGCGAGCACGGTGGCGGTCTTGGTCGGGCCGACACCGGGAACGGCAGCAAGCTCCCGCGCGTTGCTGCGCGCCACGCCGTGCAGGCCGCCGCGCAGCGCGAGCACGCGCGAAGCGAGCGCCAGCGCATCGACGCCGCGGCGCCCGGTCCGCAGCAGCAGCGCCAGCAGCTCTGCGTCGCTGAGCGCCTCCGCGCCCAGGGCCTCGAGTCGTTCTCTCGGCAGCTCGGCGCGCAACGCCCCCCGGTCGAGCAGCGAGGTGGGCATGGAAGCTCCGCGGGACCGGGAGCGGGAAATCTAGCGCCGCTCGGCGAGAGCTGCGCGGATCGGGGCCGCCGCGCGGGTTTCGCGTGCTCTAACGCCCAGATGCGTACTGGGCCAGCGAAGCCTTCAAGAACTGATCCGATGTCGTCTCGGCGAAGCGGTGCGGGACGGCGCGCAGCCGCAGCGCCATCTGCGGCGCATCACCACGGCTCGCGGCCCGCGCGGCCAGGCGCGCGATGAAGCGATCCCGCTGCTGCACGGTCTCGAGCCGCTGGAAGAACGCATGGGGATCGAGCAGCATCAGGTTGAGCTGACGATCCAGACCTCGCTCGATCGGATTGGCCTTGATCGGCTCGAATTCTGCGAGCTCCGAGGCGGGCTCCTGGCCGCCAAAGAAGACCACCTGGGGTCCGACGACCGCCGCGGGGGGAAGCATCGCGGTCACAGGTCGGCGCATGCGCAGCGACCCTCCCCCCGCGGCGGTCGCGTTCGAACCGAGCAGCGCCGGTGAAGCAGCGCGCTCGACGCCGAGGAATCCGATGTTCTCGAACGAACCGCGCTGCGCCGCTGTGAGCAGCAGCAGTCCGCCCAGCCCCGCGGCCAACGCAGAACCGAGCAGCGGAGCGATCCCACCGCGAAACACCCGAGGCCAGCGGCGCGACTCCAGCTGCGCCACGCGCGCCAAGACGCGGTCCGTCAACCCGGCCGGAGGCTCTGGGTCCGGCAACCCTCTCAGCAGTGCGACGACTTCCCTCAGCTCGCGCAGCTCCGAGGCACTGGATCCGGCGCGATCTTCCGTGACCGTTGCATCGGACGCACGGCCTCCGATGCGCTGTCCAATTCGGCTGTGCCGTCGTCGGGGGGTACTCACGGCGATTCTCCTGATGCTTCATGGCCCACGAACTCCCGAAGGAGCTCGCGCAGCGCGTTGCGAGCGCGATGGATACGTGACTTGACGGTGCCCTCCGGAATGCCGAGAACGTCCGCAATTTCCCTGTAGGCCCGTCCCTCGATGTCGTAGAGCACGACGGCCATGCGCAGGTCGCTCGGCAGGCGCAAGAGCGCCTCCTGTACCTGCGCCTGAACCTGCGCACCACTCGCCGCGCGCTCGGGATCCCGCGGTGCCGAGGGAAGATCCTCTCCGGCCGCCGCCCGCTCCGCGAGCTCGCGCTCCCGGGCGCGCGAACGACCCAGACTGCGGCGTCGATTCAGTGCCGCGTTCACGGCGACCCGGTACACGAACGTCGAGAAACGGGACTCGCGGCGAAACCGACGACCGTGGCGATAGAGGCTGAGGAAGGCCTCCTGCGTGGCATCCTCCGCCTCCTCGGGGCTGCCCAGCATGCGCAGCAGGAGCCGATACACGCGCCGCTCGTGCCTGCGCACCAGCGATTCGAAGGCCCGGGGATCTCCCGCCTGCCAGCGGTCAATCAGCTCGGCGTCCGGATCAGCCTCGACAGCGGACCCGGACTGCCCGAGGACGGCGCCACCGCATTCCACGAGTTCTGCGCTGAGCGTGTTCATCCGGGGCTTCGGACACCGCTGCTCCTCGGCCGGTTCATCCTCTCGGGGACGAGCGCCGGTCCAATCTCGCTTCTTCACCGCTCAATCCGTCGGAGCTTCGGCCGGGTCCACCGAATCCGTCGAGCGCCGCCAGTCTCCGCTCTTGCCGCCGCTCTTGCTCACCAGCTGCACGGCCTCGATGGCCATCTCCCGGTCGATCGCCTTGCACATGTCGTAGAGCGCGAGTCCCGCCGCTGCGACCGCCACCAGCGCCTCCATCTCCACGCCGGTGCGCGCGTGGGCGCGTGCACGGGCCTCGATCCGAACTCGGCAGCCGTCCGGATCGGGCGTGAGCGCCACGTCAACCGCGTCGAGCGGAATCGCGTGGCAGAGAGGAATCCACTCGTGGGTGCGCTTGGCCGCCTGGATGCCCGCGAGCCGCGCAACCGAGAGAGCATCCCCCTTGGGTAACGATCCGTCGGAAATCCGGGCCAGCGTTGCCGCGGCCATGCGCACGGCCCCCTGCGCCACGCAGACGCGCAGCGTGATGGGCTTCTCGCCCACGTCCACCATGCGGGCACGGCCCTTCGCATCGATGTGGGAAAGCTCCTGCGTCAATTCCTGGCCACCGTCATGCGCGCGCGCACGCCTTCGCCCACTCGAGCACATCGCGAAATACCGCTTCGTGCTCGGGCTCGTTGAAGATCTCGTGTCGCATCCCAGCGTAGATCTTGAGCTGCGCGCGGGGAATAGCCTGCGCGAAGTCCGCGCTCGCCGCCGCCGAGCATATGGAATCCTCGCCCCCGTGCAGAACCAGCGCCGGAAGGCCGATCTCGGCAGCGGCGGCGGCGGTGCGGCGGGATGCGTCGATGAACTCGACTGCGAGGGATGCGGTCATCCGGCTGCCCACGAGCGGATCCTCGCGGTAGGCACGCACGACTTCGGAATCGCTGCACAGGTTCTCGGGGTCCAGCCCGGTGTCGATGCTCAGCCGGGGCAGGAACAGTCGCAGGCCGCGCACCACGCGCAAGCGCAGGCCCGGGATCTTCTCGCCGATGCGCAGCGCGGCGCCGGAAGTCACGAAGCCACAGAGATGGGGACGCCGCTCGCGTGCGTAGGCAGCCGCTACCAGACCGCCCATGCTGTGGCCGACCAGGAATTGTGGTGTGTCGGGATGCTCGCGGCGTACCCATCCAAGCAATTGCGCGAGATCGTCGAGCAGGTCCTCAAAACGCCGCACGTGGAAGCGGGGACCCTCGGAGCGACCGTGGCCCTGCTGATCGAACGCGTGCACCGCGAAACCGCGCGCGCCGAACCAGGCGCCGAAGCGTTCGTAGCGTCCACTGTGCTCTCCGTAGCCGTGAACCAGCACGAGCGCAGCCCGGGGAGCGGGCGGTGCCCAGGATCGACGGAAGAGCCTTCTGCCTTGCGCGCCGGGGAAATACGACTCGCAGCGACGGAGTGCGACCTCATCCATCGGAATCCACCCGGGAGTCACGGCGCAACCGAGAACGACCGTCAAGAGCGAGAGAGTCGCCGAATCGCCGCGCGCGCCTCACGCACGCGGTCCAGATACGCCACCCCGCGGATCTCGGATCCCCAGAAGTAGGCCGAGATCCCGTCGTCCTCTCCGAGGCGCCGGATGTTGTCGGCGAGGATCACGCACCCGGCTTCGATGTTGCTCTCGATCGTCGTCAGGTTTCCCGCGAGGCGCATGTCGCCCACCATGTGCGGCATGACCTGCATGAGCCCCACCGCGCCCTTGCGACTGACGACCCACGGGCGCGCGCCGCTCTCCACGTGGAGCACCGCAGTGACCAGCTCGGGATCGAGACCGTACTTGCGGCTGTTCCGGATCACCGCCTCGCCAATGCGGCGCTGGGCGTCTGGCGAGAGCTCCGGGTTGATGCGGCGCACGATGACCCCGACGCGCTCGGCATCCAGGACTTCGCGGGCGCGATCGGGGCGTGCTGCCACACGCACGGGCGTCGTGCCGTCGAACACGAGGATGCTTGCGGCGATCAGTAAGGAGAGAGTGTGCACACGTGACACGCACGAACCCCCCGGGGAGAAGATCCCGATCTCCCCATGTAACCTCTCGATCCAAGGATAGTGAAGCGCGGCCGGGGTCACCACGAGCGCCCCGGAGCCGTCGCTCTCCGGCCGGAAAGTTATTGCAGCGACGCCGTGATTGCGTTGACCCTCTCTTTTCGCGGGTGATACGATGCCCCTCGACTCGGTGGGGGTGGGAGCCAGGAAGGCGATTTTCGGGCGTTTGATCTCCGCTTGCCGGTGCGGGCGTCGGCCAGCTTGTGCACAAAGAGTCATTCTTCCGTTTAACGCCCGGTCTGTATTCGAGGACGGTTCCACTCATCGATGACGGCTCAGCATCTCACCGAGACCCGGCTCGTAGACGGAATCCCCGCGCAGCGACTCCTGCAGGGACTCGCTCGGATCTATCGGTGGATCCTCGTCACAGATGAAGATCGCCGCGTTCTCTGGATGAGCGAGGGATTCTCGAGTCTGCTGGGCGGCGAAGACCTCGCGCTCGGCTCCGACTCGCGGAACTTTCTCCCGCGGCTTCCGAAGCCGGAGCAGGTATTCCACATCCGCTCCCATATGCGCCGTCGCAGCGCGCTCTCGTGCGTGCCACTCGATCTCCAGATGCGAGACGGCAGAACGCTCGCCGTCGAGGCCAACCTGTTTCGCGTCGAAACGAATCGCAACGAAGGACCGCTCCTGGTGGCCATCGCTCGCCCTCGCGAGACGGCGACCTCCCGCGCGGGCGAGCTCGACGCAGCCATCATCGACTGCGCGCCGGAAGCCATCGTCGCGGTGGACGCAGAGGGCTACGTGCTGCATGCGAACCCGGCGGCAGCACAACTCCTGGAGCAGCCGAGCGAAGCCCTCGTCGATCGCCCCGCGGCGCTGCTCTTTGGGGAGAGCGCCCTGGAGATCGAGCGACTCGCGGCTGCACTCGACGAAACGTCGGCTCCCATGAGCTGCGAGGTTTCATTGAGCCGTGAAGACGGTAGCCGGCTCCAGATCGCCATCACCGCCTCCGCCTTCCGAGCGAAGGCGGGCGGCGTTCGGGGTGGACACGCGCTCTTTCTCCGGGATGTGACGCAGCGCAAGGACACCGTGGCGAAGTTGCTCCGAGCCAACGATGAGCTCGAGCACTGCGTCAACGCCCTGGCACACGACCTGCGCTCGCCGCTGGTGGCGCTGCTCGGTTTTTCGAGGCTGCTGCGCCAGGATTACGACGCGCAACTGGATGAGACGGGCAAGCACTTCCTCGATCGCATCGAACAATCCGGACGCACGATGGAGAGCTTGATCCATGATCTGCTCGAGCTCTCGAGGATCGGCCAGCCCGGCGACCGCCCGTCCCTCGTGGACCCGCGCGCGGTCCTCATGCAGCTGCAGGCGGAGCTCAAGCCGCGCCTCGAATCCTCCGGCATCCGGCTCGTGCTGCCCGAGACGCCGCCGCCGTTGGTGTACTGCGACCGAACGCGTCTCTATCAAGTGCTGTCGAATCTGCTCGGCAATGCCATCGATCACATGGGCGAAACGCAGAATCCCTGCATCGAAGTCCGGGTCAGTGCATCCCGGGACGGCCACGACATCACGGTTCGCGATAACGGCCGCGGAATCGCGCGCGAGCATCACGAGCGCATCTTCGAGGTGTTCCAGAGCATGGGACACAAGAACGGACGCTGCGGCACGGGAATCGGTCTCGCCATCGTGAAGAAGATCGTCGAAAAGCACGGCGGAAAGGTGTGGGTGGAGAGCGCGCCGGGTGAGGGCGCCACCTTCCACGTACGCCTGCCGGGCGGCTAGGCGCGGCGAAATCGGCCGCCCCGAGTGGTTGCCGCAACAATGGACTCCTCATAGGCTGGTCCACTCGACGTCGAGATGTATCCCGAACTCTTCCGTATCGGAAACTTCAGCGTCAGCACGTTCGGCCTGATGATGGCGATCGCCTTCCTCGTCGGCTCGTGGATCACGGCCGTTCGAATGAAGGAAGAAGGACTCGATCCCGAGCTCGCCTGGAGCCTGCTCGTCTACGTGATGCTCGGCGGTGTCGTGGGTTCCAAGCTGTACTTCGCCGTGGATGTGCACCTGCGCACGGGAGTGCCGTTCACGGAACTTCTGTTCGCGCGCGAAGGCATCACCTGGTACGGGGGTCTGGTGGGCGCGACGCTCGCCGGCGCGGTGGGCGCCTCGAGAAACCGGGTATCCATCAAGCAGGTGATGGACTGCACGGCCGTCGCGGGCGCTGTCGGACAGTCGATCGGACGACTCGGTTGCTTCCTCGTGGGAGACGACTACGGACGGGCCAGCGATCTTCCCTGGGCACTGGCCTTTCCGAAGGGAGCACCTCCGACGCTGGAGACGGTGCACCCCACCCAGATCTACGAGATCCTCTGGTTGCTTCCCGTGGCCTTTCTGCTGTGGAAACGGCGCCGAAGCAGCCCCTTCCTGTTCGGCGAGTACATCGCGCTCAACGGCCTGGGCCGGATCTTCATCGAGACGCTTCGCGTGAACCCGAAGGTGGCGCTGGGATTGACGGAGCCCCAGTTCGTGGGGATCGCGCTCATCGTGCTCGGCGCGGGGGGATGGCTCTTCTTCAGGGAGCGCGCGCGAGCCGCCAGCGGATGACGGAGGGAGGATGCCTGGACATGCCGCCGGGACGAAGTTCCGACACGCGCGAGAGGATGCTCGAGGTTGCTGAGAGGCAGTTCGCACAGAAGGGATATCAAGGGGCGCACCTCGAGAGCATCGCGCAGGAAGTGGGCGTTCGGAAGACAGCTCTCTACTACTACTTCGACAGCAAGGTCGCGCTGTACACGACGGTGCTCGAACGGATGCTGCGTTCATTCGAACGACGGATGACCGAAGTGATGAATCGGGATCTGAGCCACGCGGAGAAAGCGAAGGAAGTCGCAGATCATTTTCACGATCTGCTGGCCGAGAATCCGAACACCTCGCAGATCATGATCCGTATCTTTGTCGATCGCATTCCAGTGGATGAGTCGAGAATCGCCCCGATCCTCAAACGCATCATCCAGGGGGGGCTCACCTTCTTTCACGACGGCGTGAAGGCGGGCGCTTTTCGCAAGCTCTCCTCCCGTCACGTCGTTCAGAGCGTGATCGGGATGGCGGTGTTCCACTATGCCGGGGCTGACTTCAGCGCAGCGGTGCTCGGCGTCGATGACGTCTTTGCCACAACCGCCGTCGATTGGCGGCGGGAGGAATTCAGGAAGATGCTTCTTCACGGAATCCTGGCCGACGGCGTGACGACTTGAGCTTGCGCAGCGTTCGCTCGGATGCTCCAGCAGCTCAAGCCGACGTCGCCGTGGCGAGGTCTTCGAGAAGGGCCGCGGCTGCGGCCTGCACGCGTTCCCGATCGACCTTCTCGACGAGCTGCCCCACGCGCGACACGGCGTCCTGGGCCAGCCGACGAAGCTCGAGAGGGTCGTCCTGGGCCGTCCGGGACCACTCCGCGAGATGCTCCACGCAATCCGCGTAGCTGCGAGCCAGGTACGCGGCCATACCGCGGGCATACGCGGAGAGGCGGTCGATCTCGGCCGGAGTGGCGCCGCGCTCGCGGGCAGCAGCCAACGTTTCGAGGGCGGCGTCGTAATAGCCGCTCATCAGGTAGGAGCGGCCGGCCCGGCGGTAGCCTTCCGCGGAGCTCCCGTAGGTCTCGGTGAGAAGATCCTCGAACGGGCGTTGGAAGATCTGTTCCACGGCAGCCGGGTGTTCCAACAAGAATCTCGCGACGAAGCCGTTGTCTCGATGCACCTCCAACAAGATGCGGAGTTGCTGCACCGTCTGATCGAGCAGCTTCTCCGCCTCCCGCAGCCCTTCCTCGAGCCGAGGCGAAACCGCGGCAAGGATCTTCTCGAACTCATCGAAGAGCGCGGCCTCTTCGCTGCCGGCTCGGGATCGCAGGGCGCGCACACGCGGGCCGTAGACCTCGCGCTGATAGAAGTTCTCGCGAAACTTCATCGCCTCGTGGAAGAGGGAACCGACGGCGAGATCGAAGAGCGCTTCCCGGTGCGCCTGGAGAGCGGAGTCGGCCCGTTCCACGCGAAACAGCGCATGGCAGTGCTCCTTCAGGCGGAAGAGCACACTGCTCTCGTCGTCTCCGACCAGCTCCTGGAGGTGTTCGAAACGGAGAGTTCCGCTGCGGTAGCGATCGATCACACTCCGCATGAGCTGGTGGGCGTCGACGAACTCTCGAACGATCTCGACCAGACCCTGATCCACGGTGCGCATGGGGATTGCCATTATAGAGAGGTAGGGGTGGAAGTCCTGCGCGTCGCTCGGAGCCGCCGGGTCGCAGCGTCCCGGGGGGTCGGAGTGTAGCTCGGTTGACCCCCAGAGGCGTTCTTCTATGGTTCGAGCACGCGTCTTGTCTGCTTGCCCAGTGAGGAAATCATGACGCAGGTCGAGCGAGAGAGCATGGAGGTCGACATCCTGTATGTGGGCGCGGGTCCCGCCACGCTGGCCTCTGCGATCCATCTGATGCAGCGCATTGGAGAACACAACGAAACAGCCGGGAAGCGGGGGCGCGCGCCCGTCGAGCCGCCCACCGTGCTGGTGCTCGAAAAGAGCGCGAATGTCGGCGATCACATGCTGTCGGGTGCGGTGATGAATCCGAAGGCGATCCGGGAGCTGTTTCCGGATTTCGAACAGCAGGGATTCCCAACGGAGTACGTCTGCAGCGATGCGGGCTTCTGGATCTTCCACCCGAAGGGCAAGATCGCTGCGCCCATCGTGCCGCCGAACTTCCAGAAGAAGGGCTACCACGTCGTTTCGCTCAACCGCGTGGCCAAGTGGCTGGCGGAGCGCGCCGAGGCAGTCGGGGTGGAGATCTATCCCGGTTTCGCGGGCGACCAGATGCTCGTCGAAGGCGGGCGGGTGATCGGCGTGCGCACGGGGGACATGGGGGTGGACAAGGAGGGAAATCCCAAGAGCACCTTCCAGCCCGGCATGGACATCTTTGCCAAAGTGACCGTGATCGGAGAGGGCGTGCGAGGCTCGCTCGCGAAGCAGCTGATCGAGCGCTTCGATCTGGGGGGTGACAATCCCCAGACGTTCGAGACGGGAATCAAGGAGATCTGGCGCGTCAACCCGAAGAAGCACAAACCCGGACGCGTCGTGCACGGACTGGAGTTCCCAAAGATCCTGAGCGAGTTCCACGGCATGTGGCTCTACGACATGCAGGATGATCTGATCTCCTATGGATACGTGACCCCCCTCGATGCCAAGAACCCTCGCTGCGATCCGCACCTCGAGGCGCAGAAGTTCAAGACGAACCCGTGGATGCGGTGGCTGCTCGAAGATGCCGAGCTCATCCGATACGGCGCGAAGACGATCCCAACCGGAGGGCTCTATGCGCAGCCCAAACTCTACGTCGATGGTGCCGTTCTGATCGGCGACGCTGCGAGCTTTTGCAACGCCCAGAATCTGGCGGGCATCCACATGGCGATGAAATCGGGAATGCTCGCAGCCGAGACCCTCGTCGACGCGCTGATCGATCAGGATTTCAGCACCAAGACACTGGGAGCGTACAAGGAGCGCTATCGAGAGAGCTGGGCGCATCGCGAGCTCTATCAGGCTCGGAACTTCGGTTCTTCGGCACAGCGGGGCTTCTTCTTCTTCATGCTGAACGAGCCGCTTCGGAGGCTCACGGGCGGGCGGGGCATCCGGGACAACCTGCGCGCGCACGCGGGGCATCTGAGCATGAAGAAGCTCGCCGAACTCCGCCCGGGTCAGCGGCAAGAGGAGCCCTACGAGTTCGACGGCAAGCTCACCTTCACCAAGGAACACCTCGTCGGTTTCAGCGGAACGCAGCACGAAGCCGATCAGCCCTCGCATCTCGTGGTCGCGGATACGGATTTGTGTCGAGACGTGTGCAGCGAGGAGTACGGAAACCCGTGCGAGAGCTTCTGCCCGGCTGCTGTCTACGAAATGGTTCCGGATCCGGACCATGCGGGGAAGAACAAGCTGTTCATCCACCACGAGAATTGCGTGCACTGCAAGACCTGCGACATCGCCGACCCGTATCAGGTCATCACATGGACGCCGCCCGAGGGTGGCGAGGGACCCGACTACACGCAGATGTAGGCGAGCGCGACGGCTATCGCAGTGCATCGGACGCCGTTGCGTCGCTTCTGCCGCACAATTTGCACGCACCGGACATGCAGAGCGCGGCGCAACATCGCGAAATCGGCAGGCTCCAGCACGGAGCGGTCGCGGCGTCCTACAGCGATGCAGCGATTCGGCCGAAGCGGGCGCCAACATGCAGACGCGTCTCGACCTGCACAGACCGAAGCAACGGGGGCTCTTCGTGATGCTGGTGATGCTCGTCGCGCTGTGCCAGGCGCCGGCGAGCGCCGCCGATCCAGCGAGTGTCGCACCGCAGAACGCGCTGCGACAAGCTGAACGCTCCTTCGCGCGATTCAGTCGCGACTGGATCCAAGATCTGCAGACACGCGAGGAGCAGAGCCGAGCGAGGCCGAGCGTGCAGCCAGGGCCCGAGACCCCGATCGTCACCTACCGTGGGTACGCGGAAGATTTTCGCATCGAGCTGCGACCCACGGGGCAGTCGGCGGCGCCGTACATCGGACTGCTGCACTACACGGAAAACCTCTACAGCTGCACGGATCTGGCTGCGCTGCGCTGTCAGGTGGCCGCTTCCACCCCGCTGACCGAGATCTTCCGCTTCCGCGAGGGGCATTGGAGCTACTGAGTCAGCCGCTTCGCCGCTCAGTACGATCCGGGCGACCACAGATACAAGAAGGCGGGACCTCGGATCTCGGGCCACGGCGACGGCAGGCGGAGCGCAATCTCGACGGGCGGCATGCGGGTGTAGAGGTTCTGCCGGTACTCGTCGGGACGGTGGTACGTCACCACGCGCGACTTTCCGATGCCCGCGCGCGTCTGAGCGCGCTCGACCGCGTCCTCGAGGCTTCCGACGGCGTCCACGAGCCCGTTCTCCAGCGCCTGCTTGGCGCTGAAGATGCGCCCGTCCGCAAGCTCGTCGATCTGCTTCGAACTCAGCTCCCGGCGTCCGCGTCCGACCACCTCCTTGAAACGGTTGAACATGTCGTTCAACACCGACTGGAGCTGGGCGCGTTCTTCCGGTCGCATGGGGCGCAGCATCGATCCGGCATCCTTGAAGGGGCCGGTGCGGATCGTCTGATCTTCGATTCCGAACTTCTCCATCAGTCCTGCAATGTTCACGTTGGCCCAGATCACGCCGATCGAGCCCGTCACCGTGGTCGGATGCGCGACGATCTCATCGGCTGCCATCGCCACGTAATATCCGCCCGAAGCCGCCACTCCCATGAGCTGTGCGATGACGGGGATCTTCTGCTCGCGCTTGAAGCGCAGAATCTCGTGGTAGAGAATGTCGCTGGCGGTCACGGTGCCGCCGGGACTGTTGATGCGCAGCAGAATCGCGCGGATCTCATCGTCTTCTCGCGCGCGATCGAGCTCTTCACGAAGTCGCGCGAGCATGCCCTCCTCGGCAAAGCCCAGCATGGAACGCGCGCCGGAGCCCTCTCTGATCATGCCCTCGACCTGAAGCATCAGGATCTTCGGCCCCGTCTCTCCGTACACCACTTTTTCGACCAGAGGCTTGGGAAGCCCGCCGAAGAGGTCGATGCTGACGCAGCCGCCGAGCAGCAGCGGCCAGGAGGCAGCAACGAGCGCGAGGAACGGCGCGCGCCGCGAACGATTCCGGATCATGACTCCTCCAACACCGAGATGGCGGGATCCGCCGCCCGGGGCGGAACGAACTCCGCGCTCATTGGCTCCCCGCACCCTTCGCGAGCCGGAGGGCGCCGCATTCTCGACCCGACTCAGCTGCAACCGCTGGTGCTGCCGCAATTGGGGCACTTGTAGCAAGCGCCGTTGCGGATCATGATCGAACCGCAATCGCTGCAGCTCGGGGCGTCGGACTGATGCACGATCCCGTACGGCAGCGGCTCCAGACCCGAGCCGCCCGCCACCGCGGCCCGCGCGCCCGACGCGTCGCTCGGATTCTTGCGGGAACTCTCAGTGCCGATCAGGCTCGCGCCCTCGCTCACCCGATCCTGCTCGTCCGCCACCTCGGGCTCACCGCTGAGGAAGCGATGCCCCAGGAAGCGAAACACATAATCCATCACCGACTTCGCGATCGGGATCTCGCGGTTGTTGGTGAAGCCGGCGGGCTCGAAACGCGTGTGGCTGAACTTGTCCACGAGCGTCTTGAGCGGCACACCGTACTGCAGCGCAATGGACGTCATCGTCGCGATCGTGTCCATCAGGCCGGATACGGTGCTGCCTTCCTTGGCCATGCGCAGGAAGATCTCGCCCGGGCTCCGATCTTCGTAGAGGCCGACCGTGAGATATCCTTCGTGACCCGCGATCGAGAACTTGTGCGTCATCGCTTCGCGCTCGTCCGGAAGCTTGCGGCGCACCGGCCGGAACGCTTCGGCTTCATCCGCGACATTCGTCT
>JAOUNA010000178.1 GCA_029881215.1 Myxococcales bacterium | reverse complement strand
CTGGACGCCGCGATGCCAAGCGGGCCGCGTCCCACGCTCGATCAGATCCGCGAGGCGCTGGGCGATTGCCGGCGCTGCCGGCTCTGCGAGCAGCGCACGCAGATCGTGTTCGGCGACGGCAACCCGAACGCCGACCTGATGTTCGTCGGTGAGGGGCCGGGGGCCGAAGAGGATCGGCGCGGGCTCCCCTTCGTGGGGCCGGCGGGCGAGCTCCTGACGGCGATGATCGAGAAGGGGCTCGGCATCTCCCGCCGCGACGTCTACATCTGCAACATCGTCAAGTGCCGACCGCCCGACAATCGCACGCCGCTGGCCGACGAGGCGAGCACCTGCAGGCCGTTCCTCGACGCTCAGATTGCCGCCGTCGCCCCGCGCGTGATCGTGACGCTGGGCAAGCCCGCAGCCTCCCTGCTGCTGGGACGCGACGTCGCCATCACCCGAATCCGCGGCACCTGGCAGAACTACCGCGGCATCCCGCTCATGCCGACGCTGCATCCCGCCTATCTGCTGCGCCGCTATACCGCAGAGAACCGGCGCAGCGTCTGGGAGGACCTCAAGGCCGCTCTGGTCCGCGCACGGGAAACCTCTCAGTAGGGGCGCTCGGGGACCGCCGCGGCCTGCGCCTCTCGGAATTTCTCGAGGCGCTCGCGGATCGCGGCATCCGATCGCGCAAGAATGGCGGCTGCGAAGAGGCCGGCATTCTTGGCGCCCGCCTTGCCGATCGCGAAGGTCGCGACGGGGATGCCGCCGGGCATCTGCACCGTCGCGAGGAGCGCATCCAATCCCTTGAGCTCGGAACTTCCAATGGGAACGCCGAGCACCGGCAGGACCGTGTGGGCCGCCGTGACGCCCGCGAGATGCGCCGCGGCGCCGGCGCCCGCGATGATCACCTCGATGCCGCTCTCCTCGGCCCCGGCGAGATAGCGCGTCAGCCGCTCCGGCGTGCGATGCGCGGAGATGACCCGCGCGTCGCTGGGAATGTCGAGCGCGTCGAGGGCCTTCTCCGCGGCCTGCATCACCTCCCAATCGCTCTTGCTGCCCATGATGATCGCAACGCGAGGGGTCCGCTTGGCCAATTCCACCTCCTGATCCTTCTCCACCGCGAGTGTAGGTCGCGCCGGCTCGATCGGATAGCCTTGCAGCTGCCATGCGCGCGCGAGACATCACGCCCGAGACCGCTCTCTGCGGCATCATCCTTCACCCAGCCGGCCACACCCGCTCGCCCGCCATGCACAATGCGGCGTACGCAGTGCTGGGGATCGATGCCGTCTACCTCGCGTTCGACGTTCCAGAGTCCGCGCTGGGCGCCGCGCTGGCCGGAGTGCGCGCGCTCGGTCTGCGCCAGCTCTCGGTATCGCTGCCCCACAAGATCGCCATCATGGCATATCTGGACGAAGTGGACGACACGGCGCGCCGCATCGGGGCGGTCAACACCGCTGTGCTTCGGGACGGCCGATTGGTGGGATCGAACACCGACTGGCTGGGTGCCGTGCGCGCGCTCGAGCGCGAAACGAAGCTCGCCGGGTCGCGCGCGGTGGTGCTCGGTGCGGGAGGATCGGCGCGCGCGGTGATCCACGGCCTGCAACAGCGCGGGGCGCGCGTCCGCGTGCTCAACCGCACACCCGAAAGAGCCAGGAGACTCGCCGAAGCGCTCGGCGCCGACAGCTACGGATCGCTGAGCGACCTCGCGTCGGACCCCTACGACGTGCTCGTCAATACCACCTCGGTGGGCCTGCAGGCAGACGCGTCCCCCGTGGACCCGGCGGCCCTCGCACCCGGAGCGGTGGTCATGGACGCCGTCTACGCGCCCGAGCGCACGCGCCTGCTGCGCGATGCGGAGGCACGCGGGGCCCGCATCGTTCCCGGCAAGTGGATGCTCGTCCACCAGGCGGTCGCCCAACTGGCGGCGTGGACGGAACCCTTCAGCGCGGAGCGCGAGGCCTCATTGATCGAGGTGATGGCGGGCGCATTCGACGACGCGTCCCACGGCCGCACGATCCGCTAGACCGTGTACCCCCACTTGGCCTTGTTCTGCTCGATCTGCTCCGGCGTCGGCTTGGACTTCTCGACGACTTCCGGCACGGAGAAGTCGTCCTTCGCTTCCAGGATCTTCGCGTTGCGAGCGATGTCTTCCTTGAAGACCTCCGGCACCTGCTCGTCCTCGAAGATCGCCTCCCACGGACACTCGGGCTCGCACACGCCGCAATTGATGCATTCTTCCGGATCTATGTAGAGCTGATTCGGAAAAGTCTTGGCGTCACTGCCGTTGTAGCCGTAGATGCAATCGACCGGGCAGACCTCGACGCAGGCCATGTCCACGCAATCGATGCACAACTTCGTGATTACCCAGGTCATCCAAACACCCTTCCGCTCTTTCGAATCGTTTCGGTGTTGTTTCGCGGCTCCGCCGCTTCCCGGGAGCCGCGATCGGCGGCGAGCATAGCCGCCGCGTGCCTCGCCTCGCTACTTGAGCTTCGTCTCCTTGTAGACGACGTGCTTGCGCGCGACCGGGTCGTACTTGCGCATCTCGAGTTTACCCGGCGTGTTCTGCTTGTTCTTCGCGGTCGTGTAGAAGTGGCCGGTGCCAGCCGAAGACTCGAGCTTGATCTTTTCGCGCTTGCCCTTCTTGGCCATGGAATCTCCCCGGTCACTTCGTGGAAGGAGCGGGGACGGGCTTTCCGCTCTTTGCGAACACGCGCAGCCGCTGACCCCTCTCGTCACGCTCGATCCGCACCCGGCTGGGGGAGCCGGTCTCCGGGTCCACGAGCATCACGTTCGAGGCGTCGATCCACCCCTCGCGATCCAGAATGCCTCCGGTTCGCGCGATCTTGCGCCCGGGCTTGAGGTGATGCTTCTGCATGCGAACCTTCTCGACGCGCAGCCTGCCGCGTTCCCGGTCGACGCCGATCACCCTGCCCTGCTTCTTGTCGACCCGATCCGCGCCCGAGATCACCTGGACGAGATCGCCGATTCGGATGTGAGTTGCCATGAGATCGCGCCTCCGAGGAACGCATACGTGTGCGCCAGTCGCGGCCGGGCGTCAAGGGCTCCCCATGGGAAATCCCTGATTTTCTCGTGATTTTCGCGGGAGCGGAGCGAATCGCGCGTTGCGGAGTCGGCCGGAACCGGGGTCCGCTAGACTGTTCTGCCGGTGCCCTTCCCTATCTCCAACGCCAAACTGCTGCTGGTCGCGGCCATCTTGGCGGCGGGCTCGTCCGCTCGCGCCGAATCGGCCTTCGAGCTCAGCTACCCGCTCGACTTCGGTCGCATCCCCGCCATCACCTATGACGAGCGTGGAGAGCGGATCGGCGAAGCGCGCGTGGTGATCGAGAGCCTCGAGGACGGTCAGATCCGCATGGCCACGCAGTCGGCGAGTCGAGAGGGTGCGCGCACCGAGGCCAGCGCCTGGTTCGCACCCGTGGAGCCCAGTCACAGATTGCGCCTGATCCGACAGGAATCCTCTTCGCTGGACCCCGAGGGGCATTCACTCGGCCACCTGGTCGTGGATCACCTCGCGCGCCAGGCGACCTGCAAGGTTTCCGAGAGCGAGGACACCCAGCAGATTGCGCTGCCTCCGGTCGACCGGATCGTCAACGTGCCGATGAATCTCCTGTTCATGCCGCTCGTCCGCGGCGAGACGCGCTCCCTCAAGTTCCAGCTCTTCCTCTGCCGCGATGGTGCGCGCACCATGAACTTCGAAGCCTGGGTTCGGCGCAAGCCGAGCAAGCGCTCGGATCCGATCGAGGTGCGCTACGCACCGGACTTCGGAAGCGTGGTCTCTCTGATGGCGCGCGGCTTCGCGCCTCGGCTGTCGTTCTGGTTCGATCCCAGCGAGCCGCACGGATGGCTCGGCCACCGCCTGCCCCTCTACTCCGGCGGGCCCGAGGTGCTCGTGGTGCGCGACGGGATCTCCGCCGGCTCTCTCGCAAACTGAGACCGAGCCTGTAGATCCGCGCGGGACGCCGCTCCCTGTGCCGCCAGGAAGGGCGTGGAATCGACGACCTGCAGATGGGTTTCGCCGACGGCAACGAGGTGGCGCCCCGATGCTCCGAGGCGCCGCCGCGCCGCGACGTCGGCCGAATCCACGATGTGCGCCCCGCTCGGATCGGCGATCTGCAGTCCACGCGCGCCGAGCAGGAAGAGCCGACCGCCGACCAGGATGGCATCCCGCACTTCGCCCACCTCCGACGCATCCACGCGCGAGCGCAGACGCGGCTGCGCCGGAACCGAGAGATCGACCCAGGCGACACCTCGCTCTCCCAGGACCACGGCGGCATCCCCCGTGGCGCGCACGCGCGCGGGCCGGAAGCGGCGCCCCATGCGCAGCCGCCCTTCGAGGCGGCCCATCTCGAGCAGCTCGGCGGTGCTGACGTAGAGGGACGATCCATCCGTGAAGAGCAGGCGCCCCCCCGATCGCGTCAGCCCGAGGATCTCCTGGGCCAGCACGGTATGCACGGCTCCCGTCGCGGGATCGATCTGGAGCAATCCGCGGTTGCCGGCCACGAGCAGCTCCGCGCCAGCGCTCTCGACTCCGATGACGGAGCCAACCACGTCCCGACCGTACGCGGCATCGAGCACGAGGCGATCCGCGTCGAGACGCAGCACCTCGATGCCGTCGGGGCCGAACGAGACGATCCGCCCGCCCGCAATCGCGACGCCCTCGAAGCGCGAGAGGTCTCGCGCGCGGCGGTATTCGGCCAGTCGCACCGGATTTGCGGGGTCCCCCAAGTCCAGAACCTGGAGATCCCCGTCGCCAAACAGGATGATTGCGCGGCTCCCGAGCATCTCGACCGCAACTGCGGGCTTCTGCAGGGAACGCGCCTCTCGGAGTGCAACACGGGTGTTCCAGGTGGCGACCGGAACGAAGAAATCGGACCAGTAGGCCATGCTGCCCGGCCCGAACAGAATCGACACGCCGGGACGCTGATCGCTGGCCGCTGCGCGCATTTCGAAGCCGTCTCGCCAGATCGGCTCCACATCACCGGGATGGCCGAGGGTGACCTCGGTCCGCGCCACGATGCCCGGCTGCGAAACGCTCCCGCCCCGCACCCGGGTGCGAGCGGGCCGTTCCCGGTGCGAGATCTTCAGGTGAGCCGCGACCTCGGCGAAGCGCTCGTCGTCCGGCCCGGACAGCGGGATGAGCTCGAGAGCAGCGGCCGCATAGGCCGCCGAAGCGCGCTCGCTGAAGGCACGTACCAGGCGATCCGCGCCCGGAGTCTCGGCTGGCACGTCGATCAGCAGGCCGACGCGCCGGAAGGCAGTTTCCTGGCGCAGCCGAACGCCCGCTGCGCTGCGCCGTGCCTCCGCGGCGTAGTCGCTGGTGGGATGGCGCTGCGCAAAGTCATCGAGGGCTTCCGGACGCGCGCCGAAGCCGCCCTGCTCGAGATACTCGGCATTGCCGAGCGCCCGAGCTGCGTAGCCCCCGTCCGGGAAGCTCTCGAGGAACTCGCGGTACGCCGCCGCCGTGCCGCGGGCGCGCGTTTGCAGGAAGAACTGCTCTTCGACATGGGGCCGCAGCTCCGCGGCCAGCGGACTGCCCGGGAATTCCTTCAGGAACGCCTCGAAGGCCGCGGGGCTCGGCGTCGCGCGCACGCGCGTCATCGCCAGTCGCTCGCGCGCCTCCGGGGCCTGAGCTGAATCCGCGTACTGGCGCAGATAGCGACTGTATGCGGCCATGTCGTCTGCGCTGCGCGCGGCCTTCCATGCGCTGCTCGCACAGGCACAGAGGCAGAGCGCCACAATCGGCACGCCGATCGAAACGCGCAGAGACACCGGGTTGATCCCCCGATGGATTCATCGACGGGATCAGAGGGCGCCTTGAGAAGATCCCGTCCGCTGCGGGCAGAGACTTGCGGCGCGATCGGAATCACGGGATCGCGAGCGTCCGCCGCGCGAGAGGGAATCGAGTGCGTCTCGGTCGCAGAAACGAACGCGGCGCCGACCCTCGGGTCGGCGCCGCGCAGAAGGGTCCCACCGTCGCGCTACTCTCCCACCGGGAAACCCGGCAGTACCATCGCCGAAGCAGGGCTTAACTTCCGTGTTCGGAATGGGAACGGGTGTGGCCCCTGCTCTATGGACGGTGGGAAAAACACACAAAGCGGCGATCATCGACCGTCGAATATCTT
>JAOUNA010000177.1 GCA_029881215.1 Myxococcales bacterium | reverse complement strand
CGACGTCCTCGAGCGAATTCGCGAGGCCGTCCAGCGCGCTCTGCGCGCGCAGCAGGGCGACGCCGCCGCCCGCCACGATGCCTTCCTCGACAGCCGCGCGCGTGGCGTGGAGCGCGTCTTCGACGCGCGCCTTCCTCTCCTTCAGCTCGGTCTCGGTGGCGGCGCCCACCTTCAGCACCGCGACGCCGCCGGCCAGCTTGGCGAGGCGCTCCTGCAGCTTCTCCCGGTCGTAGTCCGAGGTGGTCTCCTCGATTTGCTTGCGGATCTCGTTGCAGCGCGCCTCGATGGCGCGCTTGCTGCCAGCGCCCTCGATGATCGTCGTGTGCTCCTTGTCGATCACGACCTTCTTGGCGCGGCCGAGATCCTTGAGTGTCACGTTCTCGAGCCTGAGGCCGAGCTCCTCGGCGATCAGCTGGCCGCCCGTCAGGATCGCCATGTCCTGCAGCATCGCCTTGCGCCGGTCGCCGAAGCCCGGGGCCTTGACCGCGGTGGCCGCGAGCGTGCCGCGGATCTTGTTGACCACGAGGGTGGCGAGCGCTTCGCCTTCCACGTCCTCACACACCACGAGCAGCGGGCGGCCCTGCTTGGCGACCTGCTCGAGCAGGGGCAGAAGATCCTTCAGGTTCGAGATCTTCTTCTCGTGCAGCAGGATCACGGGCTCTTCGAGCACGGCCTCCATGCGCTCGGGATCCGTCACGAAGTAGGGCGAGAGGTAGCCGCGGTCGAACTGCATGCCTTCGACGACTTCGAGGGTCGTCTCCATGCTCTTGGCTTCTTCGACGGTGATGACGCCCTCTCGGCCGACCTTCTCCATGGCTTCGGCGAGGATGGCCCCGATGGTCTCATCGCCGTTGGCGGAGACGGTTCCCACCTGCGCGATCTCGGCGCTCGTGCGCGTCTTCTTCGACTGCTTCTCGAGCGATTCGACGATCGCAGCGACGGACTTCTCGATGCCGCGCTTCAGGTCCATGGGGTTCGCGCCCGCGCTCACCATCTTGCTGCCCTCGCGGAAGAGGGCGTGCGCGAGCACGGTGGCCGTGGTGGTGCCGTCGCCGGCGATATCCGAAGTCTTGCTCGCGACCTCCCGCACCATCTTGGCGCCCATGTTCTCGAAATGGTCCGAGAACTCGATCTCCTTGGCGACGGTCACGCCGTCCTTGGTGAGTGTGGGCGAGCCCCAGCTCTTCTCGAGCACCACGTTGCGGCCCTTCGGACCGAGCGTCACGCGCACGGCGCGCGTCAACATCTCGACGCCTCGCAACAAGCGGGCGCGCGCGTCTTCCTCGAAACGGATCTCCTTGGATGCCATGGTTCGACTCCTAAGCGAGCACCGCGAGGACGTCGTCCTCGCGGATGATCAGATGTTCTTCGCCGTCGAGCGTGATCTCCGAGCCGGCGTACTTGGTGAACAGCACCCGGTCTCCCGGGCGCACGTCGAGGGGGCCGATCTCTCCGTCGTCGCGGCGCTTGCCCGCGCCGACGGCGACGACCCGGCCCTCTTGCGGCTTCTCCTTGGCGGTGTCGGGAATGATGATCCCGCCCTTGGTCTTCTCGTCCTCCTCGATGCGCTTGACGAGGATTCGGTCGTGCAGCGGTCGGATCTTCATGAATCCACTCCTTGGAATGTTGGGCGATGCATCGGCCGGTCCCCCACTCCCTCGCGACCGCCGATCGCCGGCTCGGGTTTGTGTGCACCGCGGGGGCTCCGTCAAGGCCCTGGGGTCGCGTCGGGAGGCCGGGCGCGCCCGTGCCCCCGCTGGACTACGCTGGGGGTCTCGACTCCTCTGGCTCCTCCTCTGGCGAATCCATGCCCATCCCTCGGCTCCGCGCTGCCGCCGCGCTCTTCACGCTCTCGGGCGCCGCGGCGCTCATGGATCAGGTGGTCTGGCTCCGCTACCTGAGCCTCGTCTTTGGGAACACCACCTACGCCGCTGCCACCCTGCTCGCCGTCTTCATGGGGGGCCTCGGCCTCGGGGCGCTGCTGGCCGGGCGCTGGGCCGATCGCTGGCGCCGCCCGCTGCTGGGCCTGGCCCTCTTCGAGGTGGGCGTGGGCGCGTTCGCGATCGCGTCGCCGCGCGTCTTCGGTCTGATGGACGACGCCTACGTGCTGCTCTACCAGGCGTGGGGCAATCAGCCGGCCCTGTTCGCGGCGGGGCGCGCCGTGCTGGCCGCCTGCTTCCTGCTGCCTCCCACCTTTCTCATGGGAGGGACCTTTCCGATCCTGCTGCGGGCGCTGGCGGTGGCACCGGCAGGGGAGGTGGGACGCCCCGCCGCCCTGATCTACGCGGCCAATACGCTCGGGGCCGTTGCGGGAACGGCCGTGGCCGGCTTCGTGAGTGTGCGGCTGCTGGGCCTCAGCGCCACGCTGTGGATCTCGGCCGGCCTGAATCTGCTGGCGGCATTCGGCTTCGCGCTGCTGTCGCGCCCCGTCCTGCTGCCGCCGGTTCGGGTGGCCGGGCCGGCGATCCTGGCGCGCTGGCTCCTGCTGCTGGTCGCGGTCATGGGCGCCACCAGCCTGGCCTACGAGGTGCTCTGGACGCGCATCCTGCTCCACTACCTCGGCTCGAGCGTCTACGCCTACAGCCTCATGCTGGCGTTGTTTCTGCTCGGAGTGGGCGGAGGCAGTCTGCTGGCCGCGCCCTGGATCGACCGGGTGCGCCGCCCGCTCGTCGCCCTCGCCTGGATCGAGCTCGGCATCGGTCTGCTGTGTGTGGGCCAGACCGTCTCCTTCCAGCTACTGAATCCCCTGCGCGTCGCATTCGCCGCGTGGACCGGGCGGTCGGGCTTCGCGGCGGCCTGCGCCGCCGAGCTCGCCGCGCTGCTGCCCGTGCTCGGGCCGCCCACCTTCTTGATGGGCGCGAGCTTCCCGCTGGCCATCCGACTCGCGAGCCGCGAGGCGCATCGGCGCGGTCGGGACGTAGGTGCGGTCTACAGCGCGAACACCATCGGCTCGGTGCTGGGATCCCTCGCGGCCGGGTTCGTGCTGATTCCCACGCTCGGCACCCAGAACAGCCTCGTGGCCACGGCGGCGATCAATCTCGGCGTGGGCGTGGTGCTGCTGCACCGGGCTTCGCAGCGAGCCCTCGCGATCCGCGCGGCCTGGATCGCAACCCTCATCGCACTCGCGCTGCCGATGTTCCTGCCGCACGACGCGGTGATCTTCGCGGCGCGAACGCTGCTCGGCGATCCGCTCGGCAGCGTCGTCCACTTCAGCGAGAGCGCCGCCGCTTCGGTGACCGTGCGGCGACTCGCGTCCGACCTCGGCCCCTACCACTCCCTCGAAGTCAACGGAGTCAACGTGGCCGGCACGCACCCGAGTCTCTACGCCGTGCAGAAGATGCAGGGACACCTCCCGCTGCTTCTCACCCCGCACGCGCGAAGCGTGCTGCACATCGGCTTCGGCAGTGGCGGCACCGCCTACGCGGTCTCCCGACACGACGTTCGCTCGATCCTCATCGCGGAGCTCACGCCGGAAGTTCTCGCGGCCTCGGACCGTTACTTCGGCGACATCAACCACGGCGTGCTCGCCGATGGGCGCGTTCACGTCGAGATCAACGACGGCCGGAACTTCTTGATGGCTACACCGCGCCGCTTCGACGTCATCCTCTCCGATTCCGTGCATCCCCACTACGCGGGAAACGGATCGCTCTATTCCCGCGAGTATTTCGCGCTGGCGCGCGACCATCTCTCGGCGAACGGCACCGTTTCGATGTGGCTTCCGATGTACTCGCTCACCACGCGGAACTACGCGATGATCTTGCGCGCCTTCCAGGACGTCTTTTCGCATACGGCGATCTGGTACGAGCCGTCGGTGCTGAACCCCTTCACCGTGGTCACCGGTCGACTGCAGTCCCAGACCTGGCGATCCCGGCGACCGCTCGGCAACGCGCGCGTGGCGGCCGAGCTCGACGATCTCGGCATCCGGGGGCCGTCCGAGGTCGTCGCCTGCTACCTGGCGGGCGGTGCGGCGCTCGAGACCTGGCTCGAGCAATTTCCCGCCCACGTCGACGACATCCCGGCCGTCGAGTACGAGAGCGGCATGCTGCTCGACCGCGACGGACCCTGGCTCGCGACCTTCCGGCAGCTGCTCGCGCTGCGCCCGGATGAGCCGCCGGCGGAGCTGCTCGCGGGCCTGCCGCCGGCGGAGCAGGAGCGCGCGCGTGAAGTCTGGTCGCGGCGCGGACGCGTGCTGAGCGCGCAGCTCGAGACGCTCGAGAAGCGCGTCGCCCACGGCGAGTCGGGTGGAAATCCCGACTGAGCGCGGCGCCCTCATTCCAGCGCTCGCCCCAAGTGCTCGGAACTCGAGCAAGGCCCTGCATCAAGATGGCGTTTCGGAGCGCCGATGCCTGCGTGGAGACACGCCCTGGAATCTCCTAGGCTCTGGGTCTGCTCCGACCGTGTCCGGGTCTTCGGCTCGGATTCTCCACCGCTCGATTCAGTCGCAAAGGATCAAGGTGTCACAGCCTGCTCCCGAAGATCCCGGCGTTCGCAACGCGCACGAGTCCGAGCTGCTCACGCGCGAGCTCGAGCGGCGCCTCGAGTGGCTCAGCCAGGCGGACGAGGCGGAGTTCGGGCACTTCGGGCGGCTCGACTGGTGGATCTGCGCTGCGCTCTTCTTCGTGATTCCGATCCTGGTGGTGTGGTGGGCGGCCTGAGCGCGCGTTCGGACGCAGCCGCCGCTTCGACTCCGAGGCACGAAGCGGGCGCACCGAATCACACGCCGGAAGAAGCCGCCTTCATCCGCCAGGAGAGCTTGTTCGGGCGCTTGCCGCTGCTGCCCTGGGAGCGCGAGTACGGCCACGCCGGCGCACACACCATGTGCTTCGCCTACGCCGTGGCGACCTGGTGCTTCATGGTGGGCGGCTTCATCGCGAAGTACACCGGCGCGGTCGAAGGGCTGATCTGCGTGCTGGCCGGCAGCGTCGCGGGAACCTTCGTCGTGACGATGGCGCCCGCGCTGGCCTGTCAGCGCTACGGCCTCGAGCAGATCGACTACTGCCGCAGCGCGTTCGGGCCGCACGGCAACCGCGTCATCCTGATCTTCTACGTGATCAACCAGGTGGGGTGGAACGGTCTGCTGCTGGTGATGTTCGGCAACGCCGTGCGCAATGTCCTGCGTGGCTTCGGCTACGACCCCGGCACCTGGGTGGTGGGGCTCGGCGTAACCGCCGGACTCTGGTTCACCTATCTGCTGGTGACGCGCGGTGTGCACCTGCTCAACGTCTCCAACGCCTACATCGGACCCGGGCTGGCCATCCTCACCGTCTTCATGTTCGGGATGCTGATCCACGAGCACGGCTGGCAGGAGATCGCCAGCGCCAAGCCGCTGGCTCCCTTCGCGAACCGCTGGTTCAACTATGTCTTCGTCTTCGAGCTGAGCATGGCCGGGGGCATCGGCTGGTGGGGCGGTATCGGCTTCCTCACGCGCAACACCAAGAAGAGACGAGCCGCCGTTTACCCAGAGCTGCTGCAGCTCGGCTTCGCGATGGGATTGGTGACCTGCGTCTCGCTGTTCTCGAGCCTGGTCATGCGCACCAGCGATCCGACGGAGTGGATGATCCCGATCGGCGGAGTCTGGATGGGCGTGCTGGCCCTGTTGTTCGTGGCCATGGCCAACGTGAGCTCCGCCGCGGTGGCGACCTACACCTGCGGTCTGGCCCTGCGCCACCTGCGCATGCTGCGCGCGCGACCCTGGTGGCACCTGGTGATCTGGTCACTGGTGCCGTGCGTGCCGTTCATCCTCTGGCCCGGCGAGCTCTACTCGTACGGCACGAGCTACCTCGCGTACAACGGAACCCTCTACGCGCCGCTCGGCGGCGTCCTGTTCGCGGACTTCGTCTTCCTGCGCCGCCAGCGGCTGAACATCTATGCCATCTTCGACGATCACCCGTCGACGGAGTACTACTACACGCGGGGCTTCAACTGGCCGGCGCTCGTCTGCACCGCCCTCGGCATGGGCATCTATCTCTTCCTGCTCGATCCGATCACCTACGAATCGCACGCACTCTTCCGCTACGTCACGGCCTCGCTGCCGGCCACTCTGGTGCCGGGCGTGGTCTACTGGGCCTGGATGCGGCCCCGGGTGGCGCGCGCCGCCGCCGCCGCAAGGGCGAGCGCGGGAGAGCCGCAGCGCCTGCTGCGCCCGAACATCTGAGCCGCGCGCTCGGGCCGCGGCAGACGCCCGATGGGAGCCTCCGAACCGGATCGCGGACCGGGATCGACCCTTAACCGGA
>JAOUNA010000029.1 GCA_029881215.1 Myxococcales bacterium | reverse complement strand
GGATAGCGCCCCGGGCGGAGAAGCCTCTGCCGGCTTGGGTCCGGGGTTCGGCGATCTCGGTGGGGCGTCGGCTGCGGGCGATTCGCGGGAGGGCTCCGGGCTCGAGCTCGACAACGCCCCCCCGCAGGGCGGACCCCCCGTAAGCATCCACGATGCCTTCTCAGATTCGGAAGGGCTCCATTCGGAGGACAGCGGCCTGGATCTGGTTGGCGCGACGGTCTCCCGGAGCGCCTCGAAGCCGCGGCGTCGCGCTCCCCCGCCGGAGCCTGCGCGCGCGGCGGAAGAGCTCGGCAAGCCCGAAGAGTGGGACTTCTTCGCGGACGTGCCGAGCAAGGCCGTGCCCAGCCCGGGCTCGACCGGGCCTGCGCTCATCCCCGCGCGGCGACCGACGTCCCGGGTGGCTCCGGCCGAGCTTGCCGCCGAGGAGAGTGCCTCGCGGCCCGCGTGGCTGACCACGCTCGGCACCGCGCTGGGCTGGTTGGCCGTCGCAGGGCTCTGCCTGTTCGGGCTCCACGGTGGCGTCGCGCTGCGCGCGGCGGGAGCGCTGCCCGCCTCTCAGCGGCTCGCGCACCTGCAGCTCGAAGACCTCAGCAGCCGCTTCGTCGAGAATCTGGTGGCGGGCGATCTCTACGTGGTCTCCGGCACGCTGCGCGCCGAGCCCGGCATGCCGCGCGCCGCAACTGGCAGTCTGTTCGCAATGCTGCTCGACGCGCATGGCGAGCGCATCAAGCGACCCCCGATTCCGGTGGGACCGCTGCCGCCGGACGCGCTCCTGCGTCAAGCGCCTCCCGAAGAGCTGCAGCGCATCGCCGCGGCTGCTCGTCTGCCGCGTCCGGGAGCCTCGCTGCGCGTTGCGGCCGTGATTCCGGCACTGCCGGCGCTGGCGCGCTCGGTTCGCTTCTTCACCGAAACACCGCGCGGGCAGGAGCCCTCAGCCGAGATGCTCGACGAGGCGGCGCCGCAGGCCTCGGTGGACTCGCCAGCGGACGACGTCCTCGCGGAAATCCACCTGCGTGAAAGCCCGATCCTGGACGCTGCCGCCGACGCGCTCTAGCCGCGGGGCTTGCCCTCGGTCACCTCGTCCTTCTTGGGCGTGACGTCGACCTCGTCTTTGCCCGAGATCCCCGCCTTGAAGTTGCGGATCGCCTTGCCGACGCCGGCGCCGAGCTCCGGCAGACGACGCGCTCCGAACAACACGACCAGGATGCCGAGGATGATGAAGAGCTCTGTGGTTCCGATTCCGAACATGGCGACGATGCGGTGACCGCTCCCCTCCATCTTGAGATTGTCTTGAGATCCTCTCGAGACCCGATTCTTGCCACTCGACTCTTGCCACTCGACCCGATCCCGCCTGACGCTACTGCGTGAGAGTGCCCCCCTCGACGGCGAGGGTCAAGGCGCCTCCGCGCGATCCGTCAGAGGGTTCGCGCAAGCTCGGCGCGGATCAGTCGATCCAGCTCCTCCTCGGTCTGCAGGCCGAAGACGAGGATGCCGTTCACGACGAAGGCGGGCGTTCCGCTCACCCCGATCGACGCGGCCGCCGCCACGTCTGCGTCGATCTCGGCAGCGTGCTGCCGGGTGCTCAGGCAGTCGTTGAACTGCGCGGTGTCCGCGCCCAGCTCCTGGGCGTAGCGCCGCAGATCGACGTCTCCGAGCGCCTCGGGGTTCTCGAACAGCACGTCGTGGTATTCCCAGAACAGGCCCTGATCCTGCGCACACGCCGCGGCTTCCGCGGCGGGACGCGCGCGCGGGTGGATGCTTTCGAGCGGCAGATGCCGGTACACGAAGCGCACTTCGTTCGGATACCGCGCCGCGAGCGCCGCGACGAGCGGCCTGGCGCGCCGGCAGTAGGGGCACTGAAAGTCGCTGAACTCGATGATCGTCACCGGCGCATCCGCCGGGCCGAGTGAGGGGCCTTCGCCTCCGATCTCCACGCGCGGCGGCTCGAGCTCGAGCGCGACCGACGCGCGCGACGCGATGGCCACGATCGCCTGATGCGTGCGCTCCTGCTCCAGATGTTGGCGGATGCGCGGTGCCACGTCTTCGAGCTTCGGGGCGCCGATGCGGTCGCGGTTTTCCGCGAAGAAGGCCATGACTTCCTCGTTCGTGACGGGGCCGAGCGCCTCGACTTCCTCGCGCACGAGGGCTTCCGGATCCACGCCGCGCCGCGCGGCCGCCGCCTCGACGGCGCGCTGCTCGATCAGCCGATCGAGCGCGTCGCTGCGGATCTGATGCGTGCGCGACGGATCGCCTCCCCGCGTCTGCTGCGCGAAGAGCTCGTCCTTGATGAACTCGTCGAGCTCCTGCAGCCGGATGGCCGTGCCGTCGACCCGAGCCACGATCGGCGAATCCTGCTGCTGTGTCGGCGCGGCGCCGGGCGTCGCGCAGGAGGCGAGCAGCAGCGCGCCCGCGATTGCCGCGGCCGCGGTGGTGTGGAAATGCATTGGAATCTCCAGTCGGGGGGCGCCGCACGGGGCGCCTCCGGGAAGCGAGCTGGACAGAGTATAGTGGCAGAGATGCGTGTGCTGAGCAGCCCGTGTCGACTCCTCTGACCACGCTTGCCCGCGCGGCGTCGGGGTTCGGCCTGGCGTTCGAGGGAGCGCGGCTGTTGCTCCGCGAGCGGCAGCTCTGGACGCTCGCGCTGGTGCCCTTCGCGTTGTCGTTGCTCGCCGTCACGACGGCCAGCGTGCTGGTGGTGCGACACGCGGCTGCGCTCCACGCGGCAGCCACCTTCTGGCTGCCCGCCCTCGAGGCCGGATCCTGGATCGCGTGGATTTGGATCGGCCCCGCCATGGCGCTGCTGCACCTGGCGGGAGCGCTGTTGTTCCTGGCGCTGGTCGGCGTCTGCCTGGTGATGGCGTATCTGCTGGCAAGTCTGCTCGCGGCGCCGTTTCACGATCTGCTGTCCCAGCGCGTCGAGCGGCTGCTCACGGGGGAGGTCTTCGATGCCGCCGAGCCCGGGGTGCGCGCGTTGCTGGGCGATGCAGCGCGTTCGCTGTTGGAAGAGGGGCGGCGGCTGGCCTTCTTCCTGGCGCTGGTCGGACCCCTGGCACTGCTCGGGTGGATCGTGCCCCCGCTGCAGGTGGTGACCGCGCCCGCCGTGCTGCTCGCCACCATGCTGTTCTTGCCGCTCGACTACGCGAGCTACACGCTCGACCGACGGCGTCTGCCGTTTCGCGCCAAGCGCCGCTGGCTGCTCGCGCATGCGCCCGTGATGCTGGGCTTCGGCGCGGCCGGCTTCCTCACCTGTCTGGTGCCGCTGCTGAACTTCGCCGCCATGCCCGTGCTCGTGGTGTCCGGGACGCTGCTGGCCCTGCGCCTGCCGCCGGCAGCCGGTGCCCAGCCGAGCGGCGCAGCGCAGCGCGCCGATTCCGGAGCGGCCGGGCCACTCTGAGGGCAACGCCCGGCCACCGCGCGCCGCGCGCTCAGCGGGTCAGCAGCACCTTGCGCGCCCGATACAGGTTCGACTTCACGGAGTCCTCGCTCTTGTGGAGGATCGACGCAATGTCCGTGATCGAGCGGTGCCGCAGATGGTGCAGCTCGAAGAGCTGGAGCTGCTCCTGCGTCAGCTTTCTCGCCGCGGCGCTCTCGAGCTGGCCGATCCGCTCTCGGCACTCGTAGTGCTCGAGCGGGGTGGCCGCTCGCTGCAGCAGCGGCATGAAGAGGTCGATCGTCTCGGGCTCGGTCTCGGCGTTGAGGGAGATCGTCGGGTGTCGCTTCTTCTTGAAGCGGCTGGCCACGACGCGCCGCGCGATGCCCAGGATCCAGGCCGGAAGCGGCGCCTCCCGGCGATACGAAGCCAGCGACGAGAAGACGCTGAAGAAGACCTCCTGAACCGTGTCTTCCGTGTCCGCGCGGTTCGACAGACGCCGGCTCACGAAGCCGTAGACGCGGCCGAAGTAGCGCTCGTAGATGACGTCGAAGGCCTGCCGGTCTCCGGATTCGATGCGCGCGATGAGCGCCTCGTCGCTCGTTTCGTGCGGATCGAAGCGCAGCGCATGCGCCATGGCGAAACCTCCCTCCCAGTTTCCCAGTGCGATCGAGCCCGCTCCTCTCTGCCGGATCGCCCTCGCTCGATCTCGATCTGCGCGATCCGGGAGGTCGCGTGTGCCGGCGGCAGGCGCGGGAGTCGGCGATCTTCCCGGCCGCGACACGGCACGACCCTAATTGGGGGAGTGGCCGATGAGCGGCCGCAGGTGTCAAAAATTGTCACCGCTGCCGCAACGCGTCCCCGAGCGCGCGGTTCGCCCCGTGGGGGGGGAGAGCCGGGCGCGCAGAACGCTACTCGAACTCGGCGTGCTCCTCGCTCGAGAGCGCGAGGTCGTCGTCGGTGAGTCCGGTGCGGAAGGGCGCGATCGCCACCAGCCGGCGCACGTCCTGGGTCTCCGTCGGCGCCGCGACGCGCTCGAGCGGCTCGATCAGCGGCTCGACGCCCGCCGCGTTTCTCAGGAAGCGCAGCGTGCCCAGCAGCAGGGGACACGGCTGCTGCATGGCCCCCAGCGCCGCGACGGCCTCGGGGCGGAACGCGGGGCAGAGCAGCACCACCCGCACGCCGGCCTCGGCGCGCAGGGGCAGATCCGGCGCGAGCTGGAGCCAGTCGGCCACGCGAGGCGTCACCCAGGCGTGCTGGGCGAGCCCGCGGCCGATCAGCTCCAGATCCTGGCCCGCTTCGCCCACCAGCACGAGCACCGTGCCCCCGTTCGGCTCCGATCCGACCAGGTCGATCCGGGCGTCGGCGCCGAGCACGTCTTCCGCGAGCGCCTGCCAGCCGGGCACCACGTCCGCGATGCGGCTGCGCAGCAGGCGCAGCCCCTCGCTGCGCGGCGGGGCTGCCGCGAGCCGCAGCTCAGACACGCGCGATCCGTCGGGCATCCTCGAGCACCAGCCGCGCGACGTCGCGCAATGCGCGCGCGGCGCGCGACTGCGGATGCTCGAGGCCGATCGGTCGGCGCGCGACGATGGCGCGGTACACGTGCAGATCGTCCACGAGCAGACCGTAGCTCACCGGGGTGCGTCCCAGATGCTTTGCCGAGACGCCGGCCACGTGACTGAAGGCGTTCGCCGCCTCGGAGACGCGGCGCGCGCCGTGGATGGTGATGCCCACCCGCATCGCCTCGCTCGACAGCAGCAGCTGTTTGGCGAGCGCGTACGTTTCGAGCAGGTCGCGCGCCTCGGTGGTGGCGAACAGCAACGTCCAGCGGAGCAGCGCACGTCCCTCGTGCGGCGCGCGCAGCCAGCTGGGGGGCACGCAGGTCACCACGATGCCCCCGTCGCTCGAATCGGCGGCGCGTGCGACGGCGACGTCGAGCGCGGCCCGGCTCAGCGCTCCGAGCCCGTCCACGTGCGGAAAGACGGCTTCCGCACCGACCGGGCCACAGCCCTCGTCCGGCCAGATGACGCTCGAGCGCTTGGCGACGGGAGCGACCAGACAGGCACTCGCCCCGAGCCGCGCGATCTCGACGGTCAGATTCCAGGCAAAGGCGGACCGCACGACGTCGCGCTCGTCGATGGGCAGCGAGACGATGGGCAGGGCCGCCGGGCGCTGGAGCGGCTCGGAGCGCTGCCCGATCTCGACGGCTTCCTCCGCGCGGCCAGCGCCCCGATCCGAGGTCGGCAGGAAGTAATGCAGCACGTCGCCGAGATCACGCGGCACGGATCCGCTCCTATCGTACGACCAGGATCGAGTTGCGGCCGCCCACCGAGCTCGGGATCGCCTGCGGGTTGTTCGGATCCTCGCGCCACTCGCCATCCACGACGTAGCGGTATTCGTACGTGCCCGGAGGAAGCTGCAGGATCTTCGTCCACACGCGCGTCTGGCCCTCGGCCTGGATCGACGAACGCACCCCCTTGTCCGGCACCCAGCCGTTGAAGTCGCCCGCAATGCGGACATCGCTCGCCCGCGCATCGCGGAAGCGCACGACCACTTCGCGCGAAGGCGCCAGCGCCAGCGTCTCGGGCACCTCGGCCGCGTCGCTCGGCACATCCGCCTCGACTTCGACCGCGAGCGCCGCGTAGTCGGCCGTTCCGTTCGCCGAGCGCGCCACCGCGACGATCGGCTTGCCGCGACTCGCGGCTTCGCGGAGCTTCACGTTCTGTCGGATCACCGTGTCGAAGCACATGTCTCTGAACATCTCGCGAATCTGTGCCAGCGTTTCGCGCGCGTAGCGCGTGCGACCATCGTAGAGCGTGGGCAGGATGCGCACGGTCAGGTTGTGTCCGATGCGCTCGCTGAGCAGCGCGATCGTTTCGAGCAGCTTCTGCACGCCGTGTATGGCGAAGAAGCTCGTCTCGAGCGGCACGATCACCTCGCTCGCGGCCCGCAGCGCGTTGAACGTGAGCAGGCCCACGTTCGGCGGGCAGTCGATGAGCACGAAGTCGTACGCATCCCCCAGGCCGGCCAGCGCGTCGCGCAGGCGATCCGTGCGGCTCTCCACCGGCTCCGACGCCAACCGCTGCTCGAGTGCGGAGAGTACGATGCCCGACGGCGCCACGTGGAGCGCTGCGCTGTGCGCGATGCAGACGTCCTGGAGCCGTTCCGCGCTGTTCGCGCCCGCGAGCACCTCGTAGAGATTCTCGTCGATCTTCTCGGGATCGATACCGAGCGCCAGCGTGGCGTGCGCCTGCGGGTCGAGATCGACGACCAGGACGCGCGCTCCGTCGGCGGCGAGACAGCCCGCCAGGTTCGTCGCCGTGGTGGTCTTCCCGCAGCCGCCCTTCTGGTTCACGATTGCGATCACGCGCATGAGACAGTCCCCCTCGCCGTTTTGGGCAGCCACCACCCGGAGCGTGGCAACCGCCACTTTCCCGATCCACGGCATGTGAATCGCGGAGCGCCGGCGAGGCGATCCGGAGCCAATCCGACTCCGGACAAGGGCAGCAGTCTCAAGCCATTCGAGCGGCCGTCCCCTCGCGGTGGGTCACTCGGGCCGGCAACAGGGCAGGCTTCGCCAAGCTCGAGCGCCGCCAATCCTCGACCTCGCGCCGGAAGCGCGCGACTTCGAAAACCCACTGCTGGCCCGAGATGGCGTCGAACGCGGCGCCGTCCTTGAAGGCGAGCACCACGTCCCCGGTTGCCACGAGGATCAACTCCGCGAGGGGCCGTCGCACGGTCGGCAAGAGGTTTCTGAGCGCACGAATCGAATTCCGAATCCGCTGGACCGAGACGCCGGCATCGATCAGTCGTTTTGCAGTCTTGAGGGCCACCAAGTCCTCGAAGGTGTATCTACCGTGGCCCCCGGGAGTCTTGGCACTCGGCCGGACGAGATCGGTCTGCGCCCAATACTGCAGCTGCCGCCGCGAGATCTCGACGATCTGCACGACGTCTGAGGCTCGGAACAAGTCGCGAGCCAATCGGCGAGCCGACCCCATCGTCAGTGGAGAACCCCCATCACCACCAGACCTAATCAAAATAGATCCGCAACAGCGCGGAAGTCAACCCAATGGCGCAGAAATTTGTAGGGATTTTCCGCGGATCTGCCCGAAATTCGGCGTCTTTCACCGGATCCGAGTCCGCTCGACGCGGACTGCGGCGCTGGGGTAGGCTGATCCCCATGGGACGCAAAGAAGAAGAGGGTGATCGCGCACGCAGCCCGCGCACGTCGCCGCAGAAGGCGAAGTCGCAGACCGCGGCGGAGTCAGGAGGGCATCCCCGCGAGCGCAGACGGGCGGCGACGCCGGACGAGGACGACGACCTCGGGCACTCCGGGCCGCAGATCCTGGTGGAGGACGGCGGCAAGCGCCGTCCGTTCATGCGCGGAATCATGATCCACTCGCTGATGGCGCGGGGGGTGTCCTTCGAAGAGGCCGATCGGGTGGCCACACAGGTCCGTGCGCGCCTGCGCGGGCGTCGTGTGGTGAGCAAGCCCGAGATCGTCTCCGAGATCCGCAAGATCCTCGGCGACGCGCCGTTCGAGTCGGAGCGCCACCTCCCGGCTCCGGTGGACATCGCGATCCAGGGGAAGGGACAGGGCCAGCCCTTCTCCAAGGGCGTGCTCTCGCAGTCGCTCCTGGCCGCGGCGATCGATCCGAACGACGCCTTCGACGTCGCGCGAGAGATCGAACGAGATCTCGTCCGGCGCCGCATCCGGGAGCTGCACCGTTCCGAGCTGCGCAGCCTGGCGTTCGAGGCGCTCACGCGGAGAATGGGGGAGCAGGCCGCCGAGCGCTACATGGTATGGCGTCAGCATCAGCGGCACGATCGTCCGGTGATCCTGCTGCTCGGCGGCGCGGCCGGCGTGGGCAAGACCTCGCTCGCGCTCGAGGTGGCGCACCGTCTCGCGATCGGACGGGTGCTCTCCTCGGACTCGGTGCGCCAGATCATGCGCATCATGCTCTCGCCGGAGCTCGCGCCGGCGATCCACGGCTCTTCGTACGACGCCTACAAGCTCTTTCCCGCCGAGGCGCTCGGCGACGACCCCGTCATCGAGGGATTCGTGGCCCAGACGGCCACGGTGTCGGTGGGGATCCGGGCTTCGATGGATCGCGCCGTCGCGGAGAATACGAGCCTGATCGTCGACGGCGTCTCCGTCGTGCCGGGCCTGATCGATCCCGCCGCGTACGGCGAGCTGGCGCACGTGGTGTTCCTGGTCGTCGCTACGCTCGACCCCGAGGCCTACGCGACGCGGTTCGCCACGCGCGCCGAGGAGCAGGCGCGGCGCCCCGCGCATCGCTACCTCGAGAACCTGGATTCGATCCTGCGCATCCAGGATCACCTGCTCGACGCGGCGGAGCGCCACGGCGTTCCCATCGTGGACAACGAGAACTTCGATCGGGCGGTGCTGCTGATCATCCGCCACGTGACGGAGACGCTGCGCAAGCGCGAGCCCCGGATCGCGAGCTCCCCTTCCTGAGCGCGCGCCCTCCGTCTCCCGCCCTGGGCGCGCCGCGATATCCTCCCGGCGTGACCCGAAGACACCGACCGCTGCGAAATGCCGCCGCCGCGCTGTGCGGGCTGCTCGTGCTGCAGCCCGCCTGCACGACGCTCAGCATCTCGCAGGAGCAGCAGCTCGGCGAGCAGTCATCGCGCCAGCTGGGCGGCCAGCTCGAGTTCGTGACCGACGCGGCGGTGGTCCGGTACGTGGACGGCATCGGTCGCGAGATCGTGGCGGCGGCCGGACCGCAGCCCTACGCGTACCGCTTCTTCGTGGTGAACGACGCCGAGCTCAACGCCTTCGCGCTGCCCGCGGGCTACATCTACATCCACACCGCGGTGGTTCTCCAGGCGCAGAACGTGAGTGAGTTGGCCGGCGTGGTGGCGCACGAGGTCGGACACGTCGCCGAGCGTCACGTCGCCCAGAACTACAACCGCCAGCGGAACACCGGCATCGTCTACCAGGTCTTTGCCGTTGCAGCGTCGATCTTCGTCGGCGGCTACGCCGCCGCGGGCGGTCAGATGCTCGGACAGCTGGCGGCGGTGGCCTACGTGAACCAATTCACGCGCGAGGCGGAGACGCAGGCCGACGATTTTGCGATCGATGTCCTGCCGCGGGCGGGGTATGCGCCGCGCGGCCTCGTGACGTTCTTCGAGACGCTGAAGCGGCAGGGAGGCGCGCGGCCTCCGACATTCCTCTCGAGCCACCCGGCCACCGAGGATCGCATCGCGCACGCCGCCTCCCGCATCGCTCGGGCGAATCTGCGCGCAGGGCTGCGTGTTACCGACGACGGTGCGCTCGAAATCGTCCAGCGTCGCATCCGGATGCTCGAGGAGCGAGCGCACACGCAGTAGCGGCGCCCGCACGCGACGTCTGGTGTAGGCTTGACGCCGCAGCCTGGCCGAGCGGCCCGGCACGCGCCGCTCCGAGCGATGTTCGGGGCACAGTCGCAGAAGTTGCGAGATCCGATGACGGAGCCCGTGCAGATCGTCCGACGCATCGGCGGCAACCTGGCGCAAGCGCTGCGCTGGGCGCTGGCGCGCGCGATCCTGCCCCGCGGCCGCGGCTTGTGGATCTCGCTGCGGCTCGCGCCGCCGCTCGACGAGATCGCGGCGCCGCAGCTCTCGTTGCATCCGCAGCCGACGCTTTTCGAGGTGCTGCAGATCCTCGACGCCGCCGGGCGCGACGCCGGGGTGGACGGGATCTTCGTCGATCTGGTGGGCGCGCCGGCCGATTGGAGTCGAACCCAGTCGCTGCGGCGCGCCCTGTCCCGCGTGCGCGAGCTCGGCAAGCCCGTCGTGGTCTGGGCCGAACGGCTCGACGAGCGCGGGCTGTTGCTGGCGAGCGCCGCGACGCAGATCTGGCTCCCGGAGGCGGGCCAGGTCTTCCTGCTCGGCGTACGCGCGGAGACCTTCCACCTGCGCGACCTGCTCGCACACCTCGACGTGCGTCCCGAGGTGGTGCGCATCGGCTCCCACAAGACGGCGGGCGAGATCTTCACGCGCAGCAGCATGTCCCCCGAGCAGCGCGAGCAGCTCGATGCGCTCGCGGACGCTTGGTTCGGCGCACTCGTCGACGGCATCGCGGCGGGGCGCGGACTCGAGCCCGAGCGCGTGCGCGAGCTGATCGACCGCGGCCCGTACACCGCGCCCGCGGCGCTCGCGGCGGGCCTCGTGGATGCCTGCGTGTATCCCGACGAGATCGAGCGGCGCCTGGATGCGCTCACTCCGCTGCCTCCCGCGCAGCGGGACGGTCCGCGGCGCGCGCAGCGCGTCGACGCGCGCACCGTGCACGCGCTGCGCGGGGCGGATCCGCGCTGGCGCCCCCTGCTCTGCGAGATTCCGCGCATCGCCTACGTCGTCGCGCGCGGCGCCATTCACCGGGGCAGCGGGTCGAAGGGCATCGCGTGTGAGGCCCTGGGCGCGCTACTGGAGCGCGTGCGCCGCGACGAGAGCGTGCGCGCTGTGGTGCTGCGCATCGACAGCCCGGGCGGCGATGCGCTGGCCTCGGATCTGCTCTGGCGCGCCGTCTCGCAGCTGCGCCGCGAGAAGCCGGTGGTGGCGTCGATGGCCGGCGTCGCCGCTTCCGGCGGCTACTACCTGGCCAGCGCGGCCGACGCCGTGCTGGCGGAGTCGGGAACCATTACGGGATCGATCGGCGTGCTGGGCGGCAAGCTCAATCTGGAGGGCCTGTACCGGCGTCTCGGCGTGGGGCGCGACGGCGTGGAGCGGGGTGCGCGGGCGGGCTTGTTGTCGGAGGCGCGCACCTTCCGCGCGGACGAGCGCCGCGCGCTGCGCGACGAGATGTCGGCGCTCTACGCGATGTTCGTGGAGCGTGTCGCGCGCGGGCGGGGTCTCAGTGCCGAGGCGGTGGAGCGCGTCGCGCAGGGCCGCGTCTGGAGCGGAAGCCGCGCGGCTGCGCTGGGCTTGGTGGACGGGATCGGGGGGCCGCTCGAAGCGCTCGCCAAGGCGCGCTCGCTCGCGGGGCTCGCGCGGGACCGCGTCCGCGTCACGCTGCATCCGCGACACGCACGCCTGCCGACGCTGGCCGCGCTGCTGAGGAACGCCCGCTAGGTGTCGCGCACGCTCAAACACGACATCCCGGGTGCGGACTGGCGCGTCGGCGTCGACGAGGCGTTGCGGCGCGGCTGGCACGGGCTGTTCGCGGGCGACGTGCCCGCGCCGCTGCAGCTCGTGGTGGAGATCGGGTTCGGGCGCGGCGAGTTCTTGATGGAGCTGGCGGAGCGCGAGCCAAAGACCGCTTTCGTGGGCATCGAATACTCGTTCAAGCGGGTGCTCAAGATGGCGCGCCGCCTGGCGCGGACGTCGCTGCGCAACGTGCGGCTGGTGCAGGCGCCGGCCGAACAGGTGGTGCGCGACACACTCGGCGACGCGAGCGTCTCCACCTTCTGGATCAACTTTCCGGATCCCTGGCCCAAGAAGCGCCACTTCAAGAGACGCCTCTTGCAGCGAGACTTCGTGGCGCTCTTGGCGCGCAGGCTCGCTCCCGGGGGTCTGCTGCATGTCGCCACGGACCACCCGGGCTACGCGGAGTGGATCGACGAAGTCCTGCGGGCGGAGCCGCGACTCGAGAACTGCTTTGCCCCCGCCGCCTTTCGCGCGGACGTTCCCGGGCGACGCCCGACCGCGTACGAACTGGAGTGGAGGGCGCTCGGCCGCCCGCTGCACTTCTTCGGTTACGCGCGGCGCCGCCCGACACGCGCGGGGCCCGACTGAGCGGTGCGGACGCTGGCTCGCGCAGCCGCCGAAGACCGCTAGCATTGGCTCCGAGTAGGAGGTACCCATGCGCGCAGCGGACATCATGCAGAAGCAGATTCTCGCGGTGAGCCCCGAGCTCTCCCTGACCAGCCTCGAGGAGTTCCTCTCCACGGAGGACATCAGCGGGGCTCCGGTCCAAGATGACCGCGGCAGCATCATTGGAATCGTGTCCAAGACGGATCTGATTCGAGCACTCTCCGGTCGGGAAGATTCGGACGAGGAAGTCGGCGAAGAGCTCACCGTCGAGGACATCATGACCACCGAAATCGTGACCGTTGCGCCGGACGACGACGTGAAATCGGTCGCACGGCGCATGCTGGACGGCAAGCTGCATCGCGTGCTCGTCGCCCGGGACAATGAAGTCCTCGGCATCATCACCACCTTCGATCTCCTGGAGTTGCTCGCCTGATCGCTGCGTCGCCGCGCCACGCGCGATGCCCGCAAGTGTTAGAGTCGGACATCGTGGCGCTGGATGTGGAGCACTTTTCCGCCGGTGGGTTCGCGTGGAAGGCGCGCCGCGGATTGCGTCCCGCCGTGGACGCGCTGTGCCGCGCTGCCGAAGATCCCGGGCGCATCGCGGGCAGCGTCCCGATCAAGGCTTCGCTCGGGCGCAGCGTCTGGCGCATGGACCTCGCCGGACAGCGCGTCTACGTGAAGCGTTACCGGGTGCGCGGCCTGCGCGAGCAGCTCAAGTATTGGATCGTGCCGGGTCGCGCAGAAGCGGAGTGGCGCGCCGCCGTCGCGCTCGCCGAGGCGGGAATCGAGGCAGCGCTGCCCCTGGCGGTGGGCGTGGCGCGTCGCGGGCTCTGGTTGCGCGACGCCTTCTTCGTGGCCGCCGAAGCGCCCGGAGAGCCCTACGTCGCGTTGCTCGAGGCGCTGCGCGCGCGACGAGAGGATGTCACGCCCCTGCTGCGCGCCACGGTCGAGTTGCACGAGCGCCTGCGGGCCGCCGGAATCCTGCATCCCGACCTGCACGGCGGCAACATGCTCGCGCGACTCGAGGACGGCGTGCCGCGCATCGCACTCGTCGATCTGCACTCGATCCGGTTTCCGCGCTTCGCGGCACGCCGTCCGCGGCCGCGCATGCGCGGCAAGCTGGCGCACGCTCTCTGGCGCGTGCTGCGCGCGGACGAGTTCGAGCGGGCCCTGCAGATGCTTGCCCCGGGCGAGGAGGAGGACGTGCGCGACCAGGTGCGCCGCATCGAGCGGGTTCGGCTGCGCAGCCGCAGCCGCCGCTGCGTGCTCGCCTCGACCCGCTTCGCACGCGACCGAGCCGGCGAGTGGACGATCTGGCGACGGCGCGAGGTGGCGGGCGACGCGCTGCTGGCGCTGGCTGCAGAATCCCGCGGCACATCCCGCAGTGTCGGGCAGCTGGCGATCGGGGAGGAGACTCGCGAGGTGTTCGTCCGCTGGCGCAGGCGTCCCGGCTGGCTGCCCATCTGGAAGAGGCTGCACGCGCTGTCCGTGCGCGAGATTCCCACCTGGACGGGGGTTGCGTGCATGCACCGCAGGCGCTTCGGGTGGCTCCGCGAGGCGCTGCTCGTGGTCGAGCGCCTGCCGGACGTGGTGCCGCTGGCACGCGCGGCGGGGGCGCCGCCGGACGAGGCGCTGCAACGCGCGGCGCTCGACGCGGCGGCGCAGCTGCATCGCGCGGGCCTCCCGGCGCGCGCCGAGGATCTGTACGCCTGGCGGGACGGCACGCAATGGCGCGTCTTGCAGGGCTTCTTCCACGGCGGCATCCCGGATCGGCCGCGCCGCGAGGCGCGCGCCGCCGAGGAGCGCGCGGCCCTGATCGCGCTGACGGCGCCGGCTCAGGCGCCGACGGCGTCTCGGTAGACGGCGAGCGTTTCACGCGCTGCGCGTTGCCAGGTAAACGATCGCACCCAGGCGAGGCCGCGACGGCGCAGATCTTCGCGCAGCGCCCTGTCCTGCGCGAGGCGTCGGATCGCAGCGCCGATCGCCTGCGGATCCGCCGGATCCGCCTCGAGTGCGCAGCCGCCGGTGATCTCGGGAAGCGCGCCGCGGTTCGCGACCACGGCGGGTGTGCCGCACGCCATCGCCTCGAGCGCGGGCAAGCCGAAGCCCTCGCTCTGTGTCGCGAAGGTGAGCAGCGTGGCGCCGCTGTACACGGCGGGCAGGTCCTCGAAGGCCAGATAGCCCGGCCGCAGCACCCGGATCCCGGGCACGTGCCCCACCGCCTCGAGGATGGCGGCGGCGCCGTAGGAATCCGCGCCCACCCAGACCCAGGGCAGCTTCGTTCCGGAGAGCGCGAGGGCGCGGGCGAGCACGGGCAGGTTCTTGCGCAGCGAGATCTCTCCCACGTACAGGGCGTAGCTCTCGGGGAGTCCGAGGCGGCTGCGCACCTGCGCCGCGCGTGACCCCTGGGTGGGCACGAAGGTCGGATCGACGCCCTCGTAGACGACGCGCGCGCGCGTCTCGGTGCGCGGGAAGTGGGTGAGATAAGCGCGGCGCGTGGCTTCCGACGGGAAGAGGATCCGGGTCGCGCGCTCGGCGATGTCGGCGTAATGGGTCCGCTTGCGCGCACGGAAGTCGGGCGGCGCGTAGCCATCGCACTCCAGGCTGAAGACGTCGTGCACGGTGGCGACGAGCGCGGCGCGGCAGCGTTCGGGCAGGCGCGCGTCGGTTCCGTGAAACACGTCGGGCGCGCCGCGCGGTCCGAACGGCGCCTGGAACCAGCGCTGGCTCACGCGCGCTCCGCTCAATGCAGGCCGGTGCTCGCGCATGCGCCAGCGCGAGAGACGCGTGCACAACAGCAGTCGGTCTTCGGGGCCGATCTGCTCCGCCAGGCTGCGCGCCAGGTGCAGGGTGTACCAGCCGACACCGGTGCGGCGCGGCTTCACGCAGGGCGTCAGGTCGAGGGCAATGCGCACGCTTCGTGCTCCGTGGGTTCGAGTGCCGGGCGCTGCCCGCCGCCGCAGCGCGCCCGCGCGAGCGGGTCGGGCGCCGCGCGGCGCTCTCCCCCCTTTCGGCTGCGCAGTCTAGCAGCGCGGAAATCCGCGCCGGCGTGTCGGATCCCCGCGGCGTCCGTCTCGTGGATCGGGTCGCGTTCCGAGCTACGCTCGCCCCGATGAATGCGCGCCCGCAGCTCAAGAGCCTCGCGCTCGACCGCCTGCGCGACCAATTCGCCGCGGAGGGTCTGCCGCGCTATCGCGCCGATCAGGTGGCGGCGTGGATCTACCAGCGCGGGGTGGAGGATCCGCGGGGCATGACGGATCTCTCCCACGAGCTGCGCGCCCACCTGCAGGGCAGCTGGGCGCTGCGGGCGCTCGAGGTCGAGCGCGTCGATTATTCGTCGGACGGCACGGCCAAGGCGGCGCTGCGCACGCATGACGATCTGCTCGTGGAGGCCGTCTGGATTCCCGAGGAGGACCGCACGACCCTCTGCGTCTCGACCCAGATCGGCTGCGCCATGGCGTGCAGCTTCTGCGCCACGGGTTCCATGGGCTTTGCGCGCAATCTGACCAGCGCCGAGATCGTGGATCAAGTGTGTCGGATGCGGGAGGTCGTCGGCTCGGGTCGGACGCCGAGCAATGTGGTCTTCATGGGCATGGGAGAGCCGCTGCTCAACCTGGACGCGGTGGTCGAGGCCGTGCGCCTGCTGATCGACCCCAAGGCGTTCGGTCTGGCGCCGCGCCGCGTGACGGTTTCAACGGTGGGCGTGGTGCCGCGCATCGGGGCCCTGCTCGAGCGGGTTCCGATCAATCTCGCGATTTCGCTGCACGCGACGACGGACGAGGTGCGCAGCCGGCTCGTGCCGCTCAACCGGCGCTATCCGCTGGAGGCGCTGCTGGGGGCGCTGCGCGGCCTCGACAGCGTGACGCGCCGTAGGCCCGTGTTCTTCGAGTACACGTTGATCGCCGGCGTCAACGATTCCGTGGAAGATGCCCGTCGGCTCCCGGCGCTGCTCGCGGGCATCCCGTCGAAAGTGAATCTGATTCCGATGAACCCCCATCCCGACTCCCCCTACGCGCCTCCCGAGGCAGCCGTGATCGACGACTTCCTGGCGGCGCTGGCGGGCCGCGGACTCACGGTCACGCTGCGCCGCAGTCGCGGCCCGGACATCCAGGCTGCGTGCGGGCAGCTGGCCCTGCGCACGAGAGCCGCGAGCGCGGCGTAGTCGCGCGGGCCCGCGGCGGGAGCGGACGTGCTGTACGCGGTCGGAGACATACACGGAGAACGCGAGAAGCTCGAGGCGTTGCTCGCGGCGCTGCCGCTGCAGCACGGCGATCGCGTGGTCTTCGTGGGCGACTATGTCGATCGCGGACCCGATGCGCGCGGCGTGGTCGACCTGCTGATCGAGTTCTCGCGGCGGCACCTCTGTGTCTTCCTGATCGGAAATCACGAGTCGATGTTTCTCGATTTTCTGGGATGGCGCCGCAACGAGTACTTCGCCGGAGATGCCTTTCTCGCGAACGGCGGCGACCGCACGCTGGTGAGCTACGGCTACTTCGACTGCGACGACCCCGATCCCCTGCGCTTCGAGCTGCCGCCCGAGCACGTGGCCTTCTACCGGAACCTGAGGCTCCACCACCGGGAGGGAGACTACGTGTTCGTGCACGCGGGCATCGGCCGCCAGCTCCTCGACGAATCCGACGTCTCGTTCGCGCTGAAGAGGGCGCGCTGCGAGGATCTGCTCTGGGACCGCGGCGGCATCGATCTCCCGCACCGCCTCGGGGTCACGCTCGTCTACGGCCACACCCCGGATCCGAGCTTCCAGGTGCGATGGAATGTGCCGTTCGGAATCGGCATCGACACGGGGGCCGTGTACGGCGGCCCGCTCACCGCGATCCGCTTGCCGGACGAAACGCTCTTCCAGGTGTGAGGGGTCGAGCGCTTCAGCCGCGGCGGGGCTCGATCACCGGCACCACCATCGCCACCCCCGCCGGCAGTGCAGCCAGATCGAGATCCGGGTTGTACTGGCGCAGCAGCCACACCGGGACCCGGTAGCGGCGCGTCGCCAGCTCCCAGAGCGTATCGCCGCGGCGCAGCACGTGGCGTTCGGTGCCGGTCACGACGAAGGCGTCGAAGAACTCCTCCTGCAGCGAGCGGTGGTGCTCCAGGCGGCGGCGCTCGAACTCCTCGGGCGCGACGCGACTGAAGTCGAGACGCAGCGCGCTGCCGATCACCAGGTCCTCCTCGAAACGCATGCCGTTGATGCGCCGCAGCTGACTCGCTCGGATCTCGAGCCAATCCGCGTAGTGTCCGAGCGTCTCGTCGGGCTGCACCGTGACGTGGCCATTGGCGTGGACGGCGTAGTCCGAGGTGTCCGGCGGCGTGGCGTCCAGCACCGCGACGTCGGTGCTCTCCGTCGCGCCCGCCTCGGCGTCCTCGAGCGCGTCCGCCTCGATGTTCTCGAGCGCGTCCGCCTCGGTGTCCTCGAGCGCGGGCGCCTCTGCCTGGGCGATCTCGACCACGGCCGCGGCGCCGGCGCTGTCGTCGGGTACGGCCGACGCGCGGGCGGCGGCCGGCGGCGCAGCCGCGGCAACCACCACCGGCGCGGCGGTCGTGGGCTCCGCCGCCACGGGCGGTGTCGGAGCGCCGGGAATCACCAGGCGCTGTCCGACCGCGATGCGGTGGCGGTTGCGCAGATCGTTGGCGGCCACGAGCTGTGACTCCGACACGTCGAAGCGTCGTGCGATGATCGAGATCGTATCGCCGCGCCGCACGCGGTAGATTCCATCTTCCGGCACGGGCTCGTTATGCACCGCGACGGGAGCGCCGCCGGGCAGGATCAGCACCTGGCCCTCGCGGATGCGGTGGCGACTTCGCAAGTTGTTGAGCGCCAGGAGCTCGCTCTCCGACACGCGCACGCGGCGCGCGATGGCCGAGAGGGTGTCGCCCCTCTCGACCCGGTAATAGCGATCGATGTGCTGCGTGTCGCGCTGATCCGTGGCGGGAATGCGCGCCAGCAGCTGCGGGACGGGCTCCTGGACCAGGTGCGCCGGGACGCGCAGCTGGAATCCGCGCGGAATGTACTTGCTGCCCTTCCACACCGCGGGGCGCAGGGAGCCGTTGTGTTCGCGGAGGATCGAGAGCTCGATCCCGAGCGCGTTCTCGACGCTCTTGATCGGGTAGTAGTGCGGCATCTCGATCAGCGTGTACTCGACGGGCGCGTGCGGCTGGAAGGGGCCGAAGTAGCGCGCCGCATTGCGGTCCACTTCGAGCGCGGCGAGAAAGGACGCGTAGAAGTTGCGGGATGCGAAGCCGAACGTGCGGCTGCGGTACTTGCGCACGATGACGTCGATGTCACGGGTGCCGAGCTTCTGCGCCGCCCGCCGCATGCCCCCCGCGCCGTGGTTGTAGGCGGTGATGGCCAGCGGCCACTCCTGGGTGATGCGGAGGTTCTCGCGCAGCAGGCGCGCGGCGGCCTCGGTGGACTTGTACGGATCCAGGCGCTCGTCCACGACGTGATCCACGCGCAGGTAGCGACGCCCCGTGTCGCGCGTGAACTGCCAGAGCCCGGCCGCCCCGATGCGGGAATAGGCCGCCGGGTTGTACGACGACTCCACGTGGGGGAGGGCGGCGAGCTCCGTCGGCACGCCGTTCTCCTGCAACACCTCGCGGATGTGGGTCGACCAGGCGCCGGCGCGCACCAGCCCCGCGCGGAACTTGTCCGCCTGTCCCAGCTGGAAGCGCAGCTCGCGCGATGCCTTGCGCAGCGTGGCGTCGGAGACGTCGCGCGGCCAGCGCGACAGCACGATCCGCTCCTCGGTCGACAGCCCCGAGCGTTTGCCGGATGCGAGACGTTTCAGGATGGCGCGGATGTCCTCCTTGGCGCGCTTGATCTTGCGCTCGCGGCCGCGCTCGCTCAGGCCGTCGGGAAAGCGCAGCTCTTCGTAGACGACGTCGAGGTGCTCGGCGTCGTGGATCAGGCCGCCATCTCCGTCCACCTGCGTGTAGATGCGAATCCAGAACTGGACGTTGGGCTCCAGGCCGGCCGGCCGGGGCAGCAGCTCGTCGGCCGCGGCGCCGGCGCACAGCAGCAGCAGCGCCAACGTGAGGATGGTGTTGCGGATCATGGGTGCGTCGTGAATCGGCAGGCTCCGGTCGAAACCTGTGATCGAAGCGTCCTTTCCCCCGCCCCCCGCGGGGTCAGCTAGCGTCGCCGGTTCTTGCGGCGCGCCTTGCGCGCTTGCTTGCGCTTGCCCTTCTGGCTGGACTTCCGCTTGGAGAGCTCGCGCCGGCTCGTGCCTGCGCCCAGCAGCGCGCCGGGCGCGAAGCCGCCCGGCATCCCCGCGCCGGCGAGGTTGCCGAAGCCGGGCACGCGCGACAGCAGACCGCTCTTCGAGCCCAGCGAGGCCATCATCTCGCGCATCTGCCCGAAGCGATCCACGAGCTCGCGCACGTCGCGGCTGCGCCGGCCGCTGCCGCGCGCGATGCGTCCAGCGCGACTCTTGTCGATGATCTCGGGCCGGGCGCGCTCGTCGGGCGTCATGGAGCCGATCAGCGACTCGACCACCGTCAGCTGGCTCTCTTCGACGTGCTCCGCCATCGGCCCGAACATGGGCAGCTTCGCCATGACCTCGCGCAGCGGCCCGAGCTTCTGGATCATCTTGAGCTGCTTGAGCAGGTCCTCGAGGCCGAATCTTCCCTTGAGCAGGCGCTGGGCGTCCGCCTCGGCCTCCTTCTCGTCCACCACTTCCTCGAAGTCGCGGACCAGGCCGACGATGTCGCCCATGCCGAGAATGCGCGAAGCGAGGCCCTCGGGACGGAACGCCTCGAGGCGATCGAGCGTCTCACCGGTTCCGAGAAACTTGATCGGAACGCCGGTCACCGCCTTGATCGCCAGCGCCGCACCGCCGCGCGCGTCGCCGTCCAGCTTGGTCAGGATCAACCCGTCGAGCTTCAGGCGCTCGCTGAAGGCCTTGGCCACGTTTACCGCGTCGCGACCCATGAGCGCGTCGCAGACGAGCAGGGCGTTGGCGGGGCGGGTCGCCGCGGCGATCTCGTCGAGCTCCTGCATCAGCGCGTCGTCGATCGCGAGTCGACCCGCCGTATCGAAGACGATGGCGTCGAAGCCCTCTGCCTCGGCCCGGCGGGCGGCGGCTGCGCAGATGTGCGCGGGCGCTTCGCCGGCGGCCCCCACGTGCACGGGCACGCCGAGGCGCTCGCCGAGCTGCTGCAGCTGCAGAACCGCCGCGGGGCGGTACACGTCGGCAGCCACCAGGAGCGGCCGGCTGCCTTCCTTCTGCAGGTGCCGCGCGAGCTTGCCGGCCACGGTCGTCTTGCCGACGCCCTGCAGACCGACGAGCATCACCGATGCCACCCCGTTCCTGCGCTGCAGCGACGCGTCCACCGGGCCCATCAGCGCGACCAGCTCTTCTGCGCAGGTCTTGACGAAATGCTGACCCGGGGTCACACGGTGGGTTCGGCCCGATGCGTCGCGCACGCGCGTCTCGACCCGCTCCCCGAGCGCGCGCTCCTTCACCCGCGCGAGGAAGTCGCGCACCACGACGAGGTCGACATCGGCTTCGAGCAGCGACATGCGCACGTCGCGCAGCGATTCGGAGACGTTCTCCTCGGTGAGCGCTCTCACGCCGGAGAGTTTCTCGCGTGCGGCGCTGAAGCCCTGGGTCAAGGTCTCGAACATGGGGGCGGAGCATAGCGCGACGGGGCTATGCTGGTCGGCGTGTGGACCCGAGTCGGGGGACGTGATGGCGATCCAGGTCGAAGCGCAGATCGCGGGCAGCGTCTGGAAGATCGAGACGCAGGTCGGCGCGCAGGTCGCTCCCGAGGATGTGCTGATCGTCCTGGAGTCGATGAAGATGGAGATCCCGATCGAGGCGCCCTGTGCGGGGCGCGTCGTGGAGATTCGGGTTCGGGAGGGCGAGAGCATCGAAGAGGGAACGGTGCTCGCCGTCATCGATTGATCGGAAGAGCCCGAGGAGCATGACTTCGCCGCTTTCGGCCCATTTCCTTGCCGCGCACGAACGCCAGCGGGTGCTCGAGTACCTGGCGCCCGACGCGCGCGAGAATCTCCTGCTGATCGATCTCGTGGCGCGCCACGGCTGCGACCCGGCCCCCGGCGAGGCGCACAGCGAGATTGCGGTCGCCACACGTGACGGCGCAGTGGTTGGGGTCGTGTCGCTGCGCCCGAGCATCGTCTTCGACGCGCGCTTCGGCGCCGAGACACTGGACGCGGTGATGCCGCTCATCGAGCCCCTGGGCGTGGGACTGGTGAAGAGCGACGCGCGGCTGGTGGGGGCGATGTGGAGCCGCCTCTCGCGCCACGGGCGGCGGCGCGCCGTCGTCGATCGCAACGAGACCGCGTACACGCTGAGCCCCGAGGTGGCGCGCTTCGTGGACGCCGCGCAGGGCTGGCGCATCCGCCCCGCGCGCAGCGCGGATCTCGATCTGCTCGTCTACGCGGCCCGGGAGAGTCTGCGCGAAGAGGATCGACCCGATCCCTTCGCGGGCGACGCGCGCAGCTTTCGCCGATGGGTGCGCGGCCGCGTGGCGCGCGCCCGCGTGGTCGAGTGCGAGGGGCGCGTTGCCTTCGTCGGCTATGCGGACGTGCAGCGGCGCGAGGGCTGGCTGCTCCAGGGCATCTACACCTGGCCCGCCATGCGGCGCCGAGGGCTCGGCGCGGCGGGGACGTCCGATCTGTGCCGCGAAGCCTTCGCCCACGGCGCCGATCACGTCCAGCTCGCGGTCGTCGAAGGCAACGATGTCGCCCGCGCGCTCTACGAGGGCATCGGATTCAAGCCGTTCGCCCGATTGCGCACCATCTTGTTCGCGTGACGGCGTCGCGGGGAAGCCGGCGCGCTCAGTCGCGGCGGATGGTGAATCCCCCGAACGCGAAGCCGAGATCGAAGCCCCGACCCTTGCCCCAGAGCGACAGCCAGACGGGCCCCTTGGTCATCACGCGCCCTTCGATGGATCGCACCACACCCGCGTGTCCCTCGAGTGAGCCGTAGCCGCCGAGCGCCTCGTCGCGGTCTCGGCCCCGGGAGAATCGACCCACGCCGCTGAGCTCGGAGACGCCCAGCGTGAGGCCGCCTCCGTGCAATTGGAGGCGCACTCGCGCGCGCTGCCCGTTGTCGCACGTGATCGTGCCCGTGCCGCTGACGTTCTTGTAGAGCACCGACCAGGTGTGCACCTCGTACTCGAGTCGGCATGACATGAACTTCGCCTGCGCCAGGCTCGGCAGCGCGAGGATGGCCAGGATCACGGCCAGCGCGTAGTTGCGTGATGAGCGCACACGGTCCTCCTCGATTCCGGGATCTTCGCGTCCCGGGTCGCCGATTCCCCGGGCTCTGCCTGCCCTTCGGCCTGCGCCAACATAGCCGACCGTCGGGCGGGGTCACGTACGTCCCGGCTGCGGCGCCTCGCGCCGTTCGCCACCGCTCCCGGTGTTCATTGCCCGGTTTCACGCCGGATGGTACCTCTCTCCCGTCATGGCGGACCTACCCGTCGATCCGGTGGCGCCGGGCACTCCGGAGGGATCCCCCGCGGCCGGGTCCGCCGGGCTGGGGCTCGCAGCCGGGCCGGGCGGCGACGCGGCGCGCGGCGATCCGCTGTCGGCGATGACGCCGCGCTTCAATCTCTTCTTCCGCTTCTTCGCGCGGCGTTTCTTCCGGCACTTCGACCTCGACGACGCCACCGTGGCGCGCCTGCGCGCGCTCGAAGCGCAGGGCAGCGTCGTCTACGTCATGCGCTACTCGAGTCGCCTCGACTACTTCTTGTTCAACACCCTGTTTCGTCGCGAGGGACTGCGGCTCTCGAGCTTCGCGAACGGCATCCGCTTCTACTACTACCGGCCGCTGCTCGAAGCGCTGCGCATCGTATGGCAGCGCCCGCGCGGCGTGGCGCAGGAAGTCGAGCTCGTGCGCGCGCGCGAGACCACGAGCCAGCTCACGCGCAGCGGTGGCTCGTTCTTCCTGTTTCTCAGCACGGCGAGTCTCGGCACGCAGCTGCGCACGCGGGAGCGCGCGCTGGCGAACGGCAAGACCGAGCGGGACCTGCTCGGCGAGATGGTGGAGGCGGCGTGGGACTCGCCGCGCCCGGTGCACGTGGTTCCGCTCGCGCTCTTCTGGCGCAAGGGGCCGCGTGCGCGGCGGCGCTTCTTCAACCTCTCGTACGGCGCGCTCACGCGCCCCTCGGACCTGGCGAAGGTCATCTCCTTCCTGACGACCTACCGGGGACTGCACGTCAAAGTGGGCGATCCCATCGATCTGCGCGAAGCCAGCGCCGCGCACTGCGAGGAGGGACCGAGCGCGGTCACGCGCGCGCTGCGCCGCAACATCCTCACCTTCCTGTATCGCGAGGAGAAGGTCGTGGAGGGGCCGATTCTGCAGCCGCTCCACCGCGTGCAGGAGATCGTGGTGCGCCATTCCACCGTGCAGCAGGCGATCCTCGAGCGCGCGCGGGAGAAAC
>JAOUNA010000176.1 GCA_029881215.1 Myxococcales bacterium | reverse complement strand
CCTCCGCCTTCGCGATCGCCTTGTCGATCTCGCGGTCGACGCGGCCGAGCTTTCGCCGGATCAGACTCCGCTTCACTGCGCTCTCTGCACCCCGTGTTCGAGAATCCGGATCTCTCCGCGCTTCGCATCGATGGTAGCGCGCGCGCCGACCGGCCAGGTTCGATTGGCAGGAACGTGACCCATGGGCAGGCCGGTCACCAGCGGCACACCGAGGGGCCGCACGATCTCCTCGATCACGTCTTCGGCGCTGGGCAGGGGGTAGCGCTCGTCCACACAACCGGAGAGGTCGCCGACGCCGACACCAACGAGCGCGGCGAGCTTGCCGGCGCTGCGCAGCTGCTGGAGCATCCGGTCGATCCGATACGGCCGTTCGCCGACCTCCTCGATCAGCAGGATCGCGCCGCGCGTGTCCACCTCCCAGCGGGTGCCCAGGCTCGAGGCCACGAGCATCAGATTGCCCCCGACGAGCCGACCGTCGGCGACCGTCCCCGCGCGCCCGACCCCCGTCAAGCGCGTGGGTATCGGCGCCGACCCGCTGAGCGCCGCGACGAGGCTCTCGAGCGCTTCGGGGGCCAGCGCTGCACCGTTCTCGAGCATGGGTCCATGAAAGCCCACGAGGCCGGCGCAGCGGCGCTGCCACAAGAGCAGTGCGGTGACGTCGCTGTATCCGACGAGAGGCTTGCGCGCCGCGCGCACCGCTGCGGCGTCCAGAGCCTCGAGAATGCGGTCGCAGCCGTAACCACCCCGCGCGCAGAAGATCGCGTCCACTCTCGGATTCGCGACGAGCTCCATCAGCTCCGCGGCGCGCCGCGCGTCGTCTCCCGCCAGGTAGCCCTGGCGCGCCAGCAGGTCGTCACGCCGCAGGGTCTCGAAGCCGGCCGCCTGCAGCAGCGCCTCGCCTCCCGCGAGCTTCTCCGGATCCACCGGCCCGCCGGGGGCCGCGATGCCGATGCAGGCGCCCCGCTCGATGGCGCGCGGTTTGATCAGTCGCGGCACCTAGAAGATCGTGTCTCCGCCGTCGAACGCGGCGTCCGGATCGTCGCCGAAACGTCCGCCCGCTGCAGCGGAATCGGGGCCCGCGGCGAAGCCGCTGCGCTCGGACAGACCCAGCGCACCCCGGCGATCGGCCGACAAGTCCCGGAAGCGCGCGTAGTGGCCCTCGAACTGGAGCTTGATGGTCCCGGTCGGGCCGTTGCGCTGCTTTGCGATGATGAGCTCGGCGAGACCCTCGTTCTCTTCCGTCGGGTTGTAGACCTCGTCGCGATAGATGAAGACGATCAGATCCGCATCCTGCTCGATCGCGCCGGACTCGCGCAGATCCCCCATGTTGGGCCTTCGCTTGTCGGGATCGCGCTGCTCGGGGCCTCGGTTGAGCTGCGAGAGCGAGATCACCGGGATATCGAGCTCCTTGGCCAGCGACTTGAGACCGTGGCTGATCTCCGCGATCTCGAGATCCTTGCGCGGCGCCGGCGTGTTGCCGTGCGCGAGCTGCAGGTAGTCGAGCATGACCAGATCGAGACCGTGCTCCGACTTGAGCCGGCGGCACTTGGCCTTGATCTCGAGAATCGTGATGGTCCCCGAGTCGTCGATCCAGATGTTCGCGCCCGAGAGCTTGTTGGCCGCGTTCTGGATGCGGCGATAGGCGTCGGCGCTGCCGTAGCCCTTCCGGAAGCTGGTGAGGTTCACCTCGCCCTCGGAGGCCAGCAGGCGCAGGATCAACGAGCGCTTCGTCATCTCCAGGGAGAAGACCGCGACCGTCTTGCCGTGATCCACGGCGGCGTTGCGCGCGATGTTGAGCGCGAGCGCGGTCTTGCCCATGCTCGGGCGCGCGGCGATGACGACGAGCTCACCCGGCTGCAGACCGCCGGTGTCCGCGTCGAGATCCCGATAGCCGGTGGGCACGCCGGTCAGCTCGCCGCTCCGCTCCATCAGGAGGTCCACGTGGTTCATCGCCTCGTGGAGCCCCACCTCGAGCGGCGTGAAGGTGGTGCGTGCCTTCGCCCGAGACAGTTCGAAGATGCGCGATTCGGCCTCGTCGAGCAGCTGCTCGGCGCGCTCCGCGCTCTCCTGGCTGGCTTCGACCACCTCCGTCGCGACGCGAATCAGATTCCGCTTGAGCGCCTTGTCGCGGACGATCTTGGCGTGGTGCAGAACGTTGGCGGCGGTCGCCTCGTAGTCGGCCAGCTCCGAGAGGAACACCACGCCGCCAACGGCGTCGAGCTTCTTCTGGGCACTGAGGTGATTGGAGAGCGTGTGCAGATCGACCGGCTCGTTCTCGTCCTGCAGAGCGAGCATCGCCCGGTAGATCTGCTGGTGCGACGGGTGATAGAAGTCTTCGGGCTTGATTTCGTTCAGCACCGAGTGGATGGCGTTGTTCTCGAGGAGCAGCGCCGAGAGCACAGCCTTCTCGGCTTCGATGTCCTGCGGGGGCACACGCCCCGAGCGGGTCGCGATCGGATCTCGATCCGTGTCTTCCTTTGCGCGCGCCAACCGCACCCCCCGACCTGGCAGCGATCGATGCATTTTACCTCAAGCGCGTGCGTCTTCCTCATCCGTCTCGTCGGTTTCCGACGGCTCAACCCCGGTTTCTTCGTCGGGGGATGCCGCCGCGGCGCCCTCTGCGCTCACGATCAGCTTGATCTGCGCCACGATCTCGCGGTGCAGCTTGAGCGGCACCCGATGCTCGCCAACTTCCTTGATGGGCTCGCCCAACACGATGCGTCGGCGGTCGATCTCGAATCCCTGCTCCGCGAGCAGCTCGCCGATCTGTGCGGCCGTCACGGAGCCGAACAGCTTGCCTTCCTCTCCGGCGCGCGCGGTCACCTCGAGGTGCAGCGCTTCGAGCCGGTCCTTGGTCACCCGCAGATCCTTCATCTCGCGCGCCACCTTCTCCGCGACGACGCGCTTGTGGTGCTCCATCTCCTTCACCTTGGATTCGGTGGCGAGGATGGCCTTGCCTTGGGGGAGCAGGTAGTTGCGCGCATAGCCAGGCTTCACGCGCACCAGATCACCCGCCTCGCCGAGGCTGTGCACCGCTTCGCGCAGGATGAGCTTGACCCCGCTCATGCGTTCTCCTCCTCGTCGTCTTCATCGTCGTCTTCATCGTCGTCGTCGCGCTCCGGGTCCTGCTCGCTCTCCTCGGAGTCCTCCTCGACTTCGAGCGCGGCCGCCGCGTCGGCCTTGGCGGCCTCCGCCGCGCGCGCCTGCGCCTCTTCGGCCTCGCGCGCGGTGCGCTCGGCCGCCTTGCGCAGCCGCTCCTGCTCGAGCTCGGCGGCCTCGGCCACGCGTGCCTCCACGTCGTCGACCTGCTCGTTCACGAGCACGGTCAGGTAGCGCAGGATCGAATCGTCGATCTTCGCGGCGCGCTCGATCTCCGGGACGACCTTGCCGTCGTCGAGGAAGTACAGGACGAGATAGTGGCCCTTCTGGAACTTCTGGATTTCGTAGGCGAGCCGGCGCCGGCCCCAGTCGTCGTAACAGAGTCGCGTGGAGCCGTGCTTCTCCAGCACGCGCTCGAAGCGGTCGCAGATGCCCCGCAGACCCTCTTCGCTGATCTCGGGCTGAACGATGAAGGTAAACTCGTATTCCCGCACAAGACCTCCCCGCGGACAGAGCCCCGATCCGCCTCGCCCGAAGCGGAACGTCTCGGCTCCGGGCCCCCCGAAGCGCCGCCGCCGCGAGACGCGGGCGGGCAGCCGCTGGAGGCCGAGGAAACGAACGCGGGAGGCCGCGCTTCGGCCTCCCAGGGCTGGGACGGGTAGCAGAATTCAGGGCCGTGCGCAGTGCAGCGCTCAGCCGCCCTCGGGCCCGGGGACCAGGCAGAGCAGCATCTCGTGCACGCGCAGATCGTCGCCCAGCTCGGGATGGAAGGTCGTGGCGAGGATCGCTCCCTGGCGCACGAAGACGGGCCAGCCGTCGACGCGGGCGAGAACCTCCACTCCGGGTCCCAGACGCCGCAGTCGCGGCGCCCGGATGAATATGCACTCGAGATCCTCGAGCGCACCCTCGGCAATCGCCGAGAAGGAATCGACCTGGGTGCCGTAGGCATTGCGCACCGCCACGAGGTCCAGGATGCCGAGGCTGCGCACGGCGTGATTCTCCACCGCCCGCGCCAGGAGCACGGCCCCGGCGCAGGTGCCGAGCACGGGCTTCCCGGAGCGCGCGAAGGCTTCGAGGGGCTCGTAGAGGCCGAGCCGCTCGAGGCCCTTCGAGATGGTGGTGCTCTCCCCACCGGGAAGAATGAGGGCGTCGAGTCCGTCGAGATCCTTCTCGCGTCGCACGGGCACCGCCTCGGCGCCGAGGCGCGCGATGACGCGGGCGTGCGCCTCCACATCGCCCTGGATGGCCAGAACGCCCACACGCCGGCTCCGTGCGCGTCCCCCCGCTTCCGGAGTGGCAGACACCGCCGCGCTCACCAGCCCCGATTGGCCAGGCGCTCGTGATCGGCGAGCGTCTGCATCTCGATGCCGGGCATGGCGCCCGCCAGCCCGCGGCTCGCCCCGAGAATCTCCTCGGGCTCCTGCCAGTGGGTCGTGGCGCGCACGATCGCCCGGGCGCGCGCCGCCGGATCCTCGCTCTTGAACACGCCGGAGCCGACGAACACCGCCTCGGCGCCGAGCGCCATGCAGAGCGCGGCATCTGCGGGCGTCGCGATGCCGCCCGCGGCGAAATTCGGCACCGGCAGCCGACCCGTCTTGGCCACGTGGCGCACGAGTTCGAGCGGCGCTTGGAGCTCCTTGGCCCGGGCAGGCAGCTCTTCGGGCCGTAGCGCAGTCAGCCCGCGCATGTCGCCGATCACCTGCCGCAGGTGGCGCACCGCCTCCACGATGTTCCCGCTGCCGGCCTCTCCCTTGGTGCGAATCATGGCGGCGCCCTCCGCGAGGCGGCGCAGCGCCTCTCCGAGATTTCGCGCCCCGCACACGAAGGGCGAGCGGAACTCGTGCTTGGCGATGTGGTGCTCCTCGTCCGCGGGCGTCAGCACCTCGCTCTCGTCGATGAAATCGACGCCCAACGCCTCGAGCACGCGCGCCTCCAGGAAGTGGCCGATGCGCACCTTCGCCATCACGGGAATCGAGACCGATTTCTGGATGCCCTCGATCACCTCGATCGAGCACATGCGCGCGACTCCGCCCTCCTTGCGGATGTCCGCGGGCACCCGCTCGAGCGCCATCACGGCCGCCGCACCGGCTTCCTCGGCGATCTTCGCCTGATCGGGCGTGGTCACATCCATGATCACACCGCCCTTGAGCATCTCCGCCAACCCGACCTTGATCTGGAAGGACTCGGCGCCGCTGCGGCCGCCCCCGTTGCCCTTGCTCTCGCTCATCTCCACTCCTCCCTCGTGATTCGATCGCGAGCCGGCCTGGCCCGCCGTCAAACGTGCACCTCTGCCGCGCCCCCGTCGCCGTCCTTCAGGCGGCGCCGCACCACGCGCGCCAAGCGCACCACCCCGCAGCGCAGCGCAGCTTCGTCGGCCATCGCAAACGTGAGTCGCAGGCAGCGAGACGCGCGGCCGTCGTGGTGAAACTGCGACCCTGGCGCGAACAGCACATTCGCAGCCACAGCATCCGCAAGCAGCTCGCTCGTGTCCAGCGCCGCCGGAAGCGTCACCCACACCTGGTAGCCGCCCTCGGGATGGGTCCAGCGCGTCCCCTCCGGCATCTCCTGCTCGAGCGCCTCGAGCAGTGCCTCGCAGCGGGCGCGCAGCACCTTGCGCATTCGCTGCAGGTGGCGGTCGTAGTCGCCGCTCACCAGGAACTCCGCCAGCGCGGCCTGCAGCGGCATGGCATCCGATAGATCGGTGGCGCGCTTGAGCGCGAGCAGCGCCTCCACGCAGCGCCCCCGCGCCGTGAGCGCGCCCACCCGCGCGCCCGGGAAGAGGGATTTCGAAAACGAGAAGAGATGCACGACGCGGCCCGACGTGTCGAGCCCCGCGAGCGGCGGCAGCGCGCGGCCCGCGAAGCGCAGGTCCATCTCGTAGCCGTCCTCGATCACCGGCTTGCCAAAGCGCTCCGCGATCTCGAGCAGCGCCCGTCGGTGGGCCAGCGAGGTCGTGGTTCCCATCGGATTGTGGAAGGTCGGAATGGTGTAGAGCGCCTTCACATCGGGGCGTGCGAGCGTCTGCTCGAGCGCGAGCAGATCGAGACCTGCGTCGCGCATGGGAACCGGTGCGGGGCGCAAGCCGAGCCCGAGAACCGCGCCGAGGGCATTGTTGTAGGTGGGATCCTCGAGCGCTACCGCGTCCCCGGCTTCGGTGAAGAGCCGGAGCGCCAGCGC
>JAOUNA010000175.1 GCA_029881215.1 Myxococcales bacterium | reverse complement strand
AGCTTCCGCTGGCATCCGCGCTGGGAAACCACGCGCCGCGCGCCACGCCGCGAAGGGCGCGCGCCTCCAGCACCCGCGCCATGGCTTCTTTGAGATCGAGATTGCCCAGCGCCGCGCGATCGATCAATCCATCCAGCACCGGATCATCGAGCGCCTTCCACCACGTGCGCAGATCCGACGAGCCCTCGCGCAGCCCGCGGCTGAGCTCGAGATGCCAGGCGTCCGGAAGCTCCAGCTCCGGCTCCGCATAATCCGGGCCGACGGCGCAGTTCAGCAGCGTACCCAGCGCGATCAGCGCCGCCAGGCGACGTCCCGAGCGACGCGCACCACTCGGATGCAACGCCGTGCACAGGACAGCGCATACGCCGGGCCGTGACACCGATTGCAGCATGCCTCGCGTCCGCTTCATCCTCGCAACCCGTCTCGCAGATCGCGCCGCAGCCCCCCGAGACGCGCCGAATGCGCGCGCGGGCGCTGTACCACGCGAGAATCGGGGGGAGGTGTAGCACTCCGCGGAAAGCCCGCGCGAGCCGCATCCCGAGCCGTTGCCTCGGTGTTGTGCGGGGTCAACTCGTGGGCGATGCTCCGCTCTCGAGTTTCTCGTGGCGGAGGATCCGGCATCCGCGCACTGCGCAAGATCTTCACGCTTCTCGGATGCGCGCTCGGCGGAGCGTTCGCGATGGCGCTCACGCTCTACGTGATGCAGGCGCGCCGCATGCCCGATCTCCAGATCTGGCACGAGAACGTACTCGCAGGGGAATTCCGCGCGCGGGACGCGGTGGATTCCTTCGAGGCCTATCTCGCGCGCGAGGCCGAGCTCTTCGACGCACTCGACGCCTTCGTCCGGGCCGCCCCGACCGGCACGGCGACCTTCAGTCGCTTCGTTGCGCACAGCAGCTCCAATCCCAGCCGCTTCGCCCCGAACTGGAACCGGAGCTTCGTGCTCGACGCGGCGGCGCCTCGCGGCGGTGCCCTGCTGCTCCACGGACTCTCGGATTCCCCCTACAGCTTGCGCACCGTGGGTGAGCAGCTGAACGCGCTCGGCCTGGTCGTGGTGGGACTCCGCATCCCCGGCCACGGCACCCTGCCGGGTGCCCTGACGCGCGCCACGCGCCACGATTGGCGGGCAGCGGTGCGACTCGCGGCGAAACACGTGGCGTCGCGGGCGCGCGGCGGGCCGTTCTTCATCGTCGGCTATTCCAACGGCGCGGCGCTTGCCGTCGACTACACGCTCGAAGCGCTGGCATCCGGCGAGCAACCCCCGCCCGATCGGCTCGTGCTCTTCTCCCCCGCGCTCGCTGTCTCGCGGGCTGCCGCGCTCGCGCGCTTCCAGCGCTGGCTCTCGCGAGTGCCGGGCCTCCACAAGCTCGGCTGGACCGACGTGCTGCCCGAGTACGATCCGTACAAGTACAACTCCTTTCCCATCGAGGCGGGCGAGCAGATCTACGATCTGACCCAGGACCTGCGCACGCACATCGATGCGCGCGTCGCGGCGCAGCCGCGGTCGGACCTGCCCCCGGTGCTGGCCTTCCAATCCGTCGTCGACGCGACGATTCCCGCCCACGCCGTGATCACCGACTTCCTCGACCGGCTGCCCATGCCGAAATCCGAGCTGGTTCTCTTCGACGTGAATCACCGCGCGGCCGCCGAGGACTTGATGCGCCCCGGGCCCGCGGCCCTGTTGAACCGCGTGTTGCAGAGCGCGGCGAGGCCCTACGCGGTCACGATGGTCACGAATGCCGATCCCGAGTCGGGGGAAGTCGTCGCCAGGAGCCGCATCGCGGGGCAGACGACCTGGGTCGAAGCCCCGCTCGCGCTGTCCTGGCCCGCGGGCGTGTACTCCCTCTCCCACGTGGCGCTGCCCATTCCTCCGGCCGATCCCATCTACGGCGACGCGCACGCGACGCGCGGCAGCGGCCTCAATCTCGGCGCCATCGAGCCGCGCGGCGAACGCGGCGTGCTGGTGCTGTCCGCGGATCAATTGATGCGCCTGCGCCACAATCCGTTCTACGCGTACGTCGCCGCTCGCCTCGAGGCGTTCACCCTCGATGCGATCGCCGAAGCGCGCCGGGAGCCGGCCGGACGCTGAGAGCCCGCCGCTGCGAGCGGCTGCGCATCCGCGCGAGGCTCAGCGGCGCGTCCGGCTCCGCAGCGCCGCGCCGGCGAGATTGCGCCCCAGATCCCAGATCGCCCCGCCCACCTTCTCGGTATCCGCGATCACGTCATCGACGGCGCGCGCGATCCACTGCCGGTCCGAATCGTCGATGTTCAGCGGCGGCAGGAACTTCACCACCGCCAGGTCATGGCCCGCCGTCTGCGACAGAATATGGTGGCGTTTGAAGAGCGGCACCGTGACGAGCTGCGCGAAGAGTCCCTTCTGCGCCGAATCCAGCAGCTTCCAGGCGGCGCGGTGCTTGAGGCGGTCGGGGGGCGCGAACTCGATGGCCTGCATCAGGCCCAGACCGCGCACCTCCTTCATGAACGAATAGCGGTCGACCATCGCGCGCAGATCGTCGAGAATGGCCTCGCCGATCTTCGCGGCATTCGCGACGAGGTTCTCCTGCTCGATCACCTCGAGCGTCGCGATCCCAGCTGCCATCGCCAGATTGTTCTTCGAGAAGGTCGAGCCGTGGATCGGCGCGCGCACCATGCTGCTGAACACGGCGTCGAAGACACTCTTGCGCAGCGCCACGGCGCCGATCGGCACGAAGCCGCCGGACAGGGCCTTGGCGGCGAGCAGCATGTCGGGCTCGACGCCCCAGTGCTCGATCGCCCAGAAGCGGCCCGTGCGCCCCACTCCCGTCTGGATCTCGTCCGCCACGAAGAGCGCGCCGTGCGCCCGGCACAGGCGCGCAGCCTCGCTCAGATAGGAAGCATCGGGCACGTTCACACCGTGACCCTGGATCGGCTCGACGATGAACGCGGCGATCTCGTGTGAGGCCAGCACGCGCTCCAGCGCCTCGAGATCTCCGAAGGGAACGCGGTGGGTGTCCGGGAGCAGCGGACCGAACCCCTCGCGAAAGATGTCTTCTCCGTTCACGGAGAGCGAACCGAGCGTGAGACCGTGAAACGCGTGGTCGCAGTACACGATACCGGGACGAGCCGTGGCATAACGCGCGAACTTGATCGCGGCCTCCACCGCTTCGCTCCCGGAGTTGGCGAAGAAGGCCTTCTCGAGGGCGCCGGGCACCGTCGCGAGGAAGCGCTCGGCGAACAGACCGCTCAGCAGCGACACGTCCATCTGGACCAAGCCCGGGAGCTCCGCCTCCATCACCTCCCGCAGCGCGCGCACGACGGTCGGGTGGTTGCGCCCCACCGCAAAGACCCCGAAGCCGCTCAGCAGATCGAGGTAGCGGTCGCCCTGATCATCGTAGAGATAGGGACCCATCGCGCGGACGTACTGGCGGTCGAAGCCGATCGTCTTGAGCACCCGCACCATCTGCGCGTTGAGGTACTGCTCGTGCAGCGAGAAGCTCTCACCGGATCGCTCTTTGAGAAGATCGAGAATGCTCCGGGACATCGTTCTCTCCGGGTGCCACCGCGAGCGCGCGGCGGCCCGCCGCGATGCCCGCCCGATGCGCGCACGCACGCAACCGTTCGAGCGTAGCAGCTGGCCCGTACCCCGCTACGCGTCGCGTTGCTTCCTTCGGCTCTTGCTCGCAAACGCCTACGTCTCGCGGTCGTCCGCGCCGTTCACGAGCAAGATCATCCGTTTGCCGCCTCGCAGGGTGCCGACGCGCAGACCCGGAATCGCGTCGATCCGTTCGCGCTCGCGCTCGTACTCGGTGACGTGGATCAACGCCAGGACCGGCTCCGGCCCGCGCAGCCGATCGAGCACGTCGTCGAGAGAATCCACCTGCACGCGCTGCCGCAGGTAATAGGTGATGAGCGGCAGACCGCGATCGCCGAGGAGCGTCGTCACGACGGGCCGATCCCCTCGCGCCTCGAGCACCTCCGCGAAGAAGGGGGCGTAGGACTTGCGGGGCTCCATGAGCGGAATCATGAGCGTGACGACAACCGCCAGCGCCAGCGCGACCGCCACGCCATAGGCAAAGAGCCAGCGCTCTTCGAGACCGCGTCGGAAGTAGCCGACGCCGAGCGCGGCGGCTGCAGCGAGCGCGGGCACGAGCAGCAGCAGCAGCCCGACTTGATGGCGCATCACAGCGAAGACCACCGGACTCAGCGCGAGCGCCGCGCCCACCAGCGCCAGATTCAGCACGAGCAGGCTGCGCTGCCACGGCGGCAGCCCGCGCCCGTCGCGGCCGAGCTCGCCCAGCAGCTCTGCAATGATGAGGGGAACGAAGCAGAAGGCGGGCAACAGATACTCGGACACCTTCGAGCTGGACAGGCTCAGGACCAGCGGGATTCCCAGGAAGCCCAGCAACAGGAAGCGGGGATACGCTCCGATCGGTCGCTCGCGGCGCAGCAGGGCCGCGCACGCCGCGCCGAACACCAGGAGCCAGGGCAACGTCAGGACCGGCAGCCGGAGCAGATAGAAGTATGCGGGCTCGCCCTTCTCCGCCGTCAACGGATTGCTGATCGGATCCGGTGCAAAGCCCGCACCGGGCGCGAGGGTGAAGAAACGACCGAAGGTGTTGTCGAAGAAGACGATGCGCAGATACTCGCTGCCGCCCGCGCGCTCGAGAGCGAGCACCCACGGCGACAGCAGCACGATCGTGAAGATGGCGCTCGTCGCGCACAGGAACACGGCCCGGCGCACGCGGCGCTCGAGCAGCAGGTGGAGCACCACGGGCGGCAGCACGACCAGGAATGTGAAGAAGTTCTTCGCGTAGAAGGAGCACGCCAGGACGAGGGCGAAGAGTACGTCCCAGCCCCATGTGCTCGGCTCCGAAACGCCGTCACCCGCAGGCAGCGTGCGCGCGAAGATCGCGAAGCACGCGAACGCAAAGAACAGCGCCGCCGCGTCGGCACTCGCGCGATGCGAAATCTCGTAGAAGGCAATGCTGGTCGCCGCGAACAGAAGCGTGACGCAGGCGATTCCCCTGCCGTGACGTCGTTTCACCGTCCCGTAGACGAGGGCGAGGCAGAGCAGACCGAGAACCGCAGCGGGCAGGCGCAGGATGCCCGGAGAGAGCCGGCCGGCGAGCTTCGCGCTGCCGCAGGCCAGCCAGTAGTAGAGCGGCGGCTTCTCCAGATACGGCAGGTCGTTGATGCGCGGAATGGCGATCTCGCCGTGCTCGACCATGTTCCAGACGATGCCGGAGACGGTGGGCTCGGTCGGACTCCACACCTCGTGATCGAAGACGCCGACGCCGAGGTAGAGGATCGCCACCGCGCAGAACGCCGCGAGACTCTTCACGGCGCGCGTCCGAAGCGATGGCCGGGCTCGACGCGCTCCGACCGCATCCACTCCGCCCCCGAGCACGGCGCGGCGCCGGCGCGACTGACCTCGGTCAGCGCGAGGGCACCAGCAGCGGTCGCCACGCACGGGACACCATCCGGGTCGAGAAAGATCTCGCCCGGTGCACGCGTTGCGTCCGCGGCGCGCGTCTCGGCGCTCCACACCAGGAGCTTGCGCCCTCCCACGAAGGAGTAGGCACCGGGCCAGGGATGCGTGACGGCGCGGATCAGGTTCCGGATCGACTCCGCGCTCTGCGTCCAGTCGATCTCGCCGTCCTCGGGCTTGCGCCCGCCGAAGTAGCTCGAGCGGGTGTGATCCTGCGGGATGCGCGGCGCCGCGCCCGCTTCGAGCAGCGGCACCGCTTCGCGCAGGGCAGCGCGCGCGGCACGCGCGAGCTTGTGCGTCAGGCTGAGCGCGGTGTCGTCGGGTGCGATCGCAACGCGATGCTGCGCGACGATCTCTCCGTGATCGGGCTTCACGTCCATGTAGTGGAGCGTCACGCCCGTCTCCGACTCGCCGTTCACCAGCACCCAGTTGACGGGTGCACGTCCGCGGTATGCGGGAAGCAGGGAGCCGTGCATGTTGAGTGCACCGCGCGTGGGAAGCCGCAGCAGCGGCGCCTTCAGCATGTGGCGGAAGTAGAACGAGAACAGGATCTCGGGCTCGAGCGCGGCGATGCGCTCGAGCACGTCGGGCGCGTTGACGTCGTCCGGCGTGATCGTCTCGAGGCCCGCGGCCGCCGCCAGCTCGGCCACCGAGCGGAACCAGATCTGCTCGTCCGGTGCGTCGCGGTGGGTCACCACCAGGCGCACGTCGACGCCGAGCTCGAGCAGCTCGGACAGGCACGCGTGCCCCACTTCGCTATAGGCACAGACGACCGCGCGCACCGGATGCCTCCTCTTGGCGGCTCTCGGACGGCT
>JAOUNA010000028.1 GCA_029881215.1 Myxococcales bacterium | reverse complement strand
CCTCGCCGCTGCGCTGCACGCGCAGCACCTTCGGCCCTTCTGCGTGCATGCGCAGGCGCACCTCCTTGAGGTTCAGCACGATGTCGCTGACGTCTTCCATGACGCCCGGGATCGTGGAGAACTCGTGGAGCACGCCGTCGATCTTCACCGCGGTGATGGCCGCGCCCTGCAGCGACGAGAGCAGCACCCGTCGGAGCGCATTGCCCAGCGTGATGCCGAATCCGCGCTCCAGCGGCTCGCATGCAAAACGGCCGTACGCATCCGTCGCCGCATCCGCAACGGCTTCGAGATCGCGCGGCCGGATCAGCTCCCGCCAGTTCTTTGCGATGAGTTCTTGATTCATCGGATCGATCCTTCCCCTCTTGTTCGAGGATCCCGCTATTTCGAGTACAGCTCCACGATGAGCTGCTCCTGGATGGGCATCGTGATGTCTTCTCGCACCGGGAGCGTCTTCACCTTTCCCGTGAAGTTGTCCTTGTCGATATCGATCCACTGCGGAACGCTCTTGCCCTCGAGCGCCTCGAGCGCTCCCGCAATGCGGGCGACCTTGCGCGACGTCTCGCGCACGCTCACCACCGCACCCTCGCGGAGCGCGATCGACGGAATGCTCGCCTTCCTTCCATTGACGAGGAAGTGGCCGTGCCGAACGAGCTGCCTCGCCTCGGCGCGCGACGTGCTGAAGCCCATGCGGTAGATGACGTTGTCGAGACGCCGCTCGAGCAGCACCAGCAGATTCTCTCCGGCGCGCCCCTTCATCCGGGTCGCGCGCTTCATCGTGCGGGCGAACTGCTTCTCCAGCAGTCCATACATGCGCTTGACCTTCTGCTTCTCGCGCAGCTGGACACCGAAATCCGAGAATCGCGCCCGGCCCTGCCCGTGCTGTCCGGGCGGATAGCTGCGGCGTTCCACACCACATTTCGGAGTGAAGCAGCGATCGCCCTTCAAAAAGAGCTTCATCCCCTCCCGTCGGCACATACGGCAGACCGCGTCGTTGTATCGAGCCATGGTTCTACTCCGCTCCGATCCTAGACGCGCCGCCGCTTCGGCGGCCGACATCCGTTGTGGGGGATCGGCGTGACGTCTCGAATCATCGTGATCTTGATTCCTGCCGCCTGGAGCGCGCGCACCGCGGATTCGCGGCCCGCGCCCGGTCCCTTGACGAAGACCGCGAGCTGCCGGACGCCGTGCTCCATCGCCTTCTTGGCACACTCTTCCGCCGCAACCTGCGCCGCGAACGGCGTCGACTTCCTCGACCCCTTGAAGCCGTGGCCGCCCGCCGTCGCCCAGCAGAGCGCACCTCCGCCCGGATCGGTGATCGTGATGATCGTATTGTTGAAGGTGGATTGAACGTGGGCCACGCCCGACTGAACGTTCTTCTTGATCTTCTTCTTGGCGCCCTTCTTCACGGAACGTCCTCTCTACTTCTTGCCAACCGGCTTCTTCTTGCCGGCAATCGTCTTGGCGGGACCCTTGCGCGTGCGCGCGTTGGTATGCGTTCGCTGACCGCGAACGGGAAGTCCGCGGCGGTGCCGCAACCCGCGATAGCACCCGATGTCCATCAGCATCTTGATGTTCTGCGCGACTTCGCGTCGGCGGTCTCCCTCGATCTTGTAGCCGCTCTCGATGATCTCGCGCAGCCGCACCAGCTCGGCGTCCGCGAGCACATCCGTGTTCGATTCGGGCGGAATTTCCGCCTTCTCACAGATCTCGCGGGCCGAGGTGTGGCCGATGCCGTGGAGATAGGTGAGCGCGATGTCGATCCGCTTGTTACGCGGCAGGTCGATTCCGGCAATTCGCGCCATGTGTTTCCTCCTGTGAGCCGGCTCGCCGGCTTCCTCGCTAGCCCTGTCGCTGCTTGTGCTTCGGGTTCTCGCAGATCACGCGCACGACTCCACGCCGCTTGATGATTCGGCACTTGTCACACATCTTTCGGACCGATGCTCGAACTTTCATGTCTCGATCTCCCGCCAGGCTCAGTGCGATCCCGCGACCCGGGTCAGGGCCTCGGGTCCATCCTCCGTGATGAGAACCGTGTGCTCGTAATGGGCTGCGAGTGAGCCGTCGGCGGTGACCGCGGTCCACTCGTCGTCGCGCATCTTCACGTCGGACCGGCCGATCGTGACCATCGGCTCGATCGCGAAGACCATTCCCGGCACCAGTCGTGGTCCACGACCGGCCGCGCCGAAGTTCGGAATCCAGGGCGGCTCGTGGAGCTTGCGCCCGATCCCATGACCGGCAAACTCGCGCACCACCGAATAGCCCGCGGCTTCCACGCAGCGCTGCACCGCGTGACCGATGTCCGACAGACGCCTTCCCGGAACCATCACCTCCATTGCTTCGTCCAGCGCCTGCGACGAGGTATCGAGCAGCCGCTGGGTCTCCTCCCCGATCCGACCGACCGAAACGGTCACCGCGGAGTCGCCGTGGAACCCGTCGCACTCCACCCCGAAATCGAGACTGACGATGTCGCCTTCGACGAGCTCTCGGGAACCGGGGATGCCGTGCACGATCTCGTCGTTCACGGAGACACAGAGCACGGCCGGGTAGGCGGGAAGACCGAGGGGATCGTAGCCCTTGAAGGACGAACGCACACCCCTCTGGGCGATCGCCTTCTCCGCGTACTCGTCCAGCTCCCGGGTGGTCACGCCGGGGGCCACGCGCTCGCGCAGCTCGATCAGGATCTCGGCCACGTGACGCGCTGCGTCCCGCATGGCCTCGATCTCGTCGGGCGTCCGGATCTCGATGCGCTGCCCGCGGCCCATCAGGAGAGCGCCTCCCCGATCCGCTTCTCGACCTCGTCCATGCTGCCCGCGCCATCGACCTCGCGGAGCAGGGACCGGGCGCGGTAGTAGGCCACCAGCGGCTCCGTCTGCTCGCGGTAGACGCGCAGCCGCTTGCGAATGGTCTCCTCGTTGTCGTCGCTGCGCCCCTCGATCCCGGCCCGCTTGAGCAGGCGGGCGACCAGATCCTCGGCTCCGATGGCCAGCACCAGGCAGATCTCGATCGGGGTCGCGAGGCGATCCAGGATGCCGTCGAGCGCCTCGGCCTGGGCGAGCGTGCGCGGGAACCCGTCCAGCACGAAGCCCCGCCGCGCGTCCTCCTGCATCAGCCGCTCCTCGGCCACTCCGATCACCACGTCGTCGGAGACGAGCTCGCCGCGGTCCATCACGGCCTGGGCCCTGCGGCCCAGCTCGCTCCCCGCCGCTACCGCCGCGCGCAGCATGTCGCCGGTGGAGATCTGGGGAACGCCCAGCCGCGCCACCAGACGCTCGGCCTGCGTGCCTTTGCCGGCCCCGGGGGGCCCAAACAAGACGATGCGACGCGCGCTCATCGGCCGAGCCTCCCGCGGATCCGCGTGCCCTGCACGAAGCCCTCGTACTGACGCGAGACGAGATGGGCCTCGATCTGGGCGATCGTGTCGAGGCCCACGCCGACGACGATCAGCAGCGCCGTGCCGCCGAAGTAGAAGGGGATGCCGGCCCGCGCCGCCAGGAGGGTGGGCAGCACGCACACCGCCGACATGTAGAGCGCGCCGATCAGCGTGACGCGGGAGAGGATGTGGTCGATGTACTCGGCGGTCTTCTTGCCGGGGCGAATGCCCGGGATGTAGGCGCCCGACTTCTTGATGTTGTCGGCCACATCCACCGGATTGATCATGATCGCCGTGTAGAAGTAGCAGAAGAAGATGATCAGCCCGATGTACACCACCTGATACAGCGGGCTCGCGGGGTTCATGTAGGTGTCGATGAACGACTGGATCGTCGGCGCCTCCGAGAACTGGCCGATCGTGAGCGGGAACATCAGGAGCGACGAGGCGAAGATGGCGGGAATCACGCCCGCGGTGTTCACGCGCAGCGGGAAGTAGCTCATCCCACCCTGCTGGATCCTCTTGCCGACCACGCGCCGCGCGTGCTGGATCGGGATGCGGCGCTGCCCTCGTTCGACGAGCACGACGAAGAAGATGACCCCGATCGCCACCGCCGCGAAGATCACGGTGCCGAGCAGGGTGAACTGATCGGTTCGAATCAGCTGGAAGAGGTTCACCAGCGCGGAGGGGATGCGGATGATGATGCTCGCGAAGATCACCATCGAGATCCCGTTGCCGATTCCGCGCTCCGTGATCTGCTCGCCGAGCCACATGATGAACGCCGTGCCCGAAGTCAGCGTGATCATGCACATGAGCCGGAAGCTCCAGCCCGCTTCGATCACGGCGCCCGCGCCGAACTGTCCGCGCTCGAGTGCGAGTGCGATGAGCCCGCTCTGGAACAGGGAGAGCCCGATCGTCGCGTAGCGCGTGAACTGGTTGATCTTGCGCTGCCCCTGCTCGCCTTCCTTCTTCAGCTCGTCGAGCTGGGGGATCACGACCGTCAGCAGCTGCAGAATGATCGACGCGCTGATGTAGGGCATGATCCCGAGCGAGAAGATCGAGAGCTGCTCGAGCGCTCCACCCGAGAACAGGGTGAACAATCCGAACACCGTGCCCTGCATCTGCTGGAAGAAGTTGCGCACGACCTCCGGGTTGATCCCCGGCGTCACGATGACCGCTCCCACGCGGTAGACCGCGAGCATCATGAACGTGAAGAGGATCCGGTCCCGTAGCTCGGTGATCCTCCCGATGTTCTGGATGCCTCCGATCATCCGATGAGCTCCACGCTCCCGCCCGCTTCCTCGATCTTCTTGCGCGCGTTCTCGCTGATCTTGTGGACGCGCACCACGAGGCCCGCGGGCGCCTCTCCGTCGCCCAGGAGCTTCACGCCGTCGCGGCCGTGCTTGATGAGCCCCCGGGCCTCCAGCGCCTCCGCATCGATGACCGAACCCGGTGCGAAGGGCGCCAGCGAGCTGACGTTCACGGCGCGATACGTCGTGCGGAACTTGTTGTGAAAGCCGCGCTTCGGCAGGCGCCGCGCCAGCGGCATCTGGCCGCCCTCGAAGTGGAAGGGCGTCTCACGGCCCGGTGAGCGCTTGCCCTGCCCCTTCACACCGCGGCCCGCGGTCTTGTGCAGGCCCGAACCCGGCCCACGACCGACGCGTTTGGTGGCGTGGCGGGATCCCTGCCGCGGCGTCAACCGGTCCAACATCACCCTTCCTCCACGACGACGAGATGCTTCACCTTGTCGATCATCCCGCGGTTTGCGGGCGTGTTCTCGACCTCGACCCGATGATTCAGCCGCTTCAGCCCGAGGCCGCGCAGCGTCGCTCGCTGCCTGCGGTCGTACCCGATCTGGCTCTTCACCCAGCGAATGGCGATTCGATCGTTCGCGGCCACGGCTAAGCGCTCCGGCCCAGTTCGGCCAGGCGCGTCGCGGGATCGCGCAATTCCCGCAACGCGGTCATGGTCGCCCTCACGACGTTGATCGGGTTGTTGGTTCCGAGCGTCTTGGTGAGCACGTCGTTGATCCCGGCAGCCTCGAGCACCGCGCGGACCGGCCCGCCGGCGATCACACCGGTGCCCGCGGAAGCCGGTCGCAGCAGCACGCGGGCGGCCCCGAAGCGCCCGATGATCTCGTGAGGGAGCGTCCTCGACTCGAAGAGCGGAATCTCGATGAGCGCCTTCCTGGCGCGCTCGACGCCCTTGCGGATCGCCTCGGGCACCTCGCCGGCCTTTCCGTAGCCGGCACCGACCACGCCGTTGCCGTCGCCGACCACGACCAACGCGCTGAAGTTGAAGCGGCGTCCGCCCTTCACGACCTTCGCCACGCGGTTGATGTGAACGACTCGATCCGTGAGCTCGAAGTTGTTCGGATTCAATTGATTGGGCATATGCAGAACTTCCTCGCTGCGCGGCGCCGCTGCCGCCGGCTACAGCGCGCTCGAGAGGCCGCTCCCCGCGGCGCGACGCCTCTCAGAATTTGAGTCCCGCCTCGCGGGCTGCTTCGGCCAGCGCCTTGACGCGACCGTGATAGAGAAATCCGTTTCGATTGAACACCACGCTGTCGATCTTCTTCTCGCGAGCGAGCGCAGCAAGCGCCACGCCCACGATCCGAGCAGCTTCGATATTCCCCGCCGATTTCCCGGCCGAGACTCCTGCCGTTCGCGTGGAAACCGCGCCGATCGTGCGCCCGTCCGCGGGATCGATGATCTGCGCGTAGATGTGCTTGTTGCTGCGATACACGGTGACGCGCGGCCGCTCTCCGCCCGCGACCGCTCTCACCGTGCGCACCCGGCGCGCGCGCCACTTTCTCGTCTTCTCGTTCCGGCTCTTCCGCTCCATGAAAACCTCGATCAGCCGCCGCCGCTTCCGGTCGCGGCCTTACCGACCTTCCGCTTGATGCGTTCACCGACGTAGCGAATGCCCTTGCCCTTGTACGGCTCCGGCGGCCGGATCGAACGCAGATCCGCCGCGAACTGGCCCACCCGCGATCGGTCGATGCCCTCGATCCGCACGAGGACGTTCCGATCCACCGAGACCTTGAGTCCCTCCGGAACCGGAATCTCCATCGGGTGCGAGAAGCCGAGCTGCAGATTCAGCACGCTTCCGGACATATCCGCTCGATAGCCGACGCCCTGGATCTCCAGCTCCTTCACCCACGGCTCCACGACGCCCCGCACCATGTTCGCGACGAGCGCGCGCGCGAGGCCGTGGATCGCGCGGGTATCCTTCTTCTCGTCGGGGCGCTCGAAGACAACGTGCCCGCTCTCGACCGCCATCCCGATCATCTCGGGAATCTCTTCGATCAACGTGCCCTTCGGTCCCTTGACGCGCACACCCCCCTCGATCTTCTCGACCGTCACGCCGGCCGGGACCGAGATGGGCTTCTTGCCGACTCGCGACATCGCTACCAGACCTCGCACATGACTTCACCGCCGACGCCGCGCTCCCGGGCCTCCTGGTCCGAGACGATGCCATTCGAGGTGGAGAGAATCGCCACACCCAGTCCCTGGCGCACGCGCGGAATCCTGTCCTTGTCCACGTAGACGCGGCGGCTGGGCTTGCTCACACGACGGATCCCATCGATGATCGCGCGCCCGGACTTGTCGTAACGGATCCCGAGGACGATCACCGCGTGGCCCTCGCGCGCCTCGACCTTCACATCCGAGATGAAGCCGGCCTTCTCGAGCACCCGCGCGACCGCGAGCTTCTCCTTCGAGCACGGGCACGCGGCTTCCACGTGCCGCGCCATTCCCGCGTTGCGGATTCTCGTCAGCATGTCGCTGATCGGATCGGTCATCATGAGAGCATTCCCCCCTTTACTGCCGGAAGGGCATGCCGAGGTGAGTGAGCAGCGCCCTGCCCTCGGCGTCGTTGGTCGCGGTGGTGCACACCGTCACGTTGATCCCCGTGATGCGCTCGACACTGTCGTAGTCGACTTCGGGGAAGATGATCTGCTCGCGGATTCCCAGCGAGTAATTGCCACGGCCATCGAAAGCCTTGCTCGAGACTCCCTTGAAGTCGCGCACCCGCGGCAACGAGACGTTGACGAGCCGATCGAAGAACTCCCACATGCGGTCGCCACGCAGCGTCACCGTGCAGCCGATCGCCTGACCGGCACGCAGCTTGAAATTCGCGATCGACTTGCGCGCGCGGCGAATCGAGGCCTTCTGTCCGGTGATCAGGGAGAGCTCCTCCGTCGCCTTCTCCAGGAGCTTCGGATTCGAGGCCGCCTCGCCGATACCGATGTTCACGACGATCTTCTCCAGCTTGGGCACCTGGTGCACATTCCGGTAGCCGAACTCGCCCGAGAGCTTCGAGGCAATTTCCTTCCGATACAGTTCGTGGAGTCGAGCGCTCACCTAGAGCACCTCCGGCGCGAGCGACACGATCTTCATGAAACGCTGAGCTCGAAGCTCGCGCGCTACGGGTCCAAAGATCCGCGTCCCCACCGGCTCGCGCTGCGCGTCGATCAACACGGCCGCGTTGTCATCGAACTTGATGTAGGAGCCATCGCTCCGCCCGATGGCTTTCGCCGTGCGCACCACCACCGCCTTGCGCACCTCGCCCTTCTTCACCCGCGCGTTGGGGATCGCGTCCTTTACGCTGACGACGATCACGTCGCCGATCGAGGCGTAGCGGCGCCTCGATCCACCGAGCACACGGATGCAGGCGACTTTCCGCGCGCCGGAGTTGTCGGCGACTTCCAATACGGATTCCTGTTGGATCATGATTCACTCCGCTAGACGGAAATTGCCTTGGAAACCGTCTCTTGGACCTTCCACCGCTTGCGCTTCGAGAGCGGGCGGTGTTCGATGATCCGCACGCGATCCCCCACGTCGCAGGCATTGGACTCGTCGTGGGCCATGAACTTGGAATATCTCCGCACGTACTTCTTGTACTGCGGATCCTGGACGAGCCTCTCGACCCGCACCACGACAGTCTTGTCGTTCTGGTTGCTCACAACCGTTCCCTCGAGCATTCTCCGCATTCCACGCTTGTTCACGTCGTCGCCCCGCGCTTCTCGCCCAGAATCGTCTCCGTGCGAGCGATCTCTCGGCGAAGCGTTCGCAACTTCGCCGTATTCTCGAGTTGGCCCGTCGATCTCTTGATTCTCACGTTGAACAGCTCTCCGCGTAGCTCGCGCGATTTCGCCTCGAGTTCCTCGATCGACAGCTCCCGAAACTCACGGCTCTTCACGTCGTTGCCTCCCGCTGCACGAACCGGGTTGCCATGGGCAGCTTGTGGGACGCGAGACGCAGCGCCTCCCGCGCCACGGAGATCGAGACGCCCTCCATCTCGTAGAGGATCCGCCCGGGCTTCACCACGGCTACCCACTCTTCGGGATTGCCCTTTCCCTTGCCCATTCGCGTCTCCGCGGGCTTCTTCGTCACCGGCTTGTCGGGAAAGATCCGGATCCAGACCTTGCCGCCGCGCTTCACGTACCGAGTCATTGCAACCCGGGCCGATTCGATCTGCCGCGCCGAGACGCGACAGGCTTCGGTCGCCTGGAGGCCGAAATCTCCGAACGCAAGCGTGCCGCCGCGGTACGCCTTGCCGCGCATGCGCCCCTTTTGGACCTTGCGGTGTTTTACTTTCTTGGGTTGAAGCATCGCGTCACCTCGCCTGCACTTCTCCGACGCGCTGGGACAGTGCGTTCTGCCGCATCTCCTTGTCCGCCACGTCTCCCTTGAATACCCAGCACTTCACCCCGATCACACCGTACGTGGTCTTCGCCTCCGCGAAGCCGTAGTCGATCTCGGCGCGCAGCGTGTGCAACGGAACCCGCCCCTCTCGATACCACTCGCGCCGGCCCATCTCCGAGCCACCGAGGCGCCCCGCGCACTGCAGACGGATGCCGCCCGCACCGAACTTCATGGTCGAAGTCACGGCCTTCTTCATGGCGCGCCGGAAGGCGACGCGCCGTTCGAGCTGCAGCGCGACGTTCTCCGCCACCAGCTGAGCATCCAGCTCGGCCTTGCGGATCTCCCGAATGTTGATGAAGAACTCCTTGTTCTCCGAGAATCGCCCGAGCTCGGCACGCAGCGTCTCCACCTCCGCGCCGCGCTTTCCGATGAGAATTCCCGGCCGCGCCGTGTGGATGTTGACAACCACCTTGTCGCCCGTGCGATCGATCACCACCCGCGAGATGCCAGCGTGGTAGAGCTTCTTCTTGATGAACTTCCGGATCTCGATGTCCTCGTGCAGCTGGGTCGCGTAGCGGCGCTCCGCGAACCAATTGGACTGCCACCCGTAGAGGGTGCCGATTCGGAAGCCGTAGGGATGTACTTTCTGACCCACTGATCACTCCTCGGAGAGAACGATTTGTACGTGGCTGGACTTGCGCTGCAGCCAGGTGGCGCGGCCCTGCGCGCGCGGCCGAATCCGCCACATGCTCGGCCCCTGGTCCACGAGAATCCGGTCTACCACCAGGTTGTCGATGTCGATTCCGGCATGCTCCCGACTGTTCTTCTCTTCCGCGTTCGCCAGGGCCGAACGCACCAACTTCGCCAGTGGCTGCGCGAAGCGCTTCGACGATAGATCGAGGATCACGAGCGCTTCCTCGACGCCCTTCCCGCGGATCTGATCCGCCAGGAGTCGCGCCTTTCGCGCGCTCACTCGGTAGTTGCTCAGACGTGCGCTGACCTTCATCGTGACTCACTCCGCTCTGCGATGCGGGGATCCGCGGGCATCACTTCGTCTTCACTCGCTTGACGCCGGCATGCCCCGTGAACTTGCGCGTGGGCGCGAACTCGCCCAATCGATGGCCCACCATGTTCTCCGTGATGAAGACGGGAACGAAGAGCTTGCCGTTGTGCACGTGAAAGGTGATCCCGACGAACTCGGGCGTGATCATCGATCGGCGCGACCACGTGCGGATCACCTGCTTGGAGCCCGATGCCTGACTCCTCGCAACCTTCCGCTGGAGACTGGGCTCGATGAAGGGGCCTTTCTTGAGCGAGCGCGCCATCTACTTCTTCCCCCGCCGCTTGACGATGTACTTGTCGGTACTCGGATTGTTTCGCGTCTTGTGTCCCTTGGTCGGAACGCCCCACGGTGTGCAGGGATGGCGCCCGCCGGACGACCTTCCCTCGCCGCCGCCCATGGGATGATCGACGGGGTTCATGGCCACGCCGCGCACGTTCGAACGGCGACCGCGCCAGCGCGAGCGCCCCGCCTTGCCGATCGTCTGATTCTCGTGCTCCGGGTTGCCGACCTGTCCCACGGTGGCGAGACAGGTCACGTGGATGCGCCGGTGCTCCCCGCTCGGCATGCGCAGCGTCGCATAGCGGCCCTCGCGCGCCATCAACTGCGCGCCGAGCCCCGCCGCACGCACGAGCTGGGCGCCCTTGCCCGGCTTCATCTCGACGGCGTGCACCACCGTGCCCAGCGGGATGCGCTTCAGCGGCAGCGCGTTGCCGGGTCGGATGTCCGCGCCGTCGCCCGACATCACCTGGCCGCCCACGCGCAGGCCCGCGGGCGCGATGATGTAGCGCTTCTCGCCGTCCAGATAGTGAAGCAGCGCAATGTGCGCCGATCGGTTCGGATCGTACTCGATGGCCGCAACTACCGCGGGAACGCCGAACTTCTCGCGACGGAAGTCGATCTTCCGGTAGCGGCGCTTGTGGCCGCCACCTCGATGCCAGCTCGTGACATGACCGTTGCCGTTCCTGCCGCCGGTCTTGTTGACGCGGCCCTCCAGCAGCGAGCGTTCGGGCTTTCTCCGCGTGACCTCCGCAAAATCGGAGACACTCATCCCGCGGCGCCCCGGAGACGTCGGTTTGTAGCTCTTGACTGCCATGGCCCTTGCTTACACCCCTTCGAAGAACTCGATCGTCTGCCCCGCGGCGAGCCGGACGAGAGCCTTCTTCCACTCCGCCTTGCGGCCCGCATGCTTGCCGACCCGACGGGTCTTGCGCGGCATGCGCATCGTGTGTACGTCGAGCACGTTGACGTTGAAGAGCGCCTCCACCGCACGGCGGATCTCGTGCTTGTTGGCGCGCGGATCCACCGCGAGGGTGACGAGATTCCCCTCCTCGCGGCCGATGCTGCTCTTCTCGGTGACCAACGGTTTCCGAATCACCTCATGCAGGTTCACGTCGCTGCCTCCTCCGTCGCGGCGGTACCTCGCGGGCGATCCGCCCCGAGCCGCTCATCGAGAGCTGCCACGGCAGCCCGCGTGAACAGGAGCTTCGGGTGGCGCAGCACGTCGTATACGTTCAGTCCGGCCACGCGCAGGACCGCCACGTTTTGCAGGTTCCGCGCCGAGCCCTCGAGCGTTTCGTTCGCCTGGTCGATCACGATGAGAACACCCGCCTCGGCGAGCGACAAGGCGCCCAGGATCTCGGCGACGCGGCGCGTCTTGAACTCCGGAAGCGTCAGATCGTCGACCACCGTGATCGCGCCTTCCCGGTTCCGCAGGCTCAGCGCCCCGCGCAGCGCCGCGCGCCGCACCTTCTTGGGGAGGCTGTGTTCGTACGAGCGGGGCACCGGCCCGAAGACCACGCCGCCGCCGGCCCACTGCGGGGCTCGCGTCGTTCCCTGACGCGCCCGGCCCGTGCCCTTCTGCCGCCAGGGCTTCGAGTTCCCGCCGGAAACCCTGGAGCGATTCTTCGTGCTGTGGGTCCCGGCACGGCGCTTGGCGAGCTGCCGGCAAACCTCCGCGTGCAGCAGATCCGGCTTCACCGGCGCCTCGAAGATCGACGCGGAGAGATCCACCGATCCCACCTTCTTGTTGTCTGCACTCACCACATTCACGGTTGCCATGCCAACCTCGGCTCCGCTCGCGTTGCTGTCGACCGCGCTCCGAGAGGCGCTACAGCTTGATCTCCACGTCGACTCCGGCCGCCAGCTCCAGCTTCATCAGCGCATCCACCGTCTGCGGCGTCGGATCCAGGATGTCGATCAAGCGCTTGTGCGTCCGGATCTCGAACTGCTCCCGCGACTTCTTGTCGATGTGCGGTCCCCGGTTCACGGTCCACTTGTTGATCGTCGTCGGGAGCGGAATCGGTCCCGCAACCCGCGCTCCGGTGCGCATGGCGGTATCCACGATCTCACCGGCGCTCTGATCGAGCAGCTTGAAATCGTAGGCCTTCATCCGAATCCGGATCTTCTGTGAGTTCAAATCCGCCATTGTCTTGCACTCCGCCCCGACGGCCCCGGGCCTGCTACTCGATGATTTCTGCGACGACGCCGGCGCCCACGGTGCGCCCACCCTCTCGGATCGCGAAGCGCAGCTCCTTGTCCATCGCGATCGGCGTGATCAGCTCCACCACCATCTCCACGTTGTCCCCGGGCATCACCATCTCCGTCCCCTCCGGCAACGTCGCAACCCCCGTCACGTCCGTCGTCCGAAAGTAGAACTGCGGCCGATACCCGTTGAAGAAGGGCGTGTGGCGACCTCCCTCCTCCTTCGTCAGCACGTACGCCTGCGCCTTGAACTTCGTGTGCGGCGTGATCGTCCCGGGCTTCGCCAACACCTGCCCGCGCTCCACGTCGTCCTTGCCCGTCCCGCGCAGCAAACACCCGATGTTGTCTCCCGCCTGACCCTCGTCCAGCAGCTTCCGGAACATCTCCACGCCCGTCACCACCGTCTTCTGCGTGTCCCGAATCCCGACGATCTCCACCTCGTCGCCCGTCTTCACGATCCCCTGCTCCACGCGGCCCGTCACCACCGTCCCCCGACCCGTGATCGAGAACACGTCCTCGATCGGCATCAAGAACGGCTTGTCCAACGCCCGCTGCGGCTGCGGAATCGACGCGTCCAACGCCTCCATCAGCTCGTCGATGCACGTGTTCGCCGCGTCGTCCGTCGGATTCTCCAGCGCCTTCAGCGCCGACCCCTTCACGATCGGAATGTCGTCCCCGGGAAACTCGTAGTTGGACAAAAGCTCCCGAACCTCCAGCTCCACCAACTCGAGCAGCTCCTCGTCGTCTACCTGGTCCACCTTGTTCAGGAACACCACGATGTGCGGAACGTTCACCTGCCGCGCCAGCAACACGTGCTCCCGCGTCTGCGGCATCGGACCGTCCGCCGCACTCACCACCAGAATCGCGCCGTCCATCTGCGCCGCACCCGTGATCATGTTCTTCACGTAGTCCGCGTGACCCGGACAATCCACGTGCGCGTAATGCCGCTTGTCCGACTGGTACTCCACGTGCGCCGTCGCAATCGTGATCCCGCGCTCCTTCTCCTCCGGAGCCTTGTCGATCTGATCGAACGGCGTGAAGTCCGCCAGACCCTTCTTCGACTGACGCTGCGTGATCGCCGCCGTCAACGTCGTCTTCCCGTGGTCCACGTGTCCAATCGTCCCCACGTTTACGTGCGGCTTCGTTCGCTCGAACTTCTCCTTCGCCATCGCGTCTCCTGTGCTCCCCTGTCTCCAGACGGCGCCTTTCGGCGCCGTGTGTTCTTCTCCGGCGCGCCCCCCGGGCGCACGACTCAGTGATAGACGATGTTCTCCGCGACCTCGTCCGGAACTCGGGCGTAGCGCTGAAATTGCATCGTGTAGGTCCCTCGACCCTGCGTCAGCGACCGCAGGCTGTTCACGTACCCGAACATGCTCGCCAGCGGAACCTGGGCCGTGATGACCTGTGCGTTGCCCCGCGACTCGAAGCCGGTGATCTGCCCGCGCCGGCTGTTCAAATCGCCCTGGATGCCGCCCACGAACTCCTCGGGAACGACGACTTCGACATCCATGACGGGCTCGAGCAGAACGGAGGCGCCCTTCTCCAACGCCTCCTTCATGCCGATGGATGCCGCGATCTTGAAGGAGCGCTCCGACGAATCCACGTCGTGCGCCTGGCCATCCACGAGGCGGGCCAAGACGTCCACAACGGGGTAGCCGGCGAGCACCCCGCTCTGCGTGGCCTCCTCGCATCCCTGGCGCACCGCCGAAATGAACTCTCTCGGGACGACTCCGCCGCGCGTCCCGTCCTCGAAGGAAAATCCGGAGCCCGACGCGCGCGGCGCGACCTCGAGAACCACCACGCCGTAGTCGCCCGAGCCGCCGGTCTGCTTGATGTAGCGCCCCTCCACCCGCACGGATTTCGTGATGGTTTCCTTGTACGCCACCTGCGGCTTGCCGACATTCGCCCGCACGTTGAACTCGCGAACCAGTCGATCGGCGATGATCTCGAGGTGGAGCTCGCCCATTCCGGAGATGATCGTCTGGCCCGTCTCCGCGTCGACGGCGCAGCGAAACGACGGATCTTCCTGCGCGAGCCGGTGCAGCGACTGCGACAGGCGATCCATGTCCGCCTGGGTCTTGGGCTCGATTGCGATGGAGAGCACGGGCACCGGGAACTGGAGCATCTCCAGGATGATCGGATTCTTCGCATCGCAGAGCGTCTCGCCCGTCGCGACGGCCTTCAGTCCGACCACCGCAACGATGTCGCCCGCGTACGCGTCTTCGATCTCCTCGCGCTTGTTGGCGTGCATCTGCAACAGCCGCCCAATGCGCTCCTTGCGCCCGTGATTGGCATTGACGACCGCCTCGCCGGAATGCACGTGGCCCGAGTACACCCGGATGTAGGTGAGGTGTCCGACGTGCTTGTCGCTCATCAGCTTGAAGGCGAGCGCACTGAACGGTGCGTTGTCGTCCGCCTTCCGCTGGATGCTCTCTTCCGTGCCCGGCTTCAGCCCTTCGACGGGCGGCACATCCAGGGGTGAAGGGAGGAAATTCACGATGGCGTCGAGCAGCGTCTGCACGCCCTTGTTCTTGAAAGCCGCGCCGCACAGCGTGGGCACGATCTGAAGTCGCAGCGTCGCCTCGCGCAGCGCCTTGCGCAGGTGATCGGCGGAAATGGGTTCACCGTCGAGATACTTCGCGGTCAAGGCTTCGTCGAAATCAGCGACCGCCTCGACCACGCGCTCGCGTCCAGACTCCACCGCCTCCATCATGTTCGCGGGAATCTCGCGCTCTTCGAACACGGCGCCGAGACTCTCGTCGTTCCAGTAGATGGCCTTTTGCGCCAGCAGATCCACGACGCCGACGAAGCCATCCTCGCTCCCAATCGGCAGCTGGAGCGGAACGGGATTCGCGCCGAGTCGACTCCGCATCATCCGGAGCACGCGCTCGTAGTCCGCCCCGACCCGGTCCATCTTGTTGACGAATGCGATGCGCGGCACTCGGTACTTGTCCGCCTGGCGCCAGACGGTCTCGGACTGCGGCTCCACGCCCGCGACCGCACAGAAGATGCCGATGGCTCCGTCGAGGACGCGCAGCGAGCGCTCCACCTCGATGGTGAAATCCACGTGCCCCGGCGTATCGATGATGTTGATGCGGTGGTCCTTCCAGAAGCAGGTCGTGGCGGCAGAAGTGATCGTGATGCCGCGCTCCTGCTCTTGCTCCATCCAGTCCATGGTTGCCGCGCCGTCGTGCACTTCGCCCATCTTGTAATTCACGCCGGTGTAGTACAGGATCCGCTCGGTCGTAGTCGTCTTGCCGGCATCGATGTGGGCCATGATGCCGATATTGCGCGTGCGCTCGAGCGGTACCTTCCTGGACATGATGAATCTCGTGGGTTCTCCGCCGTCCGCCCTTACCAGCGGTAATGCGAGAACGCCTTGTTCGCCTCTGCCATGCGATGCGTGTCCTCGCGCTTCTTCACCGCTTCACCGCGCTCGTTGGCCGCATCGATGATTTCGTCGGCGAGCTTCTCGCGCATGCTCTTGCCGGCTCGCGTCCGCGCGTACCCCTTCAGCCAGCGCATCGCCAGCGACATGGCTCGCTCCGGCCGCACCTCCACGGGCACCTGATAGGTCGCGCCGCCGACGCGGCGGGACTTGACCTCGACCCGCGGTCGCACGTTCTCGAGGGCGCGGCGAAACATCGCCAACGGATCATTTCGGGTCTTGGATTCGATCACATCGAAGGATCCGTAGAGGATGCGCTCCGCGATGCTCTTCTTGCCGTCCGACATGATGGCGTTGATGAAGCGCCCGACCATGCGGTCGCCGTATTTCGGATCCGGCTGGATCTGCCGTTTCGGAACTTCTCGTCGTCGAGGCATTGGACTCGCTCTTCTCCGGGGCCGAGGGCCGCCGATCTCGCGAACGCGCGACCGACCGGGTCGCCCACGCGGGCGTCCGGACGGTCACCGTCGCGCGCCTATTTGGGTCGCTTCGCGCCGTACTTCGAGCGCCCGCGGTTTCGATCCGCGACGCCCGTCGTGTCGAGCGTGCCGCGCACGATGTGGTAACGAACGCCGGGCAGGTCCTTCACGCGCCCACCCCGGATGAGCACGACCGAGTGCTCCTGCAGATTGTGGCCGACGCCCGGAATGTACGCGTTCACTTCGCGCCCGTTGGTCAAGCGAACACGCGCGACCTTGCGAAGCGCCGAGTTCGGTTTCTTCGGCGTCTGCGTGAAGACGCGCAGACACACACCGCGGCGCTGCGGACACTGCATGAGGTCGGGCGACTTGGAACGGCTCGTCTGCTTGCGGCGCCTCTGGCGCACCAGCTGCTGAATGGTCGGCATGCTCGCTTGGATCCCTTGGATGACGGGGCCGCGATGTTCACGCGGCCTGGGTGATTCCCGCTCGGGCCTCGGTGCTCGCCCTCCCGCATCGCAGCGCAATCGAAGCCACGTCGCCGGCTTCGAACGCTCCCTGCGATACCAGGAAACGCAGAGACACCACTCCCTGTGCCCCACCTGCAGTGACGAAGAGACCGGAGGCCATCGCCTCGGGCAGACCACTCCGTCGCCAACAGGGGAACCGCAGGCGAGCGGTCCCTATCCGAAAAACCGTCGCATTCTAGCGAGCTTCCGACCCCTGTCAACGCAATTGGCAGGCGCGGAAGGGAGCTCCGCCGCGCACGCTGCGCGGCGGAGCCCTCAGCTTTCCGGACTCCCCAGGGGAGGCGCCGCCATCAGCCGGGGAACCCCGATGACGCCCTCATCCTTGAGGCGGGAGACGCTCTCCGGCTCGGCCGCCGGCTCCTCCACCGCCCCCTCGCGCAGCTCTTCGGGCGCGGCGATCTGGATCCCGATGTTCTGGTAGCGAGCCATCCCGGTGCCCGCCGGGATCAGCCGCCCCATGATCACGTTCTCCTTGAGGCCGCGCAGGTGGTCGACCTTGCCCCACATGGAGGCCTCGGTCAGCACCTTGGTGGTCTCCTGGAACGACGCCGCCGAGATGAACGACTCCGTGGACAGCGACGCCTTCGTGATCCCGAGCAGCAGAGACTCGGCCTGCGCCGGCTGCTTGCCCTCCGCCAGCATCTGCTGGTTGGTCCGCTCGAAAACGATCTTCTCGACCTGCTCGCCCACCAGGAAGTCCGTGTCGCCCACTTCCTTCACGCGGACGCGCCGCAGCATCTGGCGGACGATCACCTCGATGTGCTTGTCGTTGATCCTCACACCCTGCAGCCGATAGACCTCCTGGACTTCGTCCACGAGATACTTGGCCAGCTCCTTCTCGCCCTTGATCTTGAGGATGTCGTGCGGATTCGAGGCACCGTCCATCAACGCCTCACCCGCGCGCACGCGATCGCCTTCGTGCACACTGATGTGCTTGCCCTTGGGGATCAGGTACTCCTTGGGCTCGGCATCCTCCAGATCCGGCGTGACGATCACGCGTCGCTTGCCGCGCGAGTCGGGACCGAAGGAAACCGCGCCGTTGATCTCGGAGACGATCGCGAAGTCCTTCGGCTTGCGCGCCTCGAAGAGCTCCGCGACGCGCGGCAGACCGCCGGTGATGTCCTTCGTCTTCGTCGTCTCGCGGGGCATCTTCGCGAGCACGTCGCCCGCAGCGACCTCCTGCTTCTCGACGACGCCGAGGTTTGCGCCCACCGGAAGCAGGGCCCGCGCGATCGTCTGTCCCGACGCGTCCTTGATGGAGATCCGGGGGCGGAGCTCCGGGTCCTTCGACTCGATGATCACCTTCGAAGACAAGCCGGTGAACTCGTCCACCTGCTCCTGCATCGTCGAGCCCTCGACGATGTCGCCGAACTTCACGATACCGGAGACGTCCGCCAGGATGGGATTCGCGAAGGGGTCCCACTCGACGAGCATGTCTCCGGGCTGCACGTGGGCGCCGTCGGCAATCCGGACGTGCGCGCCGTAGACGACCGGATAGCGCTCGCGCTCGCGGCCGCTGGCGTCGAAGACGCCGATCTCCGCGTTGCGGCTCATCGCCACCGGGCGCCCCTGCCGATCCGTCACCGTGCGCAGATTCGTATAGCGAACCTCGCCCTCGACGATCGCCTCGACATGCGAGGCCTCCACGCGCCGCGTCGCCGTTCCACCGATGTGGAAGGTGCGCATCGTGAGCTGGGTGCCGGGCTCGCCGATCGACTGGGCGGCGACCACGCCGACCGCCTCGCCCAGATTGACCAGATTGCCGCGGGAGAGATCGCGCCCGTAGCACCGTGCGCATACCCCGTACTCACTCTCGCACGTGAGCACAGAGCGGATCATCACGCGCTCGAGACCGGCGTCCTCGATGATCCGCACGCGCTCCTCGTCGATCTCGATACCCGAGCCGACGAGCACTTCCCCCGTGAGCGGATCGAGGATGTCGTCCAGCGCCACGCGCCCGAGGATGCGCTCGCCGATCGGCTCGATGATCTCACCGCCCTCCACGAGCGGTCCGATCTCGATGCCGTCGGTGGTGCCGCAGTTGTCCTCACGCACGACCACGTCCTGCGACACGTCCACCAGGCGCCGGGTCAGATAGCCCGAATTCGCCGTCTTCAGCGCCGTGTCTGCGAGTCCCTTGCGCGCACCGTGCGTCGAGATGAAGTACTGGAGGACCGACAAGCCCTCGCGGAAATTCGAGGTGATCGGCTGCTCGATGATCTCACCCGACGGCTTGGCCATGAGGCCGCGCATGCCGGCCAGCTGGCGCATCTGCTGGGCGGATCCCCGCGCGCCCGAGTCGGCCATCATGTAGATCGGGTTGAAGCTCGGAATGTGCACTTCCTTGCCGTCCGTATCCACGACGATGTCGGTCCCGAGTCGCTCGAGCATCTGCAGAGACACCTGCTCGGTTGCCTGCGCCCAGATGTCGATCACCTTGTTGTAGCGCTCGCCGTCCGTGATCAGGCCCTCTTGATACTGCTGTCGGATCTCCTGCACCTGATCCATTGCCGCCGCGACGAACTTGTCCTTGTCGCTCGGGATCTGCATGTCGCTGATGCTGATCGAGACTCCTGCGCGCGTGGCGTGGTAGTAGCCCAGCGAGCGCAGGCGATCGGCGAGAATCACGGTCGCCTTGTTTCCGAGGCGCCGGTAGGCCTGGTCGATCAGCTCCCCCAACGCCTTCTTGTCCATCACCTGATTGATGATCTCGAACGGAATCTCGTCCGGAACGATCTCTCGAAGCAGCAGCCGACCGACGGTGGTATCCGCCAGCTGCCCGCCCATGCGGACCTTGATGGCAGCATGGAGTTCCGCCTCGCCCGCATCGTACGCGCAGCGCACCTCGTCCGCGCTCGAGAAGCGCATGCCTTCGCCGCGCGCGCCGGTCCGCTCGCGCGTCATGTAGTAACAACCGAGCACGATGTCCTGGCTGGGTCCGATGATGGGTCGACCCGTCGCCGGGCTCAGGATGTTGTTCGTCGACATCATGAGCACGCGCGCTTCCATCTGCGACTCGACCGAGAGCGGCACGTGCACAGCCATCTGGTCGCCGTCGAAGTCGGCGTTGAAGGCGGCGCAGACGAGCGGGTGCAGCTGGATCGCCTTGCCGTCGATCAGCATCGGCTCGAAGGCCTGCACGCCGAGGCGGTGCAGGGTGGGCGCGCGGTTCAGCAGCACCGGGTGCTCCTGAATGACCTCCGCCAGGATGTCCCAGACTTCCGGCCGCTCTTTCTCCACCATCTTCTTCGCGGCCTTGATCGTCGTCACGTAGCCGCGCTGCTCGAGCTTCGAATAGATGAAGGGCTTGAAGAGTTCGATCGCCATCCGGCTCGGCAGCCCGCACTGGTGCAAGCGCAGCTCGGGGCCGATCACGATCACCGAGCGCCCGGAGTAGTCCACGCGCTTCCCCAACAGGTTCTGCCGGAACCGTCCGGTCTTCCCCTTGAGCATGTCCGACAGCGACTTGAGCGGCCGCTTCGAGGGTCCCGTGATCACACGGCCGCGACGCCCGTTGTCGAACAGGGCATCGACCGCCTCCTGCAGCATCCGTTTCTCGTTGCGGATGATCACCTCGGGCGCGTTCAGCTCCTGGAGCCGCTTGAGGCGGTTGTTCCGGTTGATCACCCGGCGGTACAGGTCGTTCAGGTCGCTCGTCGCGAAGCGACCACCGTCGAGCGGAACCAGCGGGCGGAGGTCCGGCGGAATCACCGGAATCACCTCGAGAATCATGTTCTCGGGCTTGTTCGCGGACTCCCGGAATGCATCCAGAACCTTGAGTCGCTTGGAGACCTTCTTGCGCTTCGCCTCGCTCGTGGCCTCGCGCATCTCCACGCGCAGATCCTTGCATTCCGCTTCCACGTCGAGCAATGCCAGCATCTCGCGAACCGCCTCGGCGCCGATACCGACCGTGAACGCCTCGCGGCCGTATTTCTCGCGCGCCTCGACCAGCTGCTCGTCGTTGAGGAGCTCGCCGAATCGAAGCTCGGTGTCCGCCGGGTCGATCACGATGTGGGATTCGAAGTACAGAACCTTCTCGAGGTCGCGCAGTGAAATCTCGAGAATGTTTCCGATGCGCGAGGGCAGCGACTTCAGGAACCAGATGTGCGCGACGGGCGTCGCCAGCGTGATGTGGCCCATCCGCTCGCGGCGAACCTTGGATTGGATCACCTCGACGCCGCACTTCTCACACACCACACCGCGGTGCTTCATGCGCTTGTACTTGCCGCAATTGCACTCGTAATCCTTGACGGGGCCGAAGATCTTGGCGCAAAAGAGCCCGTCGCGTTCGGGCTTGAACGTTCTGTAGTTGATGGTTTCCGGCTTCTTGACCTCACCGAAAGACCACTCCCGAATTTTGTCGGGTGACGCGATGGAGATCCGCAACGCGTTGAACGCGAGGGGATCCTTGGGCTTCTCGAACAAGTTGTAGAGATCGCGCAAGCTCACTCCCCTTATGGCTCTGGGTATCCCGGCTCCGGGAACTCGCCGGCCGATTGCGCCGGCCCGAAATCAGTCTTCGCTCGGCGCACCTCGGAGGCGCGCCGCCTGCTAGTTCTTGTCCTCGATCAGCTCGACGTTGAGGCCGAGCGCCTGAAGTTCCTTGACGAGCACGTTGAAGCTCTCCGGCAGACCCGGCTCGAGCACGTTCTCGCCCTTCACGATCGACTCGTAGATCCGCGTCCGGCCGACGACGTCGTCCGACTTGACCGTGAGGAACTCCTGGAGTCCGAACGCCGCGCCGTACGCCTCGAGCGCCCAGACCTCCATCTCTCCCAGTCGCTGCCCACCGAACTGCGCCTTGCCTCCGAGCGGCTGCTGCGTGACCAGGCTGTACGGCCCGATGCTGCGCGCATGGATCTTGTCATCCGCCAGGTGGTGAAGCTTCATCATGTAGAGAACGCCCACCGTCACCTCGTGATCGAAGGGCTCTCCCGAGCGTCCGTCGAAGAGCACGGTCTGCCCGGTGGTCGGCAATCCCGCGCGATCGAGCTCGCCCTGGATTTCATCCTCCTTGGCTCCATCGAACACGGCCGTCGCGACATGGATGCCCCGGCGCGCTCGCTTCGCCACTTCGACAAGGCCCGCGTCCGAGAGCTTGTCGAGCGCCCGGGAGATGCGCGGATCCGAATAGATCTCCTTGAGCTTGCTCCCGAGCTCTCCGCTGCCATTCGTCTTGTGTGCCGTGAGCATCGCGTCGATCTGCTGGCCGAGCCCCTGCGCCGCCCAACCGAGGTGCGTCTCCAGGATCTGGCCCACGTTCATGCGCGAAGGCACGCCGAGCGGGTTCAGCACGATGTCGACGGGCGTCCCGTCGGCCATGTAGGGCATGTCCTCCTCGGGAAGGATTCGCGAGATCACGCCCTTGTTGCCGTGCCGCCCCGCCATCTTGTCGCCCACGGAGAGCTTGCGCTTGATGGCGAGGTAGACCTTGACCATCTTGAAGACGCCGGGCGGCAGCTCGTCGCCCTTGCGCAACCGGGCAATCTTCTCGTCGAACACGGCCTTGATCACGCCGGCCTGCTCATCGACGGATTCGAAGATCCGGTCTACCTGCTCCTGGACCGCGGCGTCTTCGATCTGCAGATCCTTCCAGCGCCGCTGCGGGATCTGTGACAGCACCTCGCCCGTGATCTGCGCCTTCGCCTCGATCCAGACCACCTTCTTGCGTTCGTCCGCCACACGATTCGCCGCTCTCTTGCCGAGCAGGATCTCGCGAACCTTGTTCATCGCACTGCCGCGGATGATGCGAACCTCGTCCTCTTGATCCTTCCGCAGCCGCTCGATCTCGGACTCCTCGATCGCCCTCGCCCGCTCGTCCTTCTCGACGCCGCGGCGCGAGAACACCTGCGCGCCGATCACCGTCCCGGAGACTCCCGGCGGAACCCGCAGCGACGTGTCGCGCACGTCCCCGGCCTTCTCGCCGAAGATCGCGCGCAGCAGCCGCTCTTCGGGGGAGAGCTGCGTCTCGCCCTTCGGCGTGATCTTTCCGACGAGGACGTCGTCCTGCTTGACCTCCGCACCGATCCGGACGATGCCCGATTCGTCGAGATCCTTCAGCGCCTCCTCTCCGACATTCGGAATGTCGCGCGTGATGTCTTCCTTCCCGAGCTTCGTGTCGCGGGCGACGCACTCGAACTCCTCGATGTGGATCGAGGTATAGGAATCGTCCTTGACCACGCGCTCCGAGATCAGGATCGAGTCTTCGAAGTTGTATCCACCCCAGGGCATGAATGCGACGACGACGTTGCGCCCGAGCGCGAGCTCGCCCTGATCGGTGGCCGGACCGTCTGCGATGACCTGGCCCCGCCGCACCCGCGCGCCGCGCTTCACGATCGGCTTCTGGTTGATGCACGTGTTCTGGTTGGAGCGCTGGTACTTGATCAGGTTGATGATGTCGACGTTCGAGCCGGTTCCGTCGTCCTCATCGGGCTTCACCACGATCCGCGAGGCGTCCACCGACTCCACCGTTCCGTCCCGCTTCGCCACGACCGTCACGCCGGAATCGCGAGCCACCACCGCTTCCATGCCGGTGCCCACGAGGGGCGCCTGCGTGCGCATCAGCGGCACAGCCTGGCGCTGCATGTTCGAGCCCATCAGCGCGCGGTTGGCGTCATCGTTCTCGAGGAAGGGAATGAGCGACGCAGCAACCGACACCAGCTGGTTCGGAGATACGTCCATCATGTTCACTTCCGACGGCGCGACCACCACGATCTCGCCAGCCTTCCGGGATTGGACCGTATCGTTC
>JAOUNA010000027.1 GCA_029881215.1 Myxococcales bacterium | reverse complement strand
CGCGGCGCGCAGCGCCCGAGGATTCCTTGCCGGCCGTGGCGGCGCCTCCGCTCGATGCATCGCCGTTCGGTGTAGAGCCGTGAGCGACGCGGACGAGCCAGGGCCGCGCGCCCGGCCGCGCTGAGGGGCGCGTCGCGCGGGCGGCGATGCTGCGTCGAAGTTGCGCTGCTTCTGCGCAAGGTCAGGCGCGATGTGCCGGTGCCCGCACGGGGCCGATGGAGCGTTCGCGCCGTGCGGAGCATTCGGCACGTGGAGTCTCCGGACTGCCCCTCGCGTGACGCGGTCACCTTTTTGCGCGTCTTGGCACTACCAGGATGACCGCGTTCGGTGTGGTGGTGCCTCGGCTCGAACCCGGCGAGCGGCCTCCGCGTCGAATCGGTCGTGCTGCTGCAAGGGGAAGTGCAAGAGAGGAGCCCTCGATGGCGAAAATCGATCTGTCCAGGATCTCGCGCAGAAGCACTCCCCGACCTCGTCCGATTCTGCGGAGCGAGCCTCCCGCGGTGCAGGGCGCGGACGATCTCAGTCGCCTGCGCGAGATCATCTTCGGCTCGTTCCTGAGCGAATACGAGCAGCAGATTGCGCGCATCGAGACGCGCGTCGCCATGGAAGCGTCGAAGGTCCGCACGGAAGTCGCTGAGATCGTGCGTCAGCTCGAAGGTCGAATCGCGCAGGTCGATGCGCGGGCCCAGAAGGCACAGTGTGATCTGCGCCAGCAGATCCTGTCACAGTCGAATCTGCTCAGCGACGCAATCCAGGAGCACAGCGAACAGGCCATTCATCTGGTCGAGAAGGGATTGCAGGAGCTGCGAGTCAAGAAGATCGACCGCACGGCATTCTCGACCTTCCTTGCCAACCTCAGAACGCACCTCGATCAACAGAGCGCGGCGTCCGGGAGTCAACGATGACGAAGGTATACGATGCGTTGAGAGAAGCAGAGGCCGTGCGGCTGCAGCGAATCGAGCCCGAGTTCGCGCCTGCGGCAGCGAGGGTTGCGCCGGAGGTGCGAGGCGCATCGGCGGCGCAGGCTGCCGAGTCCGTGCGATCGCAGCCCGATGCGGCCTCCGATCTCGAGCAGCTGCGCGAGATCATCTGCGGTGCGCTGTTCAATGACTACGAGCGGGCGATGGATCGTCTCGAGCAGCGGATCGGCGTGGAAGCCGCGGCGCTTCGCTCGGAGCTCGCTGCGATCGATCGCAGGGTCTCGGATCGCATCCGAGAGATCGAGGCGCGCAACACCCACGCGCACAGCGACCTGCGCGATCAGCTCCTGTCGCAGTCGAACCTGTTGAACGACGCGATCCAGGAGCGCAGTGCGCACATCACGCGATCGATGAACGAAGGCCTCCAGGAGCTCCGCGAGACGAAGATCGATCGCACGACCTTCTCGAGCTTCCTCGGCAACCTGGCCGCGCACATCGGTGAGCAGGGCGTCTCGAGCGCGGAGCCTTCGGAACAGGCGGCGTCGGAGTAGCAGCGGCCGCGGCGCGGGCCGCCCCTTCGAGCGATCTGCGCGTGGTGGATGGAGCGCGGCACCGGTACCGTTTCGCCCGTGCCGACGCGAACGAGGGGGAGCGCATTTCGGATCGCGGCGACGGCGGGGGCCGAAGCCGCCGGCGAGGCCGTGCGCCTGCTGCGCGCCCACCGCACCCGCTCGGCGCTCACGATCTTCGGCATCGTCTGGGGAACCGCCTCGGTCATCTTTCTCGGTGGATGGGGTCAGGGCGTGGCGGGCATGGTGGAGCGCGGTCTGTTCAAGACCGGCCGCAACCTCGGGGAGATCTTTGCGGGGCAGATCGGCGAGAATTTTACGCCCGCCGCCGACCGGCGCCTTCTCTGGTTCACGCTCGACGATCTCGACGTGATGCGCCGGCGTGCGCGCACGCCCGCGCTGATCGCCGGAGAGTTCTGGAAGGTGCTTCCCGTGTCCTATCGGCGCCGTGCGATCACCGTCGACGTGCGCGGCATCGAGCCCGAAGTGGCGACGCTGCGGGGCGTGGAGGTCGCTGCGGGGCGCCAGATCTCGCGCTCGGACGTCGCGGAGCGGCGGCGAGTCGCCGTGCTCGGCGAACGCGTGCGGCGCCGCCTGCTCGGCGCCGAGGGCGGCATCGGCAGTCGGATTCGCCTCGATGGCATGTCCTTCACCGTGGTCGGCCTGCTCGACAAGGTCGGCACGCAGCTGCACCGGGATCGCATGGAGATCGACGACCAGGTGTGGCTCCCGCTGACCACGCTGCAATATCACTGGCCTCCCGATTGGACCGACGAAGTCGTCATCTCTCGCATCCTGTATCGCGTTGCCTCGCGCGAGCAGATTCATGAAGCGGAGGTGGAGGCGCGCGCGATCCTCGCGGACAGACTCGGCACGTCGCCCACGGACGAGGAGGCGATCCGCGCCCTCAGCAGCGCTGAGGCGCTCAACCGCCTGCCCCTCGCCGAGATCAAGGGTTTCATGTTGTTGCTCGCGGTGGCGCTGCTGGCGATCGGCGGCGTCAACCTCCTCAACATGATGCTCGAGTCCGTCCACGAGCGCCGCCAGGAAATCGGCGTCCGTCTCGCGGTGGGGGCGCGTCGGCGCGACGTGATCGCGCAATTCTTTCTGGAGACCTTTCTCCTGACCATTGTCGGCGGCGCTGCGGGAATTGCGCTCGGCATCTGCGGCTGCTTCCTGCTGGGCCGCTTCGATCTTCCGGACGTGATTCCCGTTCCGGAACTCGGCGTCGGGCTGGTGTCGATCGCATTCGTGGTGGTGGTAGGCGTCGGCGTTGCCGCCGGCGTGATCCCCGCCTGGCGCGCGGCCCGCATCGATCCGGCTTTCACGCTTCGCATGGAGTGACGTTGGGCGATTTGTTTCGCGAAACGCTGCGGAGTCTTCGTGCGCATCGCCTGCGCTTTGCGCTGACCTCGCTGGGTGTGGTGTGGGGCGCTTTCATGCTCACCTTCCTCTCCGCTTCGATGCGCGGCGTCGAAGAGCACTACACGCGCGAGCTCGAGCTTCTGGGACCCAAAGTCGTCTGGGTCTTCCCGGGCACGGTCGTCGACGATCGCGTCGGCGACCGCGGCGCGCGGCCCGTCGAGATCGATGCGCAGGACGTCCGCGCGCTGGCATCCATTCACTCGATCGAGCGCGCGGCACCCAACGTGATCCTGCGCTCCCAGGTGGTGCGAGTGGGGCGCACCACGAAGCTCCTGTCCGTCCAGGGCGTGAGCCACGACACCTCCGATATCCGCTCCTATCGCGTGGGAGACGGTCGCTTTCTGTCCCGGGGCGACGTGGAGCGTGGCGAGCGCGTGGCGTTTCTCGGGGCGGAGGCGGCCGCGCGTCTCTTCGCCGAGGCACCGGCCGTGGATCGGCGCATCCAGATCGAATCGGTGAGCTTCCGCGTCGTCGGTGTGGCGAAGCCCAAGGGCCCGCAACTGATCGCCGTGCACGGAAGCGACGATCTCGCGGTCATGATTCCGTACACCACGGCCCAGCGGCTGTTCGTGCGCAGCGAGTCTCTCGACCAGCTGGTGTTCTCCCCGCGCAGCCGAGCGGAGAGCTCGCCGTCCGTTCGCCACGCGCGCGAGCTGTTGGGGCTGCGTGAGCGCTTCGACCCCGCCGTCGAAACCGCCCTCTACTTCTTCAACATCCAGGACATCCTGACGGTGATGGCGCGCGTCTTCGTCGGCCTGCGACTCTTCCTGTTCGTGGCGGGGATCGTCACGCTGCTGGTAGGTGCGATCGGCGTGATGAACATCATGCTCGTCGTGGTCAGCGAGCGATCGAACGAGATCGGCGTGCGCAAGGCGGTTGGTGCCTCGGACCGCGAGATTTTCGTGCAATTCCTCACGGAGTCGGCGAGCGTCAGCACGCTTTCCGGTCTCGTGGGCGTCGTGCTCGGCGTGGGCCTGTCGCTCTTCTTGCGCGCGCACCTGCCGGAGGACGGCATGCTGGGCTCTCCGGCGGTCCTCGATCCGGCGGCGGTGGCCGTCTTCGTGTCGAGCCTCGTGGTCGTGGGCATCGTGGCGGGTCTGGCGCCCGCGCTGCGGGCGGCGCGCATCGATCCCTCCGTGACGCTGCGCAGCGCCTGAAGGCGGCGCGCGATCCGCCCCCTTCGCCGGACGTGATACCCTCCCGACCGCGGCGCATCGCCGGTTCGATTCAATGCGGCTCTCGAGCGAAGATGGAGCGGGATCTTGTTCCGCAGGCAGCTCTGCAACATTTCGGTGCTGCTCGTGGCGTGCGCAGCTGCGTGCACATCGGACGACGCGGGAACGGTCGGCACCACGGCTGTGGTGGAGCGCGGGCGCATCCAGCGCATCGTCGTGGCCACGGGCACGATCGAGCCCTCTCGAGAGGTCGAGGTGCGCTCGCGCATTCCGGGGATCATCGAGGCCATCCACGTCGCCGACAACGATGTGGTGGAGCGGGGTCAGCCGCTGATCGAGATCGAGCGGGACCTGCTGAGCTCCCAGGTGCGCGAGGCCGAGGCGGCACTCGAGGAGGCGCGGGTCCAGCAGCGCTTCGCCGAGATCGACCTCGGCCGCTCCCAGGAGCTCGAGCGCGGCGGCGCGGCGTCCCAGAGCCGGCGCGACGATGCCCGCGCGCAGTACGAGCGCGCGACCGCCGGCGTCGCGCGCGCGAGCGCCCAGCTCGAGACGCTCGCGACCCAGCTCTCCTACGCCACCGTGCGCTCGCCCCTGGCAGGTCGCGTGCTGCAGGTGCACGTCGAGGAAGGCAGCGCGGTGTCTCCTGTGACGGCCGTGACGGGCGGGACGCTGCTGCTCTCGCTGGCGGCGACCGACAGGCTGCATCTCGAGGGATTGGTCGACGAGAACGAGATCGCGCGGGTCAAGCCGGAGCAGCCGGCCCACGTGCGCACCGAGGCCTACGCGGACCGCATCTTTCGCGGCGTGGTGAGCGAGATCGCGCCGCTCGGCACGCGCATCCAGAACGTGACCTACTTCGAAGTGAAGATCGAAATCGTCGACGCCGACGCCCAGTTGCTGCGGCCCCGCATGTCGGGCGACGCCGAGATCGTGACGGAAGTGGTCGAGCAGGCGCTGATCGTGCCGGAAACCGCGCTTCGCTACCGCGGCGAGCAGATCTTCGTGGAAGTGTCGAAGGGCCCGCGCGGATCCCGCAGCGAGGAGCGCGAGGTCGACATCGGAATCGTCGAAGACGATCGGGTCCAGGTACTGCGCGGGCTCGAGGAGGGCGAGGTGGTCACGCTCAAATGAGCAGCACGGGCGTGCCGGTCATCGAGCTCGAGTCCGTTCACAAGCTCTACGACACGGGGCCGGTGCAGGTGCACGCGCTGCGGGGCGTGGACCTGCGCATCGAGCCCGGAGAATTCGTGTCGATCATGGGGCCTTCGGGCTCCGGCAAGACCACGCTCATGGAAGTGCTCGGCTGTCTCTCGCGACCGAGCGCCGGGCGCTATCGGTTGAACGGCCGCGACGTGGACGCCATCGATTCGGACGGCATGGCGCGGCTGCGCGGCGAGCAGATCGGCTTCGTCTTCCAGAGCTTCAATCTCCTGCCGCGGCTCTCGATCGCGGAGAACGTGGAGCTGCCGCTCGGATATCGCGGCGTCTCGCAGCGGGAGCGGCGTCGGCGGGCGCGCGCGGCGCTCGAGCGCGTCGGCCTGGGGCATCGTTGGCGACATCTGCCGAACGAGATCTCGGGCGGAGAGCGTCAGCGGGTCGCCATGGCGCGCGCGCTCGTCAATCGGCCCTCGCTGGTCCTGGCCGACGAGCCCACGGGCAATCTCGACACCAAGACCGGCGACGAGATTCTCGCCCTGCTCCGGGAGATCCATTTCGAGGGCCGAACCGTCGTGCTCGTGACCCACGATCCCCGGATCGGAGAGCAGGCGCCGCGGATCCTCTCCCTCCGCGACGGCCAGGTCGAGCGCGACACGCTGCGCGCCTGAGCGCAGCACCGGACGGCGGCGCGGCGCGCCTCTGGGTGGAGCGGCGCACAGGCGGATCCGGTCGGGGCTGCCAGCCAGCCCGACCGGATCCGCTGAGCCCTACGGTGCGACGGTCTCGCTGAGCGACGTCGCCAAATTCTCAGCCTGATTGGTACGGAAGCAGCCGCCGTTGCCGAGCAACCCCGGGATCATGCAGGCGAGCACGAGCAGCGTCAGCCATTGCGTCATGGAATGCTTCATGATCATTTTCCCCATCGTTTGATGCGTGCGCCGAGTGCAGCGTCCGATGCGGATTGCCCGCTCCGCGCATGCGCCGATCAGCGTAGCAATGCCGCGAAGGCAGGGCAGCGCGGATCGGACCGTTCCAGAATGGTTCGAGCCGGGGCCCGGCACCGGCCCCGGCTCGATTCATCTCGCGCTTGCTCTGGAGCCGGCGAGCTAGTCGTAGCCGTTGCACGCGAGCAGGATGAGCGGCAGGACGCCGCTCACCACGAGCACGGTGACGCATCGCGTGGCGAATCTCTTCATCATTGCAGTTCCCCCCATCGTTTGGTTTGCCCCTCCATCATGGAGGCGGTCATCGAGGCCTCTTACCTCGCGCACGCAGCCGCAACGAGCGGCAGGATGCTGCTCGTCACCAACAGGATCAGCCATCGCACCTGCATTCGACGCATTCACGATCTCCTCGATCGAAACATGCACTCCGACCGGGAGCGCATGCAATTCGGCGTTCGCGGCCCGAATCGAGCGCGGAACGATTCTTGACGACTCCCCCAGCGTGCGCAAACGCGCAGCAACGGTAGCGCGCGGAACGCAGAGTTCGACTCTCCGGGCGGCGCGGATCGCGATCGATCCGAGGTCCCTGCAGCCGCGTTGTGGTTGCGCGAGTCGGGCCCCCGCTTGCCACACATCGTACCCGCGGGGGCAGCGCGGCAGACGCGAACTTCGGAGCTAGACTGCCACGCTCGGGTCCCGAGCGCTGCGAAGAGGAGAGCCGTGCCCCAGGTCGAAGTCCCGTCCCGCTATCGCGTGCCCACCCAGGGAGAAGCCGAGATCGACGTCGCCGGCCGCACCGTGCGCGAGTGCATCGCGGCTGTCGAGGCCCGCTATCCCGGCTTCGAAGAGCTCGTCTTCGATGGGAAGGGCCGCATCCACCGCTTCGTGCGGATCTTCGTGAACGGGGAAGAGGTCCCGCGCGACGACCCCGACATGCCGGTGGGTGGGAGCGATCGCGTGCAGATTCTGGCCGCGTCGGCAGGCGGCTAGCGAGCGAGGCGCCGGCCCCAGGGTGGCCGGTCTTTGATATTCTGAACCTTTCGATGTGAAGGAGATTTCTGATGGGTGACCAGAGTGGAGATCGTTTGATCCGTGTCGACATGACGCGTCAGACGGCGAGCATCGAACCTTTCCCGGACGCGTGGAAGCTCCTCGGCGGGCGGGCGCTCTCGGCCCGCATCCTGCTCGAGGAGTGCGATGCGACCTGCGACCCGCTCGGACCGGACAACGTGCTGGTGCTCGCGCCGGGCGTGCTGGCGGGCACGTCTGCGCCGACGTCCGGGCGACTCTCGGTGGGTGGCAAGAGTCCGCTCACGAACGGCATCAAGGAGGCGAACGTCGGCGGCAACCCCGGACAGGATCTGATGAAGCTCGGCTTCCGCGCCATCGTGGTGACCGGCCAGCCGGCGGATGCGGAGCGCCGCTATGCCTTCGAGATCACCGCGGAGGGCGTCAAGGTCGTTCCCGCGGACGAGCACAAGGGCAAGTGGAACTACGCGCTGATCGAGGATCTGGCCAAGGTCTACTCGAAGACGGCGTCGTTCATCTCGATCGGACCGGCCGGCGAGATGCGTCTCTCGGGCGCCTCGGTTGCTTGCACGGATCACGAGCAGGATCGCCATCCGGCGCGCCACGCCGGGCGCGGCGGGCTCGGTGCCGTGATGGGGAGCAAGGGCGTCAAGTTCATCGCGGTCGACGCCGGCAAGCGCCCGGTGCGCAAGCCGGCCGACACGAAGTCCTTCTATGCTCTCTCCAAGCAGTACACCAAGTACTACGTGGACGGCCCCGGCCAGGAGCCCTTCCCCAAGTGGGGCACCAGCGCCATCGTGTCGGAGGCGGACAAGATCTACACGTTCCCGTACAAGAACCGCGTCGAGGGGCGCTCGCCAGACGTGGAGACCCTCGATGGCATGCGCATCGTGGAGAGCTTCGAGACGCGCGGCGGCGGCATGCACAACTGCATGACCGGCTGCATCGTGAAGTGCAGCAACATCGTCCACGACGCCGAGGGCAACTACAAGACGTCCGCCCTCGAGTTCGAGACGCTGACGCTGCTCGGCTCGAACTGCGCGATCGCGAGCTGGGAGGACGTCGCGGATCTCGACCGCCTGTGCGACGAGATCGGCCTCGACACCATCGAGACCGGCGCGGCCGTCGCGGTGTACATGGACTCGGGTGGACTGAAGTGGGGCGACGCCGAGGGCGCCAAGAAGCTGCTGCGCGAGATCGCCAAGGGGACGGAGCTGGGGCGCGCCATCGGCAACGGCGCCGCGGCCACGGGTCGCCGCCAGAAGCACCCCCGTGTGCCCGTGGTGAAGGGACAGGCGATTCCGGCGTGGGACCCGCGACCGCTCAAGGCCGCCGGCGTCACCTACTGCACCAGCGCGATGGGTGCGGATCACACGGCCGGCCTGGTCGTGGATCCCGGTCAGGCCCAGGAAGAGTTCGCGCGCGCCTCGCAGGAGGCGCAGATCCTGAACGCCGCGATCGACTCGTCTGGCTTCTGCCAGTTCCTGATGCCGAATCTCCGGGAGGTCAGCGAGTTCTTCACGCACTTCCTGGGTGAGAAGGTGACGCGCGAGCAGATCGCCGACATCGGCTGGCAGTGCATGCTGGACGAGTGGGAGTTCAACCGCCGAGCTGGCTTCAGCGCCAAGGACGACGAGATGCCGGACTGCATGAAGCAGGACGCCATCGGGCCGGCCAAGTTCGTCTGGGACGTGCCGCAGGAGGTGGTGAACGCGGCCTACAAGCGCTTCGCGCCGCGCGACGAGTTCTTCGAGGCGCGGCCCAGCTGAGTCCGCTCGCGAGCAGTTGCCCGGTACTTCGGGCGGGCGCGACGCTGTCGCGCCCGCCCGCTAGCGGATCATGTACACCTTGCGCACCGTCTCGTGGACGTGGCAGGTGCCCATCCAGCCGCGCGGGAAGAACGCCGCCGTGTCCGGCTCGATCTCGATCACTTCTCCCGACTCGTGGGTGTAGGTGCAGCGGCCCGCGAGGAAGTGGCACAGCTCGTCCCGGGTGACGTGACACGACCAGAGGCCCGGTGTGCACACCCAGAGGCCCGCCTCGCACTGGCCGTCCGGCGCCTTGTGCAGCAACACGCCCGAGGTGTGCGAAGCACCCTCGAGCATGGTGGGAATCACTCCCCAGTCCGCCATCTCGCCGGCGAACGTGGTGGCGCCCCGAAGGTGGGGCGCCGTCGCGTCCAGCACTGCGGCCGCGGCCTCGCTCTTCTTGCTTCCGGATCGTGATCGCATCTTGCCCCAGGCCCGCGCGGTCGCGCGCTAGCGTTGCCGCGAGGGATCGATCTGTTGCAGGTACCACTTGGTGAATTCCGCGGGAAGGATCTCCATCTCGTGATAGGGGCCCGGCCGGTAGAACCTGGAATTCACGCCCCGCTGGTTGTGATCGATGATGCGCTTGTCCGCAATGCTCGTGACGTCCCACATCCAGGTGAGCTTCTTCCGATCGTAGTCGATGCCTTCGCGCGCATCGCCGTTCACCAGCCAGACGATCTCCATGTCCGTCGTCTGCACGTCCCGCGGAATGAAGAGATACATCACGCCGTAGTCGGAGTACGCCAGGAAGAAGCTGGATGGTCCGAGGTCGGCATAGGTGAATCCGCCGTGGTATTCGTTGAAGTCGCCCATCAGCGGGGCGATCGGACCGCCATCTTCGCTGCCCGTCACAGATCCGGGATATGTCGCGTCGTGGAAGCAATCCACGGATTCCTGGTCGGGTGCGGCGGGCCAGGGCCAGTGGAAGGCGTCCGGAATCTCCACGCCCATCTGCTTCGCGCGCGCCCTCACCTGCTCGCGCAGCGCTGCGACCTCCACGTTCGGCTTTTCCGTAGCGTGGTGCCGCGCAAACTCCGGATGGGCGGGTCCGCAGTGGTAGCACTCGTAGTAATTCTCGACGGCCAGCTTCCAGTTGGCATCGACGCTGTAGATCTCCCGGTGGGCCATGCGCGCGTTGGCCCAGCCGTGACGGCCGAGCGATGCGCTGAGAACCTGCTCGGCATGGCTCAGCTTCGGCGGATTCTCGGCGAAGCTGACGAGGATCAGGCCCTGCACGATGCGCGTCTGCAGCGTCGCGAGGCTGTACTTGGACTTGTCGAAGCTCACGTCCGCGAAGCGGGTGTTGCGCAATCGGCCGTCGAGCTCGTAGCTCCAGGCGTGATACGGGCAGATGAAGACCTTCGCGTTGCCCTCGGCTTCGTAGCAGACTTGGGAGCCGCGGTGGCGACACACGTTGGCCAGCGTCCGGATCTCTCCGTCTCGCCCGCGCACGACGATCAGGGACTCGCCCGCGATCTCGTGCACGAAATAATCGCCGGGATTCGGGATGCGCGTCTCGTGGCCGACGCAGAGCCAGTGCTTGAAGAAGATGTCCTCGATGTCGCGCACGTAGATCCCGGGATCCGAATAGAAGGCCTGCGCCAAGGAGTGGCCGCGCTGGTGTTGCGCGATCAGGCTTCGAATCCGAACGTCGACGGGATTCTCCGACGCTGCGCTTCGGGGATGCGTTTCCATGCTCGTCTTTCCAAGGGCCGTGGGACGCGGGAGTATCGTGCAACGGCCTGCGGAACGCAAAGGCGAGCCCCGCGATGCGAGGCGAGTCCGGAGACGAGCCGAGCTGCAGGGCGGTGTTGACATCGCCCGAGCCGAAACGATCCTCTCCTGCGTCATGGCGCGCGCGATCGGCAACGACGAGATCGCCGATGTGCTCGAGCGGGTCGCGGATCTACTCGAGGTCCAGCACGCGAGCCCCTATCGGGTGCGCGCCTATCGGCGCGGGGCGCGCACCGTCCGCTCCCACCCCAGCCCGATTGCGGCGCTCGTTCTGGCCGGGGAGCCGCTCGAGGATCTGCCGGGCATCGGGCGCAGCCTGTCCGGTGCGATCTCGGAAACCGTGCAGCGCGGACGACTCGGTCTGCTCGAGCGCCTCGAGGGCCAGGTCTCGCCGGAGGATCTCTTCACCACCGTGCCGGGGATCGGCGAGGTGTTGGCTGCGCGCATCCACCGCGAGCTCGGCGTGGACACGCTCGAGGAGCTCGAGTTGGCTGCCCACGATGGCCGCCTGGAGACTCTGGCGGGCCTGGGTTCGCGGCGCGTGCGCGGCTTGCGCGACGCGCTCGCGGGCATTCTCTCGCGATCCTCGCGGCGGCAGGCGCGTCGGATCGGGACGATCACGGGTCGTCAGGTGCCGCCCCCCAAGGTCAAGACGCTGCTCGCAGTCGACGCCCTCTACCGACGTCGCGCGGCTGCCGGGGAGCTGCGCTGCATCGCGCCGCGCCGCTTCAATCCCGAGGGCGAAGCGTGGCTGCCCGTCCTGCACACCGAGCGCGACGGCTGGACGTTCCAGGCGCTCTTCTCGAACACGGCGCGCGCGCACGAGCTCGGACGCACGCGCGACTGGGTGGTGCTCTACTACGAGCGCGACGGAGACGAGGGGCAGTGCACGATCGTGACGGAGCCGCGCGGCGCTCTGGCCGGCAAGCGCGTGGTGCGGGGTCGCGAGTCGGAGTGCGCGCGCGCCTACGCTGCCGCCAGCTCCGCGCGTACCGCTTCCGCCAGGCTGCCCAGCTGATCGACGAGCCGCAGCAGCAGGTCGTCCAGCGACACGATGCCGCACAGCTCGCCTTCCTCGTCCACGACGGGTACCCGCCGAATGGCGAGATCGCGCATGGCTGCCACCACTTGATCGATGCTCTGGTCCACGCTCACGAAGATCGGCTCCTCCGACATGACGTCGCGGAGCTGCAGCTTCTGGGTCTCCCCGCCCGCCGCGAGGACGCGGATCGTCAGATCCCGATCGGTCACGATGCCAAGGGGCTGCCCGTCTTCCGCCACGACCACGCACCCGACATTCTCGTCGCGCATCATGCGCGCCGCCTCGTTGCACGTGGCATCCGGCGGCAGCACCTGCACCGGCGCTGTCAGAAGGTCTCGAATCGACACGATGTTCCTCCTGGAGGCCCGTGACGCAGGCCCATGCGCCTCTCCTAATGCAAACCACATGCCCGCTGGACTCCGCTGGGCCGCTCGTCGGGGAGAGCGTCGGCGGCCGCAGCTCTGGCCAGCGCGGCTCGGCTGTCGCGGCCAGACGAGAACGCTGTGGCGTTTGGATCCAGCGGGGACGCCCCCCGCGGATTCCGTGGGGGCGAAGGCCCATGCGCCGCGCATGGCTCCAGCGCGTGTTCCGGACCCGAGGAGCGCTGGATCAGGCCGTTTCGCCGAGTCGGTTCGCGACGCGTTGCGCGTACCAGGCGGGGGGGAAGAAGGCGAACCAGAGGGCCATTTCACCACCGATGGTGAGCAGCGTCAGGCCGAGTTCGAAGGCGGGGAGGTCTACGAACAGGACCAGCGTCGAGAAATACCCGACCTGCGTCAGGACGAACATGGACGCGTACAGACCCCAGAGCCGGAATCGATTCGCGACCAGGGGGTCGACGAGTCCAATCGCGCTGCGGCGGCGCATGTTTGAATAGTGTGCGAAGGCCTCGGCCGCGGCCCACCCGTACGCGCCGACCTGGGCGCCGTTCTCGAGCCAGACCCAGGGCAGGTCGCTGCGAGCTCCGCGCCAATCGCCGACCGCTCCGCTGGCCAGGAGGCTGACCGCCATGGCTGCGTTCAGGATCCAGAACGCGGCCAGCGCCCCGCGGCTGTCGCGCCGGAAGACCAGGAGCGTGAAGCCGAGCATCAGGCTGGTGGTGGCGACGATGCCCAGGCGGCAGGCGCTGGCGAGGATCGGCTCGGCGGGTGTATCGCGCAGCGGTGTGAAGGCCGCCATGAGCCACAAGAGCCACTCTAAGCCGTCGATGGTCACCGCGGCGCCGAGCAGCGCCACGGGCCGGTCTCCGGCTCGCAGCCCGCGCGCGAGGATGGGCAGGCCTACGCAGAAGCTGACGAGGACCGCAACGACATGGCTGAGGAGATCCGAATCCACCCGGTTGTGTGCCCCCCGCGTTGGATGGCTCATCGGCAGGCGAATTCGAGCGCTTGACGCCAGCGCGAAGCTTGGCCTTCCCCGTGGGGCCGATGGCCTGAATGCCTTTTCGAACGGGGGGCGGCGGCTTCGCGGGGCGGCGCAAGGGGGTGGTAGCATGCGCCCACCGAAGGCTTCCGATTCGATCGGGGCGAGGGCGTCGACGCGCGACGCACCCCGCGCGCGGATCGCCGGGGCTGGACAGCGGAGGAGGGGAGCGGTGGCCGCGGGCAAGAAGATTGCCGTCTTTCCGGAGCCGGGAGCGATCGGCCCGGTCATGAACCTCGTGGGCATCTGCCAGGGGCTGCGCGAGCGGGGACACGAGTGTGTCTTCGTGCTCGATCCGGGTCTCGCCGGAACGGTCAAGGGCTATGGCTTCGAAGAGCAGTACATCTCCTGCATGGCGCCGATGAGCCCGGAGGAGTCCGCGAAGTACTGGAACGACTTCATGCTGAAATATCTGCCCAGCTTCCGGACCTCGCCCTACGACCAGATCTCGACCTACGTGAAGGGCTGCTGGGAGGCGATCGCCGACACGTCGCGCTGGAGCGTGCGCAACGGGCTGGGCGACGTGCTGCGGGGCATCCGTCCCGATCTCATCATCAACGACAACGTTGCACTGTATCCCGATACGGAGCGCGTCGGATGTCCGTGGGTTCGCATGATCTCTTGCAGCGAGAACGAGGTCATCGATCCCGAGATTCCTCCGCACCTCTCGGGCTGCGGCGAAGCCGATCGCGCGTGCTTCGCGCGCTACCGGAAGCGGTTCGAGGAGGTGATCAAGCCGATCCACGACGATTTCATGGATTTCATCGCGTCGTGTGGGCACGAGCGCATCCCCTTCCCCGAGTTCGTGCTGCCCTCGCCCTATCTGAATCTGCTGCTCTACCCCGAGCCGCTTCGCTTCAAGCGAAGCCGGCCGCTCGATCCGGAGAAATTCGTCTACCTCGATGGCTGCGTGCGCAAGGAGTCGGAGGCGTATCAGGTGCCGCGCTTCGCGAAGAACGAGGGCGCACCTCTGATCTACTTCAGCTTCGGCAGTCTCGGCGTCTCGGACGTCGATCTCATCAAGCGCATGATCGACGCTTTCGGCAGGGCGCCGTACCGGGTGCTGGCCAACGTGGGGGCTTATCTCGATCAGTACGGGGATCCGCCCGGCAACGTGAAGATCGCGTCCTGGTATCCGCAGACGGCGGTGATCCCGCACTGCGACGTGGTGATCCAGCACGGCGGCAACAATACCTTCATGGAGACGCTCTATTTCGGGAAGGCGCCGCTCATCATGCCCTTCGTCTGGGACGGGCACGACAACGCACAGCGCGTGAACGACACCGGTCACGGCATCGGCATGCACCGCTACGAGTGGACGGACGAGCAGCTGCTCGGCAACATCGAGCGGCTCCTGAGCGACGCGGTGATCCAGAAGCGGCTCGCGGAGACGAGCGCCTTCATGCAGGCGCACGACGGGCGGGCCACCGCGGCGCAGCGCATCGATGCGCTGCTCGCGTCCCTCGGCTAGACCCGCTCCGGCTCGGCGCCGCGCTCAGCCGTTGGGTCCGCTGGGTCGGGTCCCACTCGGCGTGCCTCGCCCCGGCGAGGCGCCGTTGCCGGTGTCACCCACGATGCGCGTGGCCAGCGCCAGCATCGAGGCGACGGAGAGCGCCGCGAAGGCCAGCCACTGCAGCCACCCGGGGCTCTCGGCGCCGGCGATCCCGGCCAGTCCCACGATCAGGGCCGCGACGCCGAGGAAGACCAGGTAGAACTCAGCGTCGACGCAGGCGAGCTCCGCGGTCAGGAGCAGCGCGGCGACGCTGATCCACCCCCACCAAGGCATCGTCGTCCCCCTCGGCGAAGATCCTAACACAACAAAGAGCCGCGTTGGTCGCAGATTGGGACATTGGGCCACAGGGAGGGTTGCTGCAGCGTGCCCAGGTGCACGCTGCGATCGTTGCGCTGGCACGCGGCGTGCTTTCCATTTGGCCGAGGAGGAGAGTCGATGATTCCGCTCAAGACGATCCTGGTGCCCGTGGACTTCTCGAGCGATTCCGCCAGGGCGTTGGACTACGCGATCGAGTTGGCGAGCAAGTTCCAGGCAAAGATCCATCTCCTGCACAGCTACCCGATCCACATCGGGGGGATCGCTCCTTACGGCATGGTCGTTCCGGAGAGCTTCGAGCGTGACTGCCGCGAGGCGGCCACCAAGCGAATCGGTGAATGGCAGGAAAAGGTGAAGGCTGCGGGGATTGCCGTGGCATTCACGGTGACGCCCGTCTTCGCCGTCGAGGCGATCGGCGAGCAGGCGGAGGAGATCGGCGCAGACCTGATCGTGATGGGCACGCGAGGGCTCACGGGCGTGAAGCATGTCCTGCTGGGCAGCGTCGCCGAGCGCACGATTCGCACCGCTCCCTGTCCCGTGCTGACGGTGAAGGGTGCGGAGTCTGGTTGATCCGACGTGTCGGGTCGCACGTCCATCGCCCGCAGCGCCGGATCGAGGGCGAGGGCATCCGGCGGGCTCAGCAAGAGTGAACGCGCCGCGCTCGCCGCTGCGGAGGCGTACCCGCACGACGCGAGCGCGGCGCAGTCGCTGCAGACAATCCAGACGCATCTGTCCCACGTATTTCTCACGGCCGAGCGGGTATACAAGTTCCGCAAGGCGGTGGATCTCGGATTCGTGCGTTTCGCCACGCGCGAGGAGCGCAGCGCCGACTGCCTGCGAGAGGTCGCCCTGAATCGCCGCCTCGCGCCCGATGTCTATCTCGGCGTCGCGCCGCTCCTGGCCTCGCCGCACGGCGCGCGCGTCGGGCCCGTGGGAGAGCGCCTTTCGCGCGAGGCGCCAGGTGCCGAGCACTGCGTGGTGATGCGCCGCCTTCCGGACGGACGCGACGCGCTGTCGATGCTGCGAAGTGGAGCCCTGGGTCCGGAACAGATCGATTCCCTGGCCCGCATCCTGTCGGCTTTCCACGTGCGCAGCCGCCTGGGCGTGCCCGCTTCTTTCTCGTCGGCGGACTGGCGCGCGCGTTGCACCGGTCCCGTGCGAGCCAATCTCGATCTGCTCGCGGCCTCGCCGCCAGCGGTCGCGCCGCGCGAAGTGCTCGCGCGGCTCTCGGAAGCCACGCGTGCCTTCGAGATGGAGTGCGCCGAGCGCTTCGAGCGCAGGCGTATGGCGGGGCGCGCAGTGGACGGACACGGGGACCTCCACCTTCAGCACGTCTGGTTTGCCGGGGAGGGCGGGGCTCCGCTGGTGATCGACTGCCTCGAGTTCAACGAGTCGCTGCGCCGCATCGACGCCGCCTCGGACGTGGCATTCTTGTTCATGGACCTGATGTATCGGGGAGCGTCAGCGCTGGCCGCGCGTTTCCTGCGCGTCTACGCCGCGGAGAGCGACGACTACGATCTCTACGCGGTGGTCGATTACTACGCGAGCTACCGGGCGGCCGTTCGCGCCAAGGTGGCTGCGATCGTCGCCGGCGATGCCCAGATCGACGCGGAGCAGCGCGCGCGCGCCGCCGAGAGCGCGCTGCGGCACCTTCGCCTGGCAGACGCTTCGCTCGCGCCTCGTGGACGGGGCCGGCTGTTCCTCGTCGGTGGTGTCGTGGGGAGCGGCAAGACGACCGTCGCGGCGGCGCTCGCCGACGCGCTCGAGGGAGTCGTCGTGTCTTCCGATCGCGTGCGCAAGCACATGCTCGGAATCGAGGCGACGCAGCGCGCCGCCTCCACGGCCTACACGCCCGATCAGAAGGGGCGCGTCTACGATGCGATGCTCGACCGTGCCGCACCGGTGGTCGCGTCGGGGCGCAGCGCGGTGCTCGACGCGACCTATGCATCGCGCCGCGACCGGGAGGCGGCGCGTGACTGGGCACGCGCCAGTGGCACCGGCGCCCTCTTTGTCGAGACGCGTTGCGCGCCCGAGGTCGCGATCGCGAGGTTGGAGCGCCGGGCCCGCGAGGGCGCGGATGCGTCGGATGCCGGCCCCGCCTTGTACCGGGCCAGCGCGGCGGCCTTCGACCCGGTGGTCGAATGGACGCCCGATGCGCATTGCACGCTCGCCACCGACGCGGGAGATTGGAGGACGAAGCTGCAGGGCATTGCCAACGCATGGCGGAGTTTCACATGATTGAACGCGAGCGATCGACGGTGAGGCCAGTGGATCCGTGTGCGATCCCTCGCCGCGCACCGGCGCCGTAGGCGAACGAGGCGGCTCGGCAGCGACCCTGCAGCTGGCAACCAAGCTGCAATTCTCAGCGACGGAGAAGGAGAATCGATGCGACCCAGTGAGCAAACAGTGGCAGAGATCATGGAGCGGGAGGTCGCGACGCTCGGCGCGGACGAACATCTCGACCTGGTGGAGGACGTGATGCGCCTCGGGCGCGTGCGCCACATGCCGGTGCTCGACGGCGATCGCGTGATCGGGATCGTCTCCCAGCGCGATCTCCTGGCGGCCTCGCTCTCCAAGGCGCTGGCATTCGATCCTTCGGAGCGGCGCACCTTCCTGCGCTCGATCGTGGTCAGGGAGGTGATGTCGCGCGACGTGGAGACCATCGAGCCCGACGCGACGCTCCGAGAGGCCGCTCAGCGGATGATGCAGCGCAACATCGGCTGCCTGCCCGTCGTGAGAGACGGACACTTCGAAGGGTTGGTGACGGAGACGGATCTGCTGCGCGCGGCGCTGCTCGCGTCCGGGGAGGAACAATCCGAGGTGATCGATGTGGATGCGGAGCCGGCGGAGGGAGGGCGCGGTGAGCGCGAGCTCGTCGATCTGCGGCGCTTGAGAGACGAGCTGCGCCTGCAGATTCACCTGGGCAAGGCGGAAGCCCGGGAGCTCTGGGCGGACCTCGAGCAGCGCTGGGGTGAAATGGAGGCGAAGATCCGCGAAGGTGCGCAGCGCGCGGAGAAGCCCCTCGACGAGCTCGGCGAGACCGCTCGCCGCATCGCCGACGAGATCCGCACGGGCTATCGGCGCATTCGGAAACTGCTCTAGCGCGAGGAGTTCTGCGTCTGATTGCACGAGGAATTCCCAAGGCTGTGCATGCGGCGCGCGGCGCCGCGAGTGCACGCGGAGGCGGCGGGAAGACCGTGCCGCTGTTGGGGTCCTTGACACCCGAAACAGGCGCGCGAGCATGATTGCCATGGCCCGCACAGAAGAAACGATGCAGCGCCTCGCCTATCTGGATCTCGGTGAGGAGGAGCGCATCCTCCTCGAAGGTCTGCGTCCCGTGATCGAGGCGAAGGCCGACTTCTTCGTGGCCGCGTTCTACCGCCACCTGCTCACCTTCGGCCCCACGCGACAGCTGCTGCGCGATCCCGTCGTCAAGGCTCGCCTGATGCGCAAGCAGCGCGAGTACCTGTTGAGCCTGGCACCGCCGGCGCTCGACGAGGCGTACGTTGCGGATCGGCAGCACATCGGCGAGATGCACGAGCGGCTCGGCGTCGAGCCCCGCTGGTACCTGGGCGCCTACTCGCTGTATTTCTCGCTGCTCGTGCCGCTCATCTGCGAGTCGCTCGCGGACGACATCCAGCGCGCCTCGCACGCGGTGATCGCTCTGCAGAAGGTGCTCACTTTCGACGCCCAGCTCGCGGTGGAGGCCTACATCGCGCGGCGCGAGCGTGACCTCGAGTACATGGCCGACGAGCTCGCCAAAGAAGGACGGCGACTCGTGCACGACTACGAGGAGCAGGGCGCCGCACTGCGCCGCACCACGCAGCGCGCCATCGAGGCCGAGGAGCTGGCTTCGATCGCCACGCTCGTGGCGGGTCTCGCCCACGAGATCGGCACGCCCATGGGCGTGATTCGGGGGCATGCGAAGATGCTCGAGTCGGCGGTGAGCAGCGAGGATGCCGCATGGCGACTCAAGACGATCCAGGAGCAGATCGGGCGGATCTCTCGGATCATCCAGACGCTTCTCAACATGGCGCGGCCGCGCAAGGCGCAGCGCGTGTCCATCGCACTCGAGCCGCTGCTCGAGACGACCTTCTCCTTCCTCTCCGAGAAGCTCACCGGGCGGGGCATCAGCCTCGAACGCTCGTTCGAGCCGGTGCGGAACGTCGCGGGGGATCCGGAGCGCCTGCAGCAGCTCTTCCTCAATCTCTTTCTCAACGCCGCGGACGCCATGCCCGATGGCGGCGTGCTCCGCGTGGAGATGCGCGAATCGGAGAACGAGGACGTCGAGATCCGCGTGAGCGACACGGGCATGGGAATCCCGGCGCAGGACATCGACCGCATCTTCGACCCGTTCTTCACCACCAAGGAGGCGGGCGAGGGCAACGGGCTGGGCTTGATGGTCTGCAAGGGCATCGTCGGCGACCACGGCGGCTGCATCGACGTGAAGAGCACCCCAGGGGCAGGGACGGAGTTCGAGATCCTGTTGCCCATTCCCGAGCCGGAGGACCGTTCCTCGCAGCCCGCGGGACGCTGAGGCACATTTCACAAAGTTCCAATTTGACCCAGTATATGTGGCGAAATGACGCATTCTGCGTCACCCTCTCACGCTGAAGTGCCGTTCTGGCGCTGTTTCCGGGCTGGCACGATCTGTGCTGATGGAGAGGGGCGATGACACCCGACACCTGCTCCGTGCTGATCGTCGACGATGATGCTGCCATGCGGCAGATGCTCGGATCCCTGTTCGGCGAGCAGGGCTACCAGGTCCAGCAGGCCTCTTCCGCAGCGGAGGCGCTCGAGCTCGCGAGCGAGCGCGAGTTCGACGCCATTCTGAGCGACATCAAGATGCCGGGGAAGTCCGGCATCGCGATGGTGGGTGAGCTGCGCCACATCCGGCCGGACACGCCGGTGGTGCTGATGACGGCGTTTGGCAGCATCGACTCGGCCGTGGAGGCGATGCGGGCCGGCGCCTTCGATTACATCACCAAGCCCTTCGAGCCCGAGGCGGTGCTGCTCACACTCGAGCGCGCGATCGAGCAGCGCGCGCTGGAGGAAGAGAATCGGCGCCTGCGGCGCGCGGTCGACCAGACGAGCTCGTTCGGCGACCTGATCGGCGGCAGCCCGGCCATGCGCGAGATCTTCGCGCTGATCCGCAAGGTGGCGCACGGTCGCAGCAGCGTGCTGATCACGGGCGAGAGCGGCACGGGCAAGGAAGTCGTGGCGCGCACGCTCCACTACCACGGATCGCGTGCAGACAAGCCGTTCGTTCCCATCAACTGCACAGCGCTTCCGGAGGGATTGCTCGAGAGCGAGCTCTTCGGGCACGTGCGCGGCGCCTTCACGGGCGCCCACACGTCGAAGCGCGGACTCTTCGAGAAAGCGAACGGCGGGACGCTGTTCCTGGACGAGATCGGGGACATGAGCCTCGGGCTGCAGAGCAAGCTGCTGCGCGTGCTCCAGGACGGTGAGATCCGCCCCGTCGGCGGAAACCAGGCGACCAAGGTCGATGTGCGAATCGTCGCGGCCACGAACAAGGATCTGCAGGAGGAGATGGAGGAGGGGCGCTTCCGCGAGGACCTCTACTATCGCCTCAACGTCATTCCGATCCGGATACCCCCGCTGCGCGAGCGTCCCGAGGATGTGCCGGCGCTCGCGGATGCGTTCGTGCGCAAGCACTCCGATGGAAGTCGGCGCAGCCTGTCTCCGCAGGCGATCGACCGGCTCAAGACCTGCACGTGGAAGGGCAACGCCCGCGAACTCGAGAATGTCATCGAGCGCGCCCTGGCCCTTTCGGATGAGGTGGAGCTCGGCGTGGAGGATCTCCCGATCGGGCGGATGGGCAATGTCCAGGAAGGCTTCGACGTCGTCGCCGAGAGCGAAGCCGCCCTGCAGCACGCCGCGCGCGAACAGATCAGCTTGCGCGATCTCGAAGAGCTCTACATCGAAGAGGTCTTGAAGCTCACGCGCGGCAACAAGGTGCAGGCCGCCAAGATCCTGGGCATCGATCGCAAGACGCTGTATCGGCGCGCCGAGCGCCGCAGCCACGCGCACTGAGTCGCGGATCGGCGCTGCGCAGCGCGCGCGGGTCGCGTCGGTGGCGACGCCGGACCCGATCCGGCTGGACGGCGCGGACTGACGTCGCGCGCCCCGGCATCCGGAGCTAGATGTTGGGTCGGAGCAGAGGTCGGCCGGTCCGCTGCGGGCCCGCCTGGATGTCCGCGGCCGCGATCCCCGTTTCGAGCGCCGCGCGGCGTTCGCGCAGCGCCGCGATCCGCATCAAGATCCAGTAGAGCGCGGCCGGCAGCGCGAAGGCCGCGATGGAGGCGGGCAGGAAGCGGGTCAGGTCGTGGGTCTGGTTCGTGATCGGGTTGTAGAGGAAGAAGTAGCTGGCCTGTCCCGCAACCACGCTCACGATCGAGGGCCAGTTGAAGCCTTTCTCATAGTGGTATTCGCGCCCCGCATCGTCGTCGAAGATCGACCACAAGCTGAGCCGCTGCTTGCGCAGGAACAGGAAGTCGACGAAGAGGATGCCGGCGATCGGTCCGTGCATCGTGCCGTTGTAGGCGAGGTAGGCATCACCCAGGTCATAGAGCTGCGCAGGCCAGAAGACGAAGGGCAGGCAGGGCACGATGGTGAGCAGGATGATGGTGCGCCAAGTCTTCACGCGCAGTGCGGGGATGTGGCGCAGCGCGAGCCCCGTTGCGAACAGGGAGACCGCCGTTGAGGTGATGTTCGCGAGCGCCACGAAGGCGAGGGCGAGCACGCCCACCACGAGCCCGCCGATCGGCACCATCCACTCGGTCGGATCATCGGATTGGACGACGAGAGCGGAGAACAGGGCGACGGTGCACACCACGCCCGCCGAGAGGCCGAGGTGCAGCAGCTGAGGATAGACGGCGTTGCGCCGACTGTTGGTGTTCCGCGCGATGAAGCCGATGCCGCCCCACCACGAGTAACCGTTCGCGATGCCCAGCTCGAGCGCGATGATGTAGTTGATCGTCGGGCTCGGTCCCGGATTGAGGGGCTTGGCGTTCGAGATGGCCTCCCAGCCGTATTCGGTGAAGAGCACGTAGAACATGAATGCGACGAGAATGCCGATGCCGGGCGTGATGAAGGCGTTCGAGAGATTCAGCAGGTGCACGCCGCGGGTGACGATCAGGTAGGTGATCCAGATGCCCAGGGCGACGCCTGCACCCACGATCCAGCCGCCGGGCGAGTAGCCCAGCGCGTGGAGGATGTTGCGGATGCCGTTGCCGAACATCACGAGGATCAGCCCCGACCAGCCGATCATGTTGATCACGTAGAAGATCAGGACGACCTTCGCGCCGCGTTGGCCGAAAGCGGGCTTGCAGAAGTCGATCTGCTCGATGCCGTAACGCTGACACCCGAGCGAGAGCGGCATGGTCACGAGGAAGCAGCCGAGCAGATTGCCCGCGATCAGGCAGACCATGCCCTCCACCGCGCCCACGAGCTCGGCCGTGAAGCCGCCCGTGAGAAAGCACCAGGTGGCGACCGCGTAGGCGAAGCAGGTGGCGTGGGCGCCCACCGTCTTGTACTCGCGCTCGCCGATCCGCAACGGGAGTCGGCCCGAGAAGCTCTCCTGCTTGACGAGTTCCGCTCGCGTGTTCGTGTCGAGCTCGGGCTCGAACGCGCTCATTGCGACCCGTCGCCTCGGCGCGTCACGGCGCCCACCAGATGATCGCCAGCGCCGGCAGCAGGAAGGCGCCGATCACGCAGACGATCCAGTCGAGGGGGGTGAAGCGCCCGAGGCCGGCGTCGGCGCCGCGTTCGAACTCTTCGATGCGACGCTCCAGCTCCTCGGCGAGGAACCGGCGCTCGACCTCTTCGAGCTCTTTGTAGGGATTGGTCTGCGCCAAGCGGGCTCCGGCGCCGAGGTGTCAAAGCGGCCGGAGGCTAGCAGGAGATGGGGGTTCCTCAAGCGCCGCTGGGAGCGGAAAGCTCCACTCGGGCTAGAGACGCGCCCCGCAGCGCGGGCACGCCTGGACGCGCTGCCGCAGGCGCGGCGGGATCTTGAGCAGCGCCCCGCACTGGCCGCAGCTGCGGCGCGCGTAGCCCGACGCGCTCAGGAAGGCATCCGAGGCCTCGCGCGCGCGCTGGCGGGGCGTGGGTCGCTCGGGCGGCGTCCCGTGCCGTGGCGGCTGCGCCGCAACGCTTCCGGCCGCGGCGAGGGATCTCGCCCCGACGACGCGCCGCCCCGTCACCGCGCGAAACGCCCGTTCGTACGCCCCGAAGTCCGCGCCGCCGCCCATGCTGCGCAGAACGCGGATGCGCTCCGCCAGAGACGGGTGCGTGGAGAACCAGGAGGTCGCCGCGCGGCGCTCGCCCGCGGCCAGGGGCCGCACGATGTACATGGGCCGGGTGACGCGGCTGGTATCCGCCTGCGGATGCGTGGCGGCGCCCAGCTTCTCGAGAGCGGAGGCGAGTCCTTCGGGATAGCGTGTGAAGAGCGCGCCGGAGGCGTCGGCGAGGAACTCGCGCCGGCGCGACAGGGCGAGGTAGATGAGCTGCGCCAGCAACGGTGCGAGGATCATCAGCACGATCATCGCGACCGCGATCACCGCTTCGGCGCCGCCGTCCCGATTCGAGCTGCGCGAGCGGCGCGTCCGCCCGCCGAACCAGAGCGTGCGCATTCCGATCTCGGCGAGCAGCACGATCGCGCCCATCATGATGCCCGCCGTGGTCA
>JAOUNA010000174.1 GCA_029881215.1 Myxococcales bacterium | reverse complement strand
AACTCTTCGCGCCCCCGTCCAGCGCCCCTGGTCAGCGCGCCATGCGTCTCATCTTCTTGAGCGCACGCTTGCGCGCTGCCGCCGCCTTCTTCTTCTTCCGCACACTGGGCTTGTCGTAGTATTCGCGGCGCTTGAGCTCGCTCAGGATCCCCGCCTTCTCGCACTGCTTCTTGAAGCGCTTCATGGCGACTTCGAACGGCTCGTTGTCGCGAATCTTGATCACAGGCATTTGAAGCTCACGTCTCCCTGGTCAGCACCCGGCTGGACTCGATTGCGCTCGACACAGGGGTGATGCCTGCCGCACCCCGCACCGTATGTGCCGGAAGCGGCGCCCCTCGTGTCGAATTCATCCCGACTCTCGGCTCGGTCGAAGTCCCACAGGAAATGCGAAACTCCGTCTCCAAGCGGCAAAAATCCCTTGAAAAGTCCGATACTTCCGCATAGTTCGGACGGCTTTGCAGGCTAGCGCAGCGCCCGGCCAGCATCAACAGATGGGGCGCGCACCGGAATGCCCAGGGCGGCGAGGCGCCGCTTGACCTCCGGCACCGAGATCTCCTGGAAGTGGAATATGGAGGCCGCGAGCGCGGCCTGGCAGTGACCACCCTGGGGGTCGTCGCTCAGCGCGGCGGCGAGATCTTCGGCGCTGCCGCCGCCCCCCGAGGCAATCACCGGGACGGGCACGGCATCGGCGACCGCGCGCAACAGCTCGAGGTCGTAGCCGCTCTTGGTTCCGTCCCGATCCATGCTGGTCAGCAGGATCTCGCCCGCACCGGCAAGGGCCATGCGCCGCGCCCAGGCGACCGCGTCGAGGCCGCTGGGGCGCCGGCCACCGTGGGTGCAGACCTCCCAGCTTCCCGGAGCTTCGCTCGGCCCCGCCTCGCTGCGCGCGCTCCGCGCTTGCGCTCCCGGAGCTTCGCCCGGCCCCGTTCGCCGGCGGGCATCGATCGCCACCACCAGATTTGCGCTGCCGATCTTCACGGCCGCCTCGCCGACCAGATCCGGATTCTCCACCGCCGCCGTCATGATCGAGACCTTGTCGGCGCCGGCGTTCAGCAGATCGCGGACGTCCTGCAGCGAGCGAACGCCGCCCCCCACCGTCAGCGGCATGAAGATCGTCTCCGCCGTGCGCGTCACCACGTCCAGCAGGATGCTGCGGCCCTCATGGCTCGCCGAGATATCGAGGAAGGTGATCTCGTCGGCTTCCTGCTCGTCGTAGAGCTTCGCGACTTCCACCGGGTCGCCGGCGTCGACGTGGTCCACGTAACGGACGCCCTTGACCACGCGGCCCTTGTCCACGTCGAGACAGGGAATGATGCGCTTCAACAGCACGCGCGGCTCCCCAGGCGCTGCAGCGCCGCGCCGATCTCCACCGCGCCCGTGTAGAGGGCGCGGCCGACGATCGCCCCGGCGATGCCGCGGTCCGCGTACGCCGCCGCCCGAACCAGATCGTCCACCGAGCCGATGCCCCCCGAGAGGATCACCGGAATCTCGAGCGCTTCTGCGAGCACCGCGGTCGCTTCCAGGTTGGGGCCCTCCAGCATGCCGTCCCGCGCGATGTCGGTGTAGACGATCGCCGAGACTCCCGCATCTTCGAAGCGACGCGACACCTCGAGGGCGCTCAGCTCGCTCAGCTCGAGCCAGCCCTCCACCGCCACGCGACCGTCGCGCGCATCCACGCCGACCACGATGCGCCCGGGAAAGCGCCGCGCCGCATCGCGCACGAGCTCCGGATCGCGCAGCGCGACGGTTCCCAGCACCACCCGATCGACCCCCGTCGCCAGCGCCTGCTCCACATCCGCGATGCTGCGGATGCCGCCCCCGAGCTGCACCGGAATGCGGCCCGCGCGCTCGACAATGCGCCGCACCACGGCCCCGTTCTCGGGCCGGCCCGCCCGCGCGCCGTCCAGATCCACCACGTGGATGCGGCCGATGGCGTGCTCGGCGAAGCGCGCGGCCACCCGCGCGGGATCGCGCTCGTAGACGACCGCGTCGTCGTAGCGCCCCTGGGACAGCCGCACGCACGCGCCGCCCAGGAGATCGATCGCGGGGATCAGCTCGAAGCTCATCGCACCGCCGGAGGGATCGCCCCGATGGCGCGCTTGACGCCAAAGCGGGCCAGCTCCGCCGCGGTCAGCCAACGCGTGCCGCGTCCGGGATACTCCCGCGCCCGCACCACGTTCTCGCTGACGGCCGGCTGGGTCTCGTCGAAACGCGCGCTCCACACGCGCAGCGCCTCGGGCGCGGAGTGGAGCGTCAGCACGAACGACACGCTGGCGGGACGGAAGGCGCCGCTCGGTCCGCCCTCGCGCTCTCGGTAGCGCAGCAGCTCACCGAGTACGATCGCGGTCGCGCCGAACTTGCGCGCCGCGAGGCTGGCCGCCACGGCCGCATCCCCGCGCGGCACCACCTGACCCGCCGCTTCGAAGGCGAGCGCGACGTCGCTGGCCGGAATCACCCGCACGCCTTCGGCCTCGATCGCCTCGGCGACGAAGCGCGCGAGCAGGTCCGCGGCGGCCGCTCCCGAAATCGCTCCCGGATCGGTGGCGCGCGGCATGCGCGGCGAGATCGAGAACGGAACGATCGCCACCCGTTCGAGCAGGCCCGACGTCTTCGCGTAGGTATGGAGCTCCACGATCGGTGCCTGCTTGGGACACGCCGCCGCGAGCAGCGCTGAACCCACACAGATCAGCGTCTGATGGGATCTCATGCGCATCGTACGACCCAGGCAGCAAAGGCGTCGAGCAGCCGCTTGCCCGCCGACTGGCTCTTCTCGGGGTGGAACTGCACGGCGAATACATTGTCGCGCGCCACGGCCGCGGCGAACTCGCCGCCGTACTCCGCGCGGCCGACGGTCACGCGCGCCTCCGCCGGAACCGCACGGTAGGCGTGCACGAAGTAGAAGCAGTCCTCGGCGGGGAGCCGCGCGCACATGGGGTGGTCTCCGGAGAAGATCACCGAATTCCAGCCGATGTGGGGCACACGCAGCGCGCGACCCGCCGCGTCGCGCTCCGGAAAGCGCTCGACTCGACCCCGCAGCCAGCCCAGTCCCTGGGTACGGCCGTGTTCCTCGCTCTCGTCGAAGAGCACCTGCAGGCCGAGACACAGGCCCAGATACGGCCGCCCCGCCTCGATCGATGCGTGGATCGCCGCATCGAGCCCCTTGGCGCGCAGATTTGCCACGGCGTCGGCGAACGCGCCCACACCCGGCAGCACCACCGCATCGGCGCGGCGCACCGCGTCCGGATCCTCGGTGATCTCGGCGGCCAGCCCGGACCGCACCAGGGCCTTGGCCACGCTTCTCAGGTTTCCGGCGCCGTAGTCGACGACAGCCGTGCGGGGGGGCGTGCTCATGGAGTGGACTGCCGGGCTAGAGGGCTCCCTTGACGGTGGGCAGGCCCTGGACGCGCGGATCACGCTCGACGGCGATGCGCAGAGCCCGGGCCACACCCTTGAAGATCGCCTCGACGACGTGGTGAGGATTCTTGCCGTAGCAAAGGCCGATGTGGAGATCGATTCCGGCGTTCTGCGCGAACGCGTAGAAGAAATCCTCGACCAGCGTCGAGTCGAAGGCTCCGATGCGGTCGTTCGCGAGCGCCACCTCGTAGATGAGATAGGGTCGGTTCGACACGTCCAGAGACACGTCGATCTTCGCATCCGCCATCGGCAGGACTTGCGATCCGTAGCGGCGAATCCCCAGCGCGTCGCCCAGCGCGTCGCGCACGGCCTGGCCGAGGGTGATGCCCACGTCCTCCACGGTGTGATGCGCATCCACCTCGAGATCTCCCTTCGCCGTCAGCTCGAGATCGAAGAGCCCGTGCTTGGCGAACGATTCGAGCATGTGGTCGAAGAAGGGGATTCCCGTGCTGACGCGATACTCCCCGACGCCGTCGAGGTCGATCTCGACGCGCACGTCGCTTTCCTTCGTCTTGCGCTGAACGACCGCGCTGCGGTTGGATTCGCTCATAGCTCCAGCTCTGCGTCGCGCGCCGCCTCCCGCTCCCGGCGGGCACGGCGGATCTTCTGAAGTCGGAGATCGACCGAGCGCTTGTGGCCCGTCAGACCTTCCAGCTCGGCGAGGCGCATCACGTCCAGGCCGAGCTCACGCAGCTTGGCCGGCTCGAAGCGGATGATGCTGGTCCGCTTGAGGAAGTCCTCGACACCGAGAGGCGAGAAGAATCGGGCCGATCCCCCGGTGGGCAGCACGTGATTGGGCCCCGCCAGGTAGTCGCCGACCGCGACCGGCGTGTAGTGCCCCAGGAAGATGGCGCCGGCGTTGCTCACCAGCTTCGAAATCGCGTCCGGATCCTCGGTCGCGATCACGAGGTGTTCGGGCGCGTAGCGGTCCGCGAGGGCCGCACACTCGTCCAGATCCTTGGCGACGATGATGGCGCCGCGCGCCGAGAGGGACTTCTTCGCCACCTTCTCGCGGTCGAGCGTCTTCAGCTGCTTCGCAACCTGATCCTGGACGCGGGTCGCCAATCCCTTGGTGGTGGTGACCAGGATCGCCTGCGCGACTTCGTCGTGCTCCGCCTGCGCGATGAGGTCTGCGGCGATCCACGCCGGCGTCGCGCTGCGATCTGCGATGATGAACACCTCGGAGGGACCGGCCTCACTGTCGATGTCCACCTCGCCGAACACCATCTTCTTGGCCGTCGCGACGTAGATGTTGCCGGGGCCCACGATCTTGTCGACGCGCGGAATCGACTCGGTGCCGTAGGCCATGGCGGCAATCGCCTGCACCCCACCCATCTTGAAGATGCGGTGCACACCCGCGACCCGCGCTGCCATCAGCACCTCGGGTCGAATCGATCCGTCCGGACCCGGCGGCGTGGCCATGATGATCTCGGGCACCTCGACCACGGAGGCCGGCACCGCATTCATGATCACGCTCGACGGGTAGATCGCCTTGCCCCCCGGAACATAGATGCCGACGCGCGCGAGCGGACGAACGCGATGTCCGAATACCGCGCCGCCCTCCTCGCGCACCTCCCAGCTGGACGCGATCCGCTTGCGGTGGAACTCGCGCACGCGCATGGCGGCCTTGCCCAGCGCCGCGCGGTCCGCGGGATCGATGATCTCCCCCGCCTCCTCGATCTCCTCGCGCTGCACCTCGAAGCGCTTCACGGATGCGCCGTCGTACTTCTTGACACAGGCGCGCAGCTCGTCGTCCCCGCCGTCGCGGACTCGATCGATGATCCGCCGCACCACCCGGCTCACGTCTTCCGCCTGGTTCTCGCGGCGGCGCACGAGCTTTTCGAATGCGGTTTCGAAGCTCGAATCACCCGAGTGGAGGATGGGGAGTATGCCCTTCGCTGCAGATCGACTCGCCATGTCTCAGCCCTCGCGCCGGATGTCCGCGCCCAGTCCGCGGAGCTTCTCCTCGATGCGTTCGTAGCCCCGATCGATGTGGTAGACGCGGTTCACGACAGTTTCGCCCTCCGCGGCCAGCGCCGCCACGATCAATCCCGCCGAAGCGCGAAGATCCGTGGCCATGACGGGCGCTCCCATGAGCCGAGCCACACCCGTGACGTGCGCGGAGCGGCCGGAGAGCGCGATGTCCGCCCCCATGCGTTGCAGCTCCGGGACGTGCATGAAGCGGTTCTCGAAGACTCGCTCGGTGACCACGCTCGATCCCTCCGCGAGCGTCAGCGCGGCCATCAGCTGGGCCTGCATGTCGGTCGGATAGCCGGGAAACGGGGCCGTAACGACCCGCACGGCCCGAATCGGACCCTCCATCCGGGCGCGCACGCTCGTGGCGTCCGACTCCACCCGAGCCCCGCACTCGCGGAGCTTCTCCAGGGTCGACTCCATCGCGCTCGGATCGACGCCGCGCACGCGCACGTCGCCGCGGGTCGCGATGGCCGCCGCGAGCAGCGTCCCCGCCTCGATGCGGTCTCCCGACACGCGGTGGCGTATGCCGCGCAGATTCTCGACACCGCGGATGACGATGCGATCGCTGCCGGCGCCCCGCACCTCCGCGCCCATCTTGAACAGCGCCTCGGCGAGCTCCGTCACTTCGGGCTCGCGGGCCGCGTTCTCCAGCACGGTTTCCCCCCGCGCGAGGCACGCCGCCATCATCACGTTCTGGGTGCCGTTGACCGTGGGCAGATCGAATGCGACGTGCGCCCCCGTGAGCCGGGGCGCGGTCGCCTCGACGTAGCCGTGGTCGAGGCGCAGCTTGCCGCCGAGCGCCTCGAGACCCTTGAGGTGCTGATCCACCGGCCGCACGCCGATCGCGCAGCCGCCGGGCTCGGAGACGCGCGCCGCACCGTAACGCGCCAGCAGCGGGCCGAGCACGAGGAAGGAGGCGCGCATCTTGCGCACCAAGTCGTAGGGCGC
>JAOUNA010000173.1 GCA_029881215.1 Myxococcales bacterium | reverse complement strand
CTCGCTCACCTCACACGACACCAGCGCTCCGATCTGCACCACCTGCCATCGTTCGCACGTCTCGGATCCGCCTTACTCTCCGGAGTTCCGCCTGCAGGCCGACCGCATGTGCGGTCAGTGCCACCAGGAGCAGCTCACCGGCTACCGCGACACCTTCCACGGCAAGGCGATCGCCCTGGGCCGCCAGGACGTGGCGGCGTGCTACGACTGCCACGGCCACCACGACATCGTCGAAACCCACGATCCGGCCTCGTACATCAGCGATGCGCGCCGAGTGGAGACGTGCAAGAAGTGCCACCCGAAAGCCAACGAGAACTTCGCGAGGTACATCGTCCACGCCGACCACTCGGACAAGGAAAGGTACCCACAGCTCTACTACGTCTTCTGGGGCATGACGGCGCTCCTGATCGGCACGTTCGTCTTCTTCGCGTTGCACACGCTGCTGTGGCTCTACCGCTCCATGGCCCTGTACATGAGCGACTCGCGCGAGTGGCGCGAAGAGAAGATCCAGGTGCGCGAAGACACGGAGGAATTCACCCGGTTCACGCCGCTGGACCGCTTCCTGCACGGCCTCATCATTATCAGCTTCCTGCTGCTGGTGACCACCGGAATGCCGCTCAAGTTCTACTACATGGACTGGGCAAAGGTCCTGCTCGGCGCAATGGGCGGTCAGGCGGTCGCCGCCGTCCTACACCGCGTCGGAGCGCTGATCACGATCTTCTACTTCACGGTGCACGTCAGCTCCGTGCTCTACGGGCTCTTCGTCGGACGCAAACGCTTCCTGAATCCCGAGACCGGCAGATTCGACCTGAAGAGAGTCCGCCAGCAGTTCTTCGGGCCCGATTCTCCAATGCCCGGCATCCAGGATCTCAAGGACATCATCGCCCACAACAAGTGGTTCTTCGGAAAGGGCCCCAAGCCGCAGTTCGATCGCTGGACGTACTGGGAGAAGTTCGACTACATGGCGGTGTTCTGGGGTGTGGCCATGATCGGACTGAGCGGGCTGATCATGTGGTTTCCCGAGTTCTTCACCAGATTCCTCCCGGGCTGGGCGATCAACGTCGCGCTCATCATCCACTCCGACGAGGCGCTGCTCGCAGCCGGCTTCATCTTCACGTTCCACTTCTTCAATGTCCACTTCCGACCCGACAAGTTCCCGATGGACCCCGTCATGTTCTCGGGAAGGCTGACGAAGTCGGAGCTGATGAGCGAGCGCCGGAGGCTGTACGACCGCTGGGTCGCGGAGGGGACGCTCGACCAGCACCGTGCGGGTCACGAGTGGGATGCCTGGAAGAAGATCGCGCTGCCCGCGGGCTTCATGGCGTTCATGGTGGGAGTCGTCTTGATGCTCTTGATCTACTTCGCGATGGCCAGTCGCCTGGCGGGGGAGTAGAGACCATGCAGAATATTTCGAACGATCACGGAGCGAAGCGCCGCATTCCCCAGCTCGTCGCCTTCCTCTGCATTCTTGCTCTGTTCGGCTTTGCGCGCCTAGCGGGAGCCGACGAGCTTGCGGAGGCGGCAGAAGAGCACGAGGAGCTCCAGGGCGAGACCGAGGCGACGTCCTGCGAGGACTGTCACGCGACAGGAACCGGCAGCGCACCGATCGTCACGCTGGACATGCTCGAGGCCTCCGTGCACCAGGGCTTCGAATGCGGAGATTGCCACGAAGACGTCGCACCCGAATCACACCGGAAAGAGATCGCGCACGTCGACTGCTCAACCTGCCACGAGGCCGAGGCGGAGGTCTATACCAAGCACGGAAGACTGACCGTTGGCGTCGATCCGGACATCCCGAACTGCGCCAGCTGCCACGGCACGCACCAGATCCTCGGACACGAGAACGAAAACTCACAGGTTCATCCGCTGAACATGCCCGAGACGTGCGGAAACTGTCACGAGGACTACGACCTCACCCGCAACCACAAGTTTCTCGCGAAGCACCCCGTGCAGACCTACAAGGCGAGCGTGCACGGCAAGGCGACATCCCGGGGCCGATACTCGGCCGCGACGTGCAACGATTGCCACTCCACCGGGGGGACGGCACACCGCATCCTCTCACCGGGCGATCCGAACTCCACGATCAATCACTTCACCATCCCAAAGACCTGCGGCAAGTGCCACGAGGGAATCGAAAAAGACTACTGGGAGGGCATTCACGGCCAACTGACCGCGAGAGGAGAGACCGCGTCACCCGTCTGCACGCACTGTCACGGCGAGCACCAGATCATCGCGCACCTGGATCCCAGGTCGCCCGTCAGCCACGCCAAGGTGGCGGAAGCGACCTGCGCTCCTTGTCACGAGTCCGCATCGCTGAACGAGAAATACGGAATTCCGGCGGGACGACTGGCGTCCTTCATCGATTCGTATCACGGATTGAAGAGCAAGGCCGGCGACATGACGGTCGCGAACTGCGCATCGTGCCACGGTGCCCATCGCATCCTTCCGCATACGGACCCGACCTCGTCGATCTACCCCGACAACCTGCAACACACGTGCGGGGAGTGTCATCCGAGCATTTCCGCCGAGCTGGCGCAGGCAAAGATCCATGAGATCGGCGTGATGCACATGCGGGGATGGCCGGATTTCTTTGCGGCCCTGTACATGATCATGATCGCCTGCACCCTCGCGGGCATGCTGCTCTACATCGGATTGGACGCGCGGCGCCAGGTCAAAATCGTGATGGAAAAGGAGCAGATTCGACGCATGACTCAGTGGGAGGTGCTCCAGCACACGGTGCTGCTGATCGCCTTCCTGCTCCTGGTCACCACGGGCTTCGCTCTGCGCTTCTCGGACTCCTGGTGGTCTGTGCTGTTGTTCGGCCGGGAGGGCGGCTTCCCCTTGCGCAATCTGATCCACCGGATCTCGGCGGTGGTCCTCGTGCTGCTCTCGATCGCGCACCTCTTCTACCTGCGCGGTGCTCGGGGTCGAGACTTCATGCATCACATGTTTCCCACGCTCGACGACCTCGCCCAATTTCGCGAAATGATCCGATACAACCTCGGCTTCACGAATGAGAGACCGAACTTCGGAAAATTCAGTTTCGGAGAGAAGTTCGAATATTGGGCACTGGTCTGGGGCATGATCATCATGAGCGTGACCGGCAGCATGCTGTGGTTCGATGACTTCTTCGTGAGATTCCTGCCGAAGGGCGTGCTCGACGTGATGCTGGTGATCCACTACTACGAAGCGTGGCTCGCGACGGTCTCGATTCTGATCTGGCACCTCTACTCGACGATCTTCAATCCCAGCGTCTATCCGATGAACCCCGCGTGGATCACCGGGATGATGCCCGTCGATCAATATCGGCACGAGCACCCGGGAGACACGGAGGCATTGAGCGAGCGCGAGGAGCCGAGAAGGCAGAGCGCGGAAGACGCGCCCTCGGATCGGGAGATCGCCTTCACGGCTCAGCCTCGCAGGTAGGCGACCCGGGCGCGGGAGCGGCTGTCGGCCGCGGCTCGAGCCGCATCGAAGAGAGCCCGCAGCTTGCGCGGCCCGCATCGACAGGTGTGTCGATTCGCCAATCCGAACTGTAGACACCCACCCCAGCGAAGGCCCGGCCACGCACGCCGCAGTGTGCAGCTTGGAACGCATAGCCCAGGACTTGTGGCTAGTTGCCCTGCCGGCTCGGCTCCGCTGAACGATGGTATGGCTCTTGCACATTCCGGATTAGAGGGGGGGTAGGACGAGTGGCGAGGCGCGCTGGCGCCCCTCGCGCGTGCCGCTCGGCTCCCCGAGGCAGACGCCGTGGTCGCCATTCTGGTGGTCCTCTTGATTCTCGGGCTGGTCGCGATCGACGCGGCGCTCCAATGGCGATGCCGGCGCCGGGTGAGACGGGCCTCTGCGCGCACCCCAGCCGTGTGACGCAACTCGCGCGAGGCGGAAAGCAATGGCCCTCGGCATCTTGACGGATGTGACGCGCTGCGTGGGTTGCAGGGCCTGCGTCTACGCATGCAAAGAGATCAACCACCTGCCGAAGGACGAGGCCCGCCACCTCAACTCGGAGACGTGGTGCGTGGTCGAGGGGAGAGCCGGCCTGAACGTCCGGAGACAGTGCATGCACTGTCTCGACCCTGCCTGCGTCTCCGTCTGCCCGGTGGGTGCGCTCCAGAAGCGCCCGGAAGGTCCGGTCGTCTACGACGAGGACGCCTGCATGGGATGCCGCTACTGCATGGTGGCCTGCCCGTACCGGGTGCCGAAGTACGAGTGGGACACCGCCCTGCCCCGCATGCAGAAGTGCATCATGTGCTTCGACCAGCGCGTCGCCCAGGGCAGGCAGCCCGCCTGCACGGAGGCGTGTCCTGCCCAGGCGACGATGTTTGGCGATCGTGACGATCTGATCCGCGAGGCGCGGGCGCGCATCCGCCGCAATCCCGAGCGCTACGTGGACCACATCTACGGCCTGGAGGAGGCGGGGGGGACCTCGGTGCTCTACCTCTCGAGCCTGCCCTTCGATCGGCTCGGCTTCCCGACGAAGCTCGACGTCGAGGCCTATCCGCGCTTGATCTGGAACATCCTGAGCACGATTCCAAATGTCGTGGTAACCGGAGGCGTATTCATGATCGGCCTCTGGTGGATCATCAATCGGCGCGAAGAGCTGAACGGCGCGCACGATGCGCCGGCGGGCGGCTCGCGTGCCGCCCCGGGTGCGTCCCCGCGAACGGACGCACCCCAAGGCGGAGAATGAGCGTGGACGCACTCAAGCGACTCTGGTCCGCCCTCAGCTTCTGGCGATTGCTCGCGGCCGTGGTCGCGGTGATCGGGATCTGGGCCACCGTGATCCGCTTCACGCAGGGGCTCGGAGCCTCCACGAATCTGTCGGATCAGTTTCCCTGGGGCATCTGGATCGGCTTCGATCTGTTGGTGGGTGTGGCGCTGGCCGCCGGCGGCTTCACCATCACCGCGACGGTGTACATCTTCAATCTCGAGCGCTTCCGGCCCATCACGCGCCCGACCGTGCTGACGGCGTTTCTCGGCTACCTGCTCGTGATCTGCGCTCTGCTGTTCGACCTGGGCCGCCCCTACCGGATCTGGCATCCGCTGATCATGTGGAACACGCGCTCGGCGCTCTTCGAGGTCGCCTGGTGCGTGATGCTCTACACCACGGTCCTGGCGCTGGAATTCAGTCCGATGCTGCTGGAGCGCCTCAAGCTCGCAAGACCCGCGCGCATCATCCGCGGCTTCACCGTGCCGCTGGTCATCGTCGGCGTGCTGCTCTCTACGCTGCACCAGTCTTCTCTCGGAACCCTCTTCGTGATCGTTCCCGAGAAGATGCACGCGCTCTGGTACACGCCGCTGCTGCCCGTGACATTCTTCCTGAGCGCGATCGCGGCCGGCCTCGCGATGGTCATCCTGGAGTCCTACCTCAGCGCCCGAGCCTTCGGTCGTCGGCTCGAGCTGGATCTGCTGCAGGATATCGCGCGCGCGATCGTGCTGGTCCTCACGATCTACGGGATCGTCAAACTGCAGGATCTCATTCATCGGGGCGCACTCGCCCTGGCATTCACGCACAGCTCCGAGTCCTTTCTGTTCCTCGCGGAGATGGCGTTCGGCGTGTTGCTGCCCATCATCCTGTTCTCCGTGCCCCAGGTGCGTCGGGATCGAGGCGGTCTGTTCTGCTCGGCTTTGCTGGTCGTTCTCGGACTCATCCTCAACCGGCTCAACGTCTGCATCACGGGCCTGCAAGGAGCCATGGGCCAGGATTACTTCCTGGAGCCGGGCATGGAGTCGGCGTACTTCCCGTCTCTGATGGAGATCGCCGTGACGGGATCCCTGGTGGTCATGGGCTGCGTCGGGTTCACGCTGGCTGCGAAGTACCTGGAGGTGTTTCCGAAGACTCCCGTCGGAGCGGAAGCCCAGGAGCGCGCCGCGGTGCATTCGCCCGGCTGGGTGGGTTGGCTCACCAAGGGCGCGCTGATTGTGCTGGCCGCGGTCATGGTCGAAGGCGCGGTGACCTTCGACTTCAGCAGCTTCGGAGGCGCGCGCGCGGAAGCCGCGCAGCTCATGTCGGCCCCGACGAATCGGCTGGTGCTTCGGCTCCCGCCGGATCTGGCCTATCCCTCGAGCGGCGCGAGTCCCGGGGCCGTCGCGTTCAGTCATGCGATGCACGTGGACGATGAGAAGCCGGACTGCTCCGTCTGCCACCGGGACGCGTTTCCGATCGTGAGGCGAGCGGGGACGGTCGCTCCGCGCATGCACTGGTCCGGCGAGGAGATGCACGACGGGCGCCGCTGCGGCATGTGCCACGACGGCAACATCTCCTTCTCCGTGGAAGAAGACTGCGAAATCTGCCACGCCGAAGAATGATCCTGGCGATAACCGGAGAGCGCGGAAATGAGATGGAAAGGAAGAGAAGCACGCAGCCGAGGCGCGAC
>JAOUNA010000172.1 GCA_029881215.1 Myxococcales bacterium | reverse complement strand
CTCCCGGGGGGTGGTAGGGTGGCTGGATCACCGAGGGGCGAAGCGATGCGCAGTGGGAATCCTGGGATGTTTCTGGCAGGCCTGGCGCTGGGCGCGGTGCTCGGCGCGACCGGCAGCGCCGTGTTCCTGAGAACGGGTCAGGTCACCGCCCTCGAAGCGCGCGTCGCGGCGCTCGAGACTGGCGCTGGAGACCGCGTCCGGCAGGCGCGGGTGGATCCGGACAGCGCGGCGCGGGTCGAGGTCTCGACCGCGGGTGCGCCCATCCGCGGCAAGGCCGACGCGCCGATCACGGTGGTGGCGTTCTCGGACTTTCAGTGTCCATACTGTGCCCGCGTCAACCCCACCTTGCTGCGCCTGCTGGCGGAGTACCCCGATCAGGTCCGTCTGGTATTCCGGCACAGCCCGCTCGCCTTCCACACGCAGGCGCCGCTCGCCCACAAAGCGGCTCTGGCTGCCGAGCGGCAGGGCCGGTTCTGGGAGATGCACGACCGCATCTTTGCCAACCCGCGTCAGCTCGATCGCGACACGCTGTTCGAACACGCCGCCGCGCTGCGCCTCGATCGCAAGCGATTCGAGCAGGATCTCGCGGATCCGGCGCTCGAGACCGTCCTCGCGCGTGACAAGGCCGAAGCCGAGCAGCTGGGCGTCGCCGGCACCCCGACCTTCTTCATCAACGGTCGGATGCTGAGCGGCGCGCAGCGCTACGAGAGCTTCAAGGCGCTGATCGACAGCGAGATCGCGCAGCTCGTGGCGCGCGGCTGATTCCCGCGCGGTTCGCCCGGCGCAGCCGGCTTCCGTCTCGGAAGGGAGCTTTTCTGCTGCAACCCCTGACCGGGGCACCGCCCCGAATGCGAGCGGGCGAGGGGGGGCGTTTGTCGATCAAGAAGTCTTCCGCTTCTGCCGATTCCCCGCCCGGACCTCCGGTGAGGCGTCGTAGCACAACTCGATCGCGCGGACCCATCAAGCAGACACAGCGTGGACAACAGCGCTTATCTCGTCGAGGTCATTGCGGGGCTGCTCTACCTGCCCGCCGCGCTCCACTTGCTGCGGCTCGCCGCGCGCACGGGGCAGACACCCGAACGGCTGCTGGGCTGGGCGTTCGCGTGCCTGGGAAGCTCGTATCTCGTGTACGCCGCGCCCATCGTTCTGCCGCTCGAGAACGTCTGGCTGATCTTTGCGCTGCTGGGACGCGCCGCCGTCTCGACTGGCTGCGTGCTGGTGGCCCTGTTCACCCGGCGTGTATTCTGCGCCGGGCGCCCTTGGGCGGGCGCCGCGGTCTGGGGATGTGCGACCCTGATGGTGAACGGTCTGCTGGTGGGCGCCCTGACGGGAGACATTGAAGGCTTCTCGATCGCCAATCCCGGGTTCTGGATCGAGTGGCTCGGACAGACGCTGCCGATTCTCTGGCTCAGCGCGGAAGCGCTGCGCCAGTATCGGGATGCGCGCCGGCGCATGCGGCTCGGCCTCGCGGATGCGCTGCTGTGCAATCGCTTCCTGCTCTGGGGCTGGTTCGGCGTGCTCCAGCTCGGTACCTGGCTCTGTTCCCTGCCGATGTATTTCGATTACTCGCAAGAGGGTCGTTTCTCCGCTGGGATGGATTTGCTGGTGGGCGGCTGCGAAATCGTCTCGCTCGGAATGGTCTGGCTGGCATTCACGCCTCCCCGCTTGTATCGCCGCTGGATCGAGAGCTTCGACGCTTCCGGATCGCGCACCGAGCTCGCCTGACGAGCGGAGCTCGCGCGCCGCGTCTCGAAGCCGGGTGCCGCGCACCTCGGCGCCCACGAGGCGTCCTCGTGTTTCGGATCAGTCGCCCCGCGCGGAGCGCCTGCGCCGTCGGAGTCCGGCGATCGCGGGAAACGGCAGCACCGCGAAGAACAGCGCCGCGAGCGCGAGCGGCATTCCGTGCGGCGGGTAGTAGTGCATCGCCAGTCCGCCGATGGGTGGGCCGAGAATGCTTCCGCTGCCCCACATCACGCCGAACAGAGCGCTCGCCGCGGCAAGATCCGCGCCGCGGAAGCGATCTCCGATGATGACCATGGCGATGGTGTAGATCCCGCTCAGGATGGAGCCGTAGACGAGCATGAAGAGCAGATTCCACGGGGCATTTGCGAGCACGAGGGGCATGGCCAGGCAGGCGATGCCGACGAGCAGCGTACACACAGCGGCGAGCAGCATGCGCTCCATGCGATCTGCGAGCCAGCCGATGGGCAGCTGACCGACGATGCCGCCGATGCCCATCAGGGTGATCAGGTAGAGCGCCTGGGGCTCGCTCAGACCCCGTTCGAGACCGTAGAGCGGCAGGAACGTGAGCAGGATGCCGTCGGCCACCGCGAACAGGGAGCAGAGCAGCATCGCCACGGGAGCCACCCACAGGTAGTGCAGCAGACCGCCCACGCGCTCGCCGTCCATGCGGGGAGAAACGTGCAGAATGCTCAGCAGCGGCAGTGCCGCCAGCAGGATGATGGACCCGGACAGCACGAACGGCTTGAAGCCTTCGCTGCCCGTGAGCGAGAGCACCAGGGGGCCGAGCGCGAATCCGCCCGCCACCGCCATGCTGTACAGCGCCACCACGCGCCCGCGGATCGAATCGTCGGCGACCTGATTGATCCACGCCTCGCCACAGACCCAGAGCACGCTACCGGCGGCGCCGATGGCGAAGCGCAGCACGAGCCATGCCGGAACGCTCGTGAACACGGGCAGCAGCAGGAAGGCCACCAGCGACACGAGGATCGCGCCCAGCATCAGGATCGCCGGTCCGCGTCTGGCCATGTAGGGCGGAAGGAAGGGCGAGATCAGCACGATGGCCATCGACTGCACCGCCGTGCTGATGCCGATGAGCGTGCTGTCCACGCCGTTCTGGTGCATCACCAACGAGAGCAGCGGAACGCTCAGCCCGTAGATCAGAGCCGTGACCGACATCGCGGCGGTTACGGCAACGAGGTTCAGTCGGCGTTGCGGCGGCGACAGCAGCACTCGATTCAACGGGGAACCTCGTCCGCGCGCTGGCCCGCCCGCCGCGGGGAAGGTGCGGGTCAGTGGCTGCGCGGCGTATAGGCCTGCGGGAGAGCCACCTTGATTTCCTGCCCGCTCCGGAAGCTCGCGTCGACTTCCACGGCGTTGGCCACCGCCAGGGCTTCGGCGCTCCAGGTGGATTCCGTGCGCTTCGCGATCGCGCCGGGTGTCTCTCCGGCGCGCGCCTCGCGCACGCGCAGTCGCACCTCGCGAATCGCGCCGCGCTCGCTGGTGCGCAGCGCGCGGAAGCTCGAGGCCGTCGCGTCGAAGGTCTGCGCGTATGGGCCGGCCGTTCGCTCGGCGCTCTGCCCCACGACGGCGAAGACGTTGCCCAGATATCCGATCAGCGTGATCGAGGCGCTCTGCCCCCGCGCCGCGAGCCGCGTGCGCGCGGCGGGCAGCCCGCGGATCTCGAAACGCTCGAACGCGACGTTCGCCTGCTCCTGCTCGATCTGGCGCACGGTTTCGTCCACGCTCGAGCCTCGCGCCGCCAGGCGCAGGGCGACGACGGCGTCCCCGCCCGGGCTGATGGCCCCCACCGATGCTGCCGTGTTCACCGTCTTCCAGGCCGACGGAAATTCGATGGCGATGTCCAGCTCCGGGTGCAGGAAGGTCTGACCTTCGAACACGCCCTGCGCCGGATCCGGGCCGACGATCAGGTCTTCGAGGCGCCGCAGGAAATCCGAATGATTTCGAGCCACCGGTCGCGCGGGGGCGCGCTCGAGCTTCGCCGCTCGCGCGGTCGTGTTCTCGATCCGATCCGGTGTCATGGGATGGCTGTCGAGGAAGTTGAACGAGCGCTCGCCGTCACTCGATAGCGACACGCTGCGATCCAGCGTGTGCAGGAATGTCGCGATGCCGGCCGGGTCGTAGCCGGCTCGGGCGGCCAGCCGCTGGCCGATCTGGTCCGCCGCGTGCTCCTGCTCCCGGCTGAACGGCGCGATCACGAGTCCACCCGTGACGACCGGGCCGGTTGCCGCGACGACGCTGCCGAGAAACGGGCTCACGATGGATACCGCCAGGCCCGCGAGCCCGGTGGCGATCGAGACCGGCGCGGCCACCACCGCGGCTCCGATGCGCTTCGCACTGTGCCGCGCCGTGACGTGTCCGATCTCGTGACCGATCACGCCCGCGATCTCGTCTTCCGAGTTGACGAGCGCCAGCAGACCGCGCGTCACGTAGACATAGCCGCCCGGCAGGGCAAAGGCATTGGGCTCGGGGGCGTCCGCGATCATGAAGTGCCAGGGAGCCTCGGGCCGCTCGGATGCGGCCGCGAGCTTCTCGCCGATCGCGCGCACGTAGCCCTCGAGCTTGGCGTCGCGCACGAGGCCCATCGTCTGCTCGACCTTCTGCGCCTCGCTCTCTCCGAGCTTCGCCTCTTGGCCCGGGGTGAGGCAGCCCCCGGCGGCGAACGCCAGCAGCGCCGATGCGGCAAGAAATGTCCTTGCGAGCCCCGTCTCCGACATGGCAACCTCACTGCTCTCCGCGCGTGGCCCGGCTTCACCCGTTCCGAGCGACGGGGTGCGCTCTGCAAGCGCCTAGCCGCGCCCCCGTGTGCGCGTCTTGCCTTCTTTGCCATTCTTCTCGATGAACTCGATCACCATGCCCGCCACGTCGATACCCGTGGCCGACTCGATGCCCCGGAGGCCGGGTGACGAGTTCACCTCCATCACCACCGGCCCGTGGCGCGAGCGCAGGATGTCGACACCCGCGACGTTGAGTCCCATGATGCTGGCGGAGCGCACCGCGGTCGACCGCTCCTCGGGCGTGAGCCTGATGATCGTGGCCGTTCCGCCCCGGTGCAGATTCGAGCGGAACTCGCCTTCCCTGCCCTTGCGCATCATCGCCGCGACGACCTTGTCTCCGATGACAAAGGCGCGGATGTCCGCGCCCTTGGCCTCCTTGATGAACTCCTGCACCACGAACTGGGCATTCAGACCCCGGAAGGCCTCGATCACGCTCTCCGCCGCCTTGCGCGTTTCGCAGAGCACGACGCCGATGCCCTGCGTACCCTCGAGCAGCTTGACGACGAGCGGCGCCCCGCCGACGAGCTCGATCAGCTCCGAGGTGTAGTGGGTCGAGTGGGCGAAGCCGGTTACCGGCAGGCCGATGCCCTTGCGCGCGAGCAGCTGGAGAGATCGCAGCTTGTCGCGAGAGCGCGAGATGGCCACCGACTCGTTCACGGGAAAGACGCCGGTCATCTCGAACTGCCGGACGATCGCGGTTCCGTAGAAGGTGATCGAGGCGCCGATGCGGGGAATGACTGCAGCGAAGCCGGAGAGCTCCTGGCCCTTGTAATGAATGGCCGGGTCGTGGGAGGTGATGTCGACGTAGCAGCGCAAGGGGTCGATGACGACGGCTTCGTGGCCGCGTTGCTCGGCGGCCTCCACCAGGCGCTGCGTCGAGTAGAGCTTCGGTCCCCGGGACAGGACGGCGATCTTCAAGCAGGGCTCCTTCGTCGGATTGGCTTGCGTCCCCCGAGCGGGACGGCCCCCGAGCATAGCCCGGCTGCGGCCGTCTGATGCAGGCGCTCTCGGTGCGCTGCAACCGGCTGCGTGCCCGCGCATCGCCATGCGCACGCGGGGCATCCGCGAGGTGGAGGATCGCAGTCCGTTCAGCGTCGAGGATCCCCGCTGGGACTCGCGCGGAGTTTCGAGCCGGGTCGCGCTGCTAGCGGCGCTCCCGAATGCGCAGCCGGAGCGAGCCGATCTGGATGGGTGTGTCGCGCAGGGCACGCACGAGCGCGCTCACTTCTTGGGCCGGGCCGTCGATCAGCAACGCCAGCTCCACCGATGGCTGCGCGCCGGCGTGCTCCCGATGCCCGCCGGCGCCGACCGCACGGGAACCGACGGGCGGCAGGGGCGCCCGGGTGGGGGCTGCGGCGGCCCAGGCCTCGGGCTTCTCGTCGAGCTCGAGATCGAGATCGCGCGGCGCGGGGGCGCTGCCCAGATCCATCGCGTCGAAGCTCAGCCCGAGCGGATCGTCCGCGTCGAGCGCTTCGAGCGAGCCGTCGGCGGACACGGCTCGCGCACCCGAGACGCCGGACGCGGCAGCCGCCGCGGAGGGCAGCAGCTCGTCCACCGCGTCGAAGGCGAGCATGGTTCGGCCGCTCGCCTCGCGGTCGAGGACCGGCAAGTTGCCTCCCTTGAGCTCGGAGGCGAAGCGCACGTTCGGCCCGGGTCGGATCGGCTGGGTCGTCTGACCGAAGCGCAGCGCGAGCTTGCCGATCTCGATCACGTCGCCGTGCTCGAGCTCCCGCGTCGTGATGCGCTCCCCATTCACGAGCGTCCCGAGTCCCGTTCCGAGATCTTCGGCGACGAAGCGCTCGCCATCGCGCCGCAGCAGCGCGTGCTTGCGCGACACCTCGGGATCGGGA
>JAOUNA010000171.1 GCA_029881215.1 Myxococcales bacterium | reverse complement strand
GCCCGCCGCACGCGCGATCTCCCGCGCGCGGCCGAGCGTGGCGGCCGGCGTCGCGCGGTGGTCGCGCATGCGATAGTCGGGGTGGAAGGCGCTGAAGTGCCAGGGCACATCCGGTCCGAGCTGCTCCACGACCCAGGCGCTCATGGCGCGCAGCTCCTCGTCCGAGTCGTTCTCCTCCGGGATGAGCAGCGTCGTGATCTCGAACCACACGTGCGTCTCGCGCTTCAGGTAGACGAGGGTATCGAGGACCGGCTGGAGGTGTGCCCCGCAAATCTTGTGGTAGAAGGTCTCGGTGAAGGCCTTGAGATCCACGTTCGCGGCGTCCATCTCCGCGAAGAACTCCCGCCGCGGTGCGTCGCACACGTAGCCAGCCGTCACCGCCACGCTCGCGACGCCGCGCGCCCTGCAGGCCCGGGCCGTCTCGATCGCGTACTCCAGGAAGATGATCGGATCGTTGTACGTGAAGGCCACGCTTCGGCAGCCGAGCGACACGGCTGCGTCGGCGATCACTTCGGGCGGCGCTTCGTCGGCCAGGGTGTCGAGGTCGCGAGATTTGCTGATGTCCCAGTTCTGACAGAACCGACAGGTGAGGTTGCAGCCAGCCGTGCCGAAGGAGAGCACGGGCGTGCCCGGCAGGAAGTGGTTCAGCGGCTTCTTCTCGATGGGATCGATGCAGTAGCCGCTCGAGCGCCCGAAGGTGGTGAGTACGATCGCGTCGTTCTGGCGCGCCCGCACGAAGCACAGACCCCGCTGGCCCTCTTCGAGGCGACAGCGCCGCGGGCACACGGTGCACTCGATCTTGCCGTCCGCCCGGCGCTCCCAGTAGCGGGTCGGGTACGCGCCGTCCATGCGCGGAAGTGTAAGCTGTCCGGGGCTTGCAATCCCACCTCGTGCGCCCAACCATGGCGCTTGGCGCGCCGGGCCGCGCTCGGGCGGAGGACGGCAGATGACGTCAGCTGGCATCCGACCCCCCGCGGTGGCGGGGACGTTCTATCCCGGATCGCCGCGGGCGCTGGCCGAGGCCGTGCGCGGATATCTCGACGCGGCGGCACGACAGCCAGCGGGTGCAGCAGCCCCCAAGGCGGTGATCGTACCCCATGCGGGCTACATCTATTCGGGACCCATCGCCGCATCGGCCTACGCGCGCATCGCGGCGGCCCGGGACCGCGTTGCGCGTGTGGTGCTGCTCGGCCCGGCACACCGCGTCTGGCTGCGCGGGCTGGCCGCGCCCGACGCGATCGCCTTCGCGACCCCGCTCGGGGAGGTACCGCTCGACGCGGTGGCGCTCGAGCGGGTGTGCGCGCTGCCGCAGGTGTCCCGGCAAGCCGAGGCCCACGCATTCGAGCACAGCCTCGAGGTGCACCTGCCGTTCCTGCAGAGCGTGCTCGGCGCGTTCGCGCTGCTGCCCCTCGTCGCGGGCGATGCGACGCCCGCGGAGGTGGCCGAGGTGCTCGAAGTCGCCTGGGGAGGGCCCGAGACGCTCATCGTGGTGAGCTCCGACCTGAGCCACTACCACAGCTACGAATCGGCGAGGCGCATGGACGCGAACACCGCCTGCGCCATCGAAGCGCTGCAGCCGGGCAGAATCGGCCACGAGGATGCGTGCGGGCGCGTGCCGATCCAGGGACTCCTGGTCGCCGCGCAGCAGCACGGACTGCGCGCAACTCGGCTCGATCTGCGCAATTCCGGCGATACCGCGGGCTCCCGCGATGCCGTGGTGGGTTATGGCGCCTGGTCCTTCGCCTGAGGCGTACGATCGCGAGGCACGTGCGTCACTATTATATGTTGCCCGCGCGTCGGTGGCCCACGGTCTGGAAAACGGCACACCGCTGCGCGTCGATCCCGCGGACTATCCGGAAGTGCTGCGCGAGCGGCGCGCCAGCTTCGTGACGCTGCGGCGACACGGAGCGCTGCGCGGCTGCACGGGGCGCCTCGCGCCAGAGCACCCGCTCACGCTCGACGTGGCGCTCAACGCATTCCAATCCGCCTTCGGCGACCCGCGCTTCGAGTCGCTGCGCCGCGAGGAGTTCGCAGATCTCGAGCTCCACATCTCGATCCTGAGCCCGCTCGAGCCGCTCGCGGCCGCCTCCGAGGCCGCGCTGCTCGAACAGCTGCGCCCGGGTGTGGACGGTCTGCTGCTGCGCGAGGGCACTGCCGTAGCCACGTTCCTGCCCGACGTCTGGGATGCGCTGGCTTCACCCGGCGAATTCCTCCACGAGCTGCGCCGCAAAGCCGGACTTCCCCGTGGGTACTGGTCGTCGACGCTGCGCTTCGAGCGCTACTGCACCGTGCAGATTCGCGAATGACCTCGGTTAGAATCGCGAGCAGGCAAGCACGCGGGAAGGGCTGAGACTCATGCGATTGCAGCGTCGTGGCTCGCGCCAGCAACAGTCACCGCGGCTGGGCCGCGCCGTGGCCTGTTCGAGCGGCTGCCTCGCGCTGGCGCTTGCCTGCGCCGGCACCCCTCCGCCGCTCGAAAAGCCGATCGGGGCGCCATCGCCCATCCACCTGCAGCAGCGAGGCTCGCCGCCGATCTACTTCGAGCAGATCATGTTTCGCATCGCCGCCGGTGAGAAGATCGCCACCGTCTACGAACAGCGGAGTCAGCGACAGCTCGCCGAGGAGACCTGGGACGGCCGTCTCAAGGGCACCGACGAGTACAACATCGCCATCGCCGATCGACTCGCGATGTTCGGCTACGACGCCGTCGATCCCGCGGACGCGCTGTTCCAGGACGGGGCGATCACGACCCGCTTCCGCCTGGCCGCCGTGCTCACCGACATCCACATCCGCTCGTTCGTGCTGCGCCGCACCCCCTTCAGCCGCGAGGGCAACCCCGACCCGGCACGCGGCATTCCGGCGGGCAAGGGGGCCCTCCAGCCCCGCTACCTCGGCATCCGGCAGGAGGTTTCGCTCGAGCTCGAGTTCAAGCTCTATGACGCCGCTGTCAAGCGCGTGATCTACGAGCGCAGCTTCCGGGGATACGGGATGGATCAGGGGCCGACCGGAGCGATCGCCATCGACGACGCCGTGCGGAACGCGGTCGATTTCCTGCTCTCCGATCCGGATTTCGTGTGGACCGTGACGGAGTCCCCGACGACGCGCATCGACACGCCGCCCGCGATCGGCATCTCGGCCTGTCGAGTCAACGCAACGGTCGACGTGCCGCGCGATCTCGAGAGCGTGCTCGAGGCCGTCGTCATCGTGCGCAGCGGGCGGAGCGTGGGCAGCGGTGTGATCGTTTCCGACGACGGATACGTCCTGACGGCCGCCCACGTGGCTCCCGAGGGATCGCAGCCCGTGGTGCAGCTGGCCTCGGGATCCGCCTTCGAGGCGACGGTCGAGCGCGCCGACTGGAGCGGAGACGTGGCGCTGCTCAAGATTCCGGGACGCGGGCATCGCTGCCTGCGTCCCTCCGAGGCATCGCTTCCGTCGATCGGAAGCGAGATCTACGCGATCGGCTCGCCGGGTGGTGAGCGCTTTCCGCGCTCGGTCACCCGGGGCATCGTGAGCGCGCACCGCGACGATCGCGGCAGGCTCCTGATCCAGACCGATGCCAGCATCAACCACGGCAATAGCGGCGGACCGCTCGTCGACAGCAGCGGTCGGGTGCTCGGCATCGTCACTTCGAAGACCTTCGACCTCGGCATGGAGGGAGTCGCGTTCGGTCTGCCCGTCGGCGAGGCGCGCGAGCTGCTGGCGATCGAGTGGGAGTGATCCGGGCTCGGGGGAATCGATTCAGCGCCGTGCAGCCAGTGCATCGAGCAGCAGATCCCAGATTCCGCCGAAATCGCCGTTGCTCATCACGAGCACCACGTCGCCGGGACGCGCCTCGGCAGCCACCTGCGCCACGATGACTTCGACGTCGTCGCAGGCGTCCGCGCTCACGCCGCGCAGCTTCAGCGCCGCGGCGAGCTCGGCCGCGGAGAAACGCTCCACGACCTCCCCCGTGGCGCTGTAGATGGGTGCGTCGGGCACGGCCCGAATCCACACACGGTCGGCGGCGTCGAAGACCTCGGCGTAACGCTGCTGAAAGACCTTGCGTCGGCTCGTGTTGGTGCGCGGCTCGAAGATTGCGAGCAGTCGCCGGCCGGGAAAGCGCGCGCGCGCCGCGCCGATCGAGGCCTCGACCGCCGTCGGATGGTGGGCGAAATCGTCGAGCACGGTCACCCCGCCAGCTTCGCCGCGCACCTCGAGGCGGCGCTTCACGCCGCGGAAGCGGGGCAGCACTGCAACCGCCTCCCCGATCGGTACGCCGAGAATCGCCACCGTCGCGAGGGCCGCCAGGCTGTTCTCGACGTTAAAGTGACCGTGCAGGGGCGCGTGGGCTCGCGCGAGGAGCACGCCGTCGCGGAAGACATCAAAGCGCGTGCCGTCCGGAGTGGACTCGAGCGAAGTCGCGCACCAGCCCGATCCTCTGACTTCCCGGTCGACGCAGTATCCGATCACGCGGCACGGCGCTTCCCGCACCACATCGCGCACGTGCTCGTGATCCAACGCGGCGACGATCGCGCCCTCGGCCGGCATGCCCGCCACGAGCGCGCGAAAGGCCTGCTTCACGTGGTCGAGGTCTCGGTAGATGTCCGCGTGATCGAACTCGACCGATGTGATGATCAGCGTTCTCGGGTGGTAGTGGAGGAATTTGGGCGTCTTGTCGAAGAACGCCGTGTCGTACTCATCGCCCTCCACCACGAAGTGCTCGCCGCGCCCCTCGCGGAAGCTCCCGCCCAGATCGAGCGCGTGTCCTCCCACGAGCACCGAGGGGTCGCGCCCCGTCGCCTGCAGGAGAAACGCGACGAGGCTGGTGGTGGTCGTCTTGCCGTGCGTGCCGCTCGCCACCACGGAGTGTTTGCCAGCCATGGCAAGCTCGTAGAGCGCGTCGGAGAAGGAGCGCACCGGAAGACCCGCATCGATGGCGGCGCGCGCCTCGGGATTGTCGGGCCGCACGACGTTGCCGATGACGACGAGATCCGGGTCCGCCTCCCGCACGTGCTCGGCGCCGAATCCCTGGCGGACCGCGATCCCCCACGCCGCGAGCAGCGTGCTCATCGGAGGATAGAGGGCATCGTCCGAGCCGCTGACCCGGAGCCCGCGCGCGTGCAGCAGGCCCGCCAACGAGCCCATGCCGGAGCCGGCGATGGCGACGAAATGAACGCGCCGAGGTGTCCCGATGGGCCCGCTCAACCCGACTCGAAAGCCTCGACGATCAGATCGTGAACGGCCGGTCGCAGCTCGAAGCGGCTCTTCTTGGCCACCTGATGCAGGCGATTGGTCAACATGACCACGATGAGCTCGCGTTCGAGATCGATCCACAGAGAAGTTCCCGTGAAGCCGAGATGCCCGATCGATCGCGCGGAGAAGTGACGGCCCGAGGAAGAGGCGCCCTGCGTGGGCGTATCCCAGCCCAGCGCCCAGTCCGAGTCGGGCGGAATCCCCTGCCGCTCGGTGAAGCGCCGCAGCAGATCCCGGGGCAGCGCGTCGCTGCGCCCGTGCCAGACGTCGACGATGCTCTGGGCGAAGGTCATCAAATCCACCGCGCTGGAAAAGAGCCCGGCGTGTCCCGCGATGCCCCCCATGATCCAGGCATTCGGATCGTGCACCTCTCCCCAGAGAATGCGCTCCCGCCAGGGACAGTTCTCGGTCGCGGCGATGCGCCGGCGCAGCGGCTCGGGAAGTCGGGCGCCGTCGAGCAGCGGCACGAAGAAGGTATCGCGCATCCCGAACGGATCGAAGATGCGCTCGCGACAGAACACGGCGAGGTCCCGATGCGACACGGCCTCGACCAGCGCGCCGAGCGCGATGAAATCCAGATCGCCGTACACCGCCGCGCTGCCGGGCTCGTGAACCAGACCAGAGCGGAGCACCCGATCGATGACGAACTCGCGCGCGGCCGGCGTGCCGATCAGCCTCTCGCCAGTCTTGCGCTCCTTGTCGAGCAGCAGCTCGTGGAATGCGCGCCAGGGCTTGAGACCCGACGAATGCGTCAGCAGGTGCCGCAGCGTGACCGCGTCCTTGTCCCGCTCCGAAAAGGCCGGCAGGTGTTTGGAAACCGGATCGTCGAGCGTCACGGCGCCATCGTGGATCAGCCACAGGATCGCCGTCGCAGTGGCCAGCGGCTTGGTCAGGGAGGCCAGGTCGAAGATCGTCTCGGGCGTCATGGGCACGCGCTCGGGGCGCAGCGCGGCAAATCCGCGCACCGAGGCATGCTCGACGATCTCCCCGTCCCGCGGCATGCGGGCGAGCACGACGGCGCCCGCAACCTCCGCCTTCGCGATCGCCTTGTCGATCTCGCGGTCGACGCGGCCGAGCTTTCGCCGGATCAGACTCCGCTTCACTGCGCTCTCTGCACCCCGTGTTCGAGAATCCGGATCTCTCCGCGCTTCGCGTCGATGGTAGCGCGCGCG
>JAOUNA010000170.1 GCA_029881215.1 Myxococcales bacterium | reverse complement strand
CCGAAGCAGAGCCGGCCAGACGAGGCGCTGGCGGAACTGGGCTGGAGTGACCCACGCGGACACGGCATCGGTCTCGGCTATCGATTCCTCCGCGATGTACCGGACGTCTTCGAGAGATTCGTGTTCGGGAATCGCTGGGAGAACTTTCGGGAGATGGACCGCATCAACCAGTTGGATGGTTCCCTGCGTCTCGCCATCCTCTCCCGCTGGACGCTCGCCTATCGGCTTGCCTACTCGTTCGACCAGGACCTCCTGATCGCCAACCGCGGGATCGTCGAGTATCTCTCGCGCTGCCGCTGCTGGGCGCTCGGTCTCCAGCTCAGCGAAGACCGCGCGCGCGGCGTCGAGGTCAAGGTGCTCTACCGCCTGGTGGGGCTCGGGCGCGAGGTGGGCAGCGGCGGGGCGGGATTCCTTGACGGCTACTGAGCCTTTTGATAACCATTCGAAACGTCGAGGCTTTTCGTTCCGAGGCACACCGGTCGGTGCCGTCTGCGAAGCCAGCGACGGATGCATGCCCGTTCGAGGCCCCCTTGCTCCGCCCTTCGCAGGAAGCGTTTGAAGAACTCGCGACGCAGGGGAATCTCGTCCCCGTCTGCCGCGAGCTGCTGGCCGACATGGACACGCCGCTCTCGCTCTTCCGGCGGCTCGACGACGGCGTGACCAGCTTCCTCTTCGAATCGGTGGAGGGCGGCGAGAAATGGAGCCGCTACAGCTTCATCGGAGTCGGCGCGCGCGCCGTGTTTCGCGCGCGGGGCCGGGCGGTGGAGTGGAGCAGCGCGGGCGAAACCCAGCGCGTCGAGGTCCAGGGCGATCCGCTCGAATTCCTGCGGGCAAAGCTCGCGGAGCTGCGGCCGGTGACTCCCGAGAGCAATTCCCTGCCGCGATTCCTGGGCGGCGCGGTCGGGATGGTGAGCTATGACTGGGTGCGTTTCGTCGAGCGGATCCCCGACGCGAATCCGGACGAGATCGGCGGGCCCGACCTCTGGTTCGTCCTGCCCGAGACGATCATCGTGCACGATCGGGTCCGGAAGACCGCCACCATCGTGCGGCACGTCGAGGTGTCGCCCGGTGCAGACGTCGCCGCGCTCTACCGGAGCGCCGTGAAAGAGATCGATCGCACGGTTCGGTGCATTCGAAGACCGTTGGAGCCAGAGCCCCACCACGAGCCGCTGCGCGCGCCCACGGAGCTCAAGCGGAACATGACGCGCGAGGCGTTTCACGAGATCGTCAAGCGCGCCAAGGATTACATCGAAGCGGGGGACATCTTCCAGGTCGTGCTGTCCCAGCAGTTCCGCATCCCGCTCCAGGTGGACCCGTTCACGATCTATCGGTACCTGCGGGTGATCAATCCCAGTCCCTATCTCTTCTTCCTGCGCTGCGAGGGGCCGGTGTTGATCGGATCGTCGCCGGAGATCCTCGTGCGGCTGGAGGACGGCCAGATCGACCTGCGCCCGCTGGCGGGCACGCGTCCCCGCGGCCGCACGCCCGACGAGGACCGCAGGCTCGAAGCCGAGCTGCTCGCCGACCCCAAGGAGCGTGCGGAGCACCTGATGCTGGTCGATCTGGGGCGCAACGACGTGGGTCGCGTTGCCGAGGTCGGCTCCGTTCGTGTCAACGAATTCGCGGTGATCGAGCGCTACTCGCACGTGATGCACATCGTGTCCAATGTGCAGGCCCGCTTGCGGGAGGGCTGCGACTGGCTCGATCTCCTGCGCGCGACCTTTCCAGCCGGCACGCTCTCCGGGGCGCCGAAGGTGCGCGCCATGGAGATCATCGACGAGCTCGAAACGCTGCGCCGCGGGCCGTACGGCGGATGTGTCGGCTACGTCGACTATTCTGGAAACATGGATACCGCGATCGCAATCCGCACCTTGCTCGTCAAGGACGGTGAGATCTTCCTGCGTACCGGAGCCGGGATCGTGGCCGATTCGGATCCGGAAACGGAATTTCGGGAAACCATGAACAAGGGCCAGGCGTTGATCGAGGCCATCGATCTCGCGCGCGAGGGCATCGATTGACTCGGAACGTCGTGCGCGTGGCGATGGTCGACAACTACGACTCGTTCACGTACAACCTGGTGCAATACCTGTCGGAGCTCGGAGCGCGCGTCGACGTGGTGCGGAACGACGCGATTTCGGCGGCCGAGCTGATCGCGGCGGAGCCGCAAGGTGTCATGATCTCCCCCGGGCCGGGGGAGCCGCGCGATGCGGGGATCTCGATCGAGGTGGTGCGGGAGTGCGCGAGCCACCGGACGCCCTTGCTGGGCGTGTGCCTCGGACACCAGGCGATCGGCGTTGCGTTCGGTGCGAAGATCGTGCGAGCGCGATCGATCATGCACGGCAAGGTGTCTGCCATCGAGCACGACGGGCGCGGTGTCTTTCGCGGCCTGCCGAATCCATTCGAGGCCACGCGCTACCACTCGCTGGTGATCGCAGAAGACTCGGTTCCGCCCGAGCTCGAGATCAGCGCGCGAACGCGCGACGGAGAAATCATGGGGGTGCGCCACCGAGAGCTTCCCATCGAGGGCGTGCAGTTCCATCCGGAGTCGATCGTGACGCGCGACGGCAAGGCCTTGCTGCGCAACTTCATCGACCGCCTGGGGGCGAGCGCAGCGGCATGAGTGTGCGCAGCGCCATCGAGCTGGCAGTGCGGGGCGCGGAGATTCCGGGCCCGGCCCTGGAGTCTGCCTTCGGCGAGATCATGGAGGGAAAGGCGTCGGACGCCCTGATTGCGGGACTGCTGGTCGCGCTGCGTGCCAAGGGAGAGACGATCGGCGAGATCGTTGCGGTGGCGCGCGCGCTCCGAGCGACGGCCAGCGTCGCCTTGCAGGTGGATCCGCGCACGATCGACACGTGTGGAACGGGAGGAGACGCCTCCGGCACCTTCAATGTGTCGACGGCGGCGGCATTCGTGGTGGCGGGAGCCGGCGTGCCGGTCGGGAAGCACGGAAACCGCGCGGCGTCGAGTCGCGCGGGCAGCATCGACGTGCTCGAAGCCCTCGGGGTGGAGGTCGATCTGCCCGCGCAGATCTCCGCGAAGATCCTGCGCGAGGTGGGAATCGCCGCGTTCTTTGCGCGACAGCTCTATCCGGCGATGCGGCACGTTGCCACGGTGCGCCGCGAGCTCGGCATCCGTACGCTGATGAACTGCATGGGTCCGCTGCTCAACCCGCTGCGCGTTCGCTACCAGCTGATCGGCGTGTACGCGCAGCCCCTGGTGGATCAACTGGCCGCGGCGCTGGTCGAGCTCGGCACGGAGCGCTCGCTCGTCGTGCACGGCTCCGACGGGCTCGACGAGATCACGACGAGCGGCGTCACCCACGCGGCCCTCGTGGAAGGCGGGCGCGTGCGCACGCTCCGCATCGACGCGCTCGAGCTGGGGATCCCGCCGCCCGCGGGTCGCGCGCTCGAGGGCGGAGATCCGGCGCGGAACGCGCTGATTCTCCGGGGCGTGCTCGAGGGCGAGCCGGGGCCGCGTCGCGATATCGTGGCGCTGAACGCGGCGGCCGCGCTCTGGGTTGCGGGGGCGGCCGCGGACCTGCGCGAGGGCCTCGCGCTGGCGCAGCAGGGCATCGACTCGGGAGCGGCGCGCGAGAAGCTGGAGCAGCTCGTGCGCGCATCGCGCCAGGCGGGATGAGGGAGCGATGATTCTCGACGAGATCCTGGCGCAGAAGCGGGACGAAATCGGGCGCGCGCGTGCGCAGCGGTCCGCGGAGGCGCTCGCCGAGCGGGCGCGGGCGGCGCAGGATCCGATCCGCGGCTTCCGGCGCGCGCTGTGCGCGGCACCGGCGCCGCGCGTGATCGCGGAGATCAAGCGCCGCTCGCCGAGCAAGGGCGAGATTCGGGCGGATTTCGATCCGGTGCGCTGCGCGATCGCGTACGCGGACGCGGGCGCCGCGGCGATCTCGGTGTTGACCGACGAGAGGTTCTTTGGCGGCCATCTCGATTTCCTCGGCCTGGTACGTCGTGCGGTGGCTCTGCCGTTGCTGCGAAAGGATTTCGTCCTGGATGCGTATCAGGTCGACGAGGCCCGGGTGGCGGGCGCCGACGCCGTCCTCTTGATCGCGGGAGCGCTCGCGGACGCCGAGCTGCGGCAGCTGCGCGCGCACGCGCAGTTGCTGGGCATGGACGCACTGGTCGAAGTGCACGATGAAGAGGAGCTCGAGCGGGCGCTAGACTGTGGCGCGGATCTCGTCGGAATCAACAATCGTGATCTCCGCAGCTTCGAGACCGATCTCTCCGTGACCGAACGTCTCGCGCCCCGCGTGGGCGAGGGAATCGTGGTGGTTTCGGAGAGTGGCATCTTGCGTGCGGAGGATGTGGAGCGGCTCGAAGCTGCGGGCGTCGAGGCGTTTCTTGTTGGAGAATCCCTAATGCGCGAGGACGACGTGGGCGCAGCGCTGCGTCGACTACGGAGGAAATCGTGACCATCCGGATCAAGTTCTGCGGGATTACCCACCCGGAAGATGCTGTGAAGGCAGCGGATGCGGGAGCGGATTTGATCGGGCTGAATTTCGTTCCGGGCTCGCCGCGAGAGCTCGAGCTCGAGGTTGCCGAGGAGATCGCCGCCGTCGCGAAGGGTCGTGTCGAGCGCGTCGGCGTGTTCAGCGATGCGAGCCCGGAAGAGATCGAACGCGTTCTTCGGCGCGTCGATCTCGATCGTCTCCAGTTTCACGGCGACGAAACGGAAGAGGAGGTCGAAGAGGTCGACCTCCCGGTGATCAAGGCGATTCGCGGCGCCGATCTCGAGGCCGCGGAATCGTATCCCGGCACCATCGTGCTCCTCGATCACCCCACGCGCGGGGGCGGCAGCGGAGAGAAATGGGCGTGGAGCGACGCCGCGCCGCTCATCGCGAGCGGTCATGACGTGATCCTGGCCGGCGGCTTGGACCCGGAGAGCGTCGGAGAGGCGCTGGCGGATCTGGGAGATCTCTTGCCGTGGGGCGTCGACGTCGCGACCGGCGTCGAGGGGGTCGATCGGCGCAAGGACCCGGAGAAGATGGCGCGTTTCGTCGCGGCGGTGCGGCGCGCGGAATCGAGGGAGTGAGCGGCGTGGCGAAAGCGCTTCGATGGTCTGCGGATCGGCTCGGCCGCTTCGGAGAATACGGGGGGCGCTACGTTCCGGAGACGCTGATCGCGGCGCTGGACGAACTGGCCGAGGCCTATCCGCGCATCACTGCACAGAATGACTTCCGCATCGAGCTCGACGGGCTTCTGTCGAACTATGCGGGCAGGCCGACGCCGCTCAGCCGAGCGCGGCGCATGGGCGAAGATCTCGGCGGCGCGCGCATCTACCTGAAGCGGGAGGATCTCGCACACACGGGCGCACACAAGATCAACAACGTGCTCGGCCAGTGTCTACTGGCTCGGCACATGGGAAAGAATCGCGTCATCGCGGAGACGGGTGCCGGCCAGCACGGCGTGGCGACCGCGACGGCGGCAGCGCTGCTGGGGCAGGCGTGCGTGGTCTACATGGGCGCGGAGGACGTCGAGCGTCAGGCGCTCAACGTATTCCGGATGGAGCTCCTCGGTGCGGAGGTGCGTCCCGTCGAGAGCGGCTCGCGGACCCTGAAGGACGCGACCAACGAGGCCATGCGCGACTGGGTCACGAATGTGCGCAGCACGTATTACTGCATCGGGTCGGTGCTGGGTCCGCATCCGTATCCGACGATCGTCCGCGACTTTCAGCGGGTGATCGGTGTCGAGGCCCGGAGTCAGATCCTCGCGGTGGAGCAGCGCCTGCCCGACGTGTTGGTGGCCTGTGTGGGAGGCGGATCGAATGCCATGGGCCTCTTCCACCCGTTTCTCGAGGACGAGGGCGTGCGCATGATCGGTGTCGAGGCGGCGGGCGAGGGGCTCGATTCCGGGCGACACGGCGCGGCCCTCTGCGCGGGGCATCCGGGTGTCCTGCACGGCATGATGAGCCTGCTCCTCAGTGACGACGAGGGTCAGATCTTCCCGGCGCACTCGATTTCGGCGGGCCTCGACTACCCGGGTGTCGGGCCCGAGCACGCCTACCTGCGGGATGCGGGGCGCGCCGAGTACGTGGCCGTGACCGATGATGAGGCGCTCGATGCCTTCGTGTACCTGTCGCGATTGGAGGGCGTGATTCCCGCTCTAGAGACGGCGCACGCGGTGGCGTACGTGCGCAAGCTCGCGCCGACGATGCACAGGGATTCGATCCTCGTGCTGAACGTGTCCGGACGCGGTGACAAGGATGCGCCCCAGGCGCGCGAGCTGCTCGCCGCGCGCAAGAAGAACGCGGACTAGATGAGCCGTCTCGACCCCTGCTTTCGCGCGCTGCGCGCACGCGGCGAAAAGGCCCTGATCCCCTTCATCACGGCGGGCGATCCGGATCTGGCCGCCACGGAAGCCCTGGTGCTGGCGCTGGCGGAAGCGGGTGCCGACGCCATCGAGCTCGGCGTGCCGTTCTCGGACCCCCTGGCCGAGGGCCCGACGATCCAGC
>JAOUNA010000169.1 GCA_029881215.1 Myxococcales bacterium | reverse complement strand
CGTCAACGGCATCCCGGGTCTGCAGGCCTTCCGACAGGCGCAGCGGGATCGCGCGATCCGCAGTCGCTCATGAAGGTCGTCAAGGATGCACAGCGGTCACCGCACGCGGGGGACGCAGCAGCCGGCGTGACCGCTGCCGTTGCCGAGATTCTCGGGCGCGTCGCGCGCGAGGGCGACTCCGCGTTGCGCGACTACTCGCAGCGCTTCGACGACTGGTCTCCGCGTTCGTTTCGTCTGCACCCGCCCGAGATCGAGCGGCTGGTCGCCTCGGTTCCGGACGAGGTTCTCGCGGACATCGAGTTCGCGCAGACCCAGATCCGGCGCTTCGCAGAGGCGCAGCGCACCGCCCTGCGCGATCTCGAGATCGAGACGCTCCCGGGTGTGACCCTCGGCCACCGGAATGTTCCGGTGCAGAGCGCCGCCTGCTACGTGCCCGGCGGCCGCTATCCGCTGGTGGCCTCCGCGCACATGGGTATCGTCACTGCGAAGGCGGCCGGCGTTGCGCGGGTCGTCGGCATCACGCCTCCCTGCGAAGGCGCGCCGCATGCGGCGAGCATCGCAGCCATGCAGCGCGCGGGCGCCGACGAGATCTACGTCATGGGCGGCGCCCACGCGCTGGCCGCCGTGGCGTACGGCACGCAATCGATCCGTCCCGTCGACATGATCGTGGGTCCCGGCAACGCCTATGTCGCCGAGGCGAAGCGACAGCTCTTCGGAACGGTGGGGATCGATCTCCTGGCCGGACCGACGGAGGTACTCGTCATCGCCGACGAGAGCGCGGATGCCGAAATCGTCGCGGCGGATCTGCTGGGGCAGGCCGAGCACGGGCCGGACTCGCTCTCGACCCTACTGACCACCTCCGAGGCGCTCGCCCGGAGCGTGCTCGCCGCGATCGAAGCGCAGCTCACATCCCTGCCGACCGCGGCGATCGCGGGAGCTGCCTGGCGCAACCACGGGCGCGTCGTGCTCGTCGAAGACGAAGCGGAAGCGGCGGCCGTCGCGGACGAGCTGGCTGCAGAGCACGTGGAGGTGTTGACGCGGGCTCCCCGCAACTTCCTCGAGCGCATGCACAACTACGGCGCCATGTTTCTCGGCGAGGCCACCAACGTGGCGTACGGCGACAAGGTGATCGGCACGAATCACGTGCTGCCCACCGCGAAGGGCGCGCGCTACACGGGCGGCCTCTGGGTGGGGAAGTTTCTCAAGACGTGCACGTACCAGGAGATCACCCGCGAGGCGAGCCTTGCCCTGGCGCCCTACTGCTCGCGCCTGTGCGCGCTCGAGCGCTTCTTCGGACACCAGGAGCAGGCGGAGATCCGCTTGCGCAAGTTCGGCTCGCGCGACCCCGACTGATCGCCCGGCGCGATACCCGCGGCGCCTTCGACTACGCGGCCGCGGCCCGCGGCTGGCAGATCGCGGCCAGCGTCTCGGTGACCTCGTGCTCGGTCACGCCGCGTCGCTCCGACACCTTGCGCGCTTCCGCGAGGCGCGCCAGATCGGCCAGGGAAACCATGCCGAGCAATCCCTGCCCGGAGTCGACGATGGGGATGCGGCGCACCTGCGCCGACCGCATCAGCTCCTCGACTTCGGCCGGCGTCGCGCCCGGCGAGCAGCTGTAGATCCGGCTCGACATCGCTTCGTCCACGCGCATGTCGCGCAGCTTCAGGTTTCGTTTGTGTGCGGCCAGACAGATGTCGCGGTCGGTGATCATGCCGACCAGGCGGTGGCTCCCGTTGCTCTCGACGACCGGCACACAGCCGCAGTCCCGCTCCGACATGATGCGCGCCGCCGCGTCGAGGGAGTCGTCCGGCCGGCACGTTGCCACGGACTTGGTCATGACTTGCTCGATCCTCATGAGGACCTCCTTGGGGGAATCCCCTCGCGCCCGGGCATCACATGAGGGCGCTGTGGCGCGCGAAGCGGTGTCGGTGGGGTGGGGGTGGGGTTGCTCCGCGCGCCACCTGCGTGGCTCTTTCAGCCACGACTCACTCCTATTGCAACCAGCATGCCAGGGATTCCAGCGCTCCGAGCGCCGCGCGATGCCGTGCTGGGGCGGCGGGCCCGATCGTGACTGCGGCTGGCGCGCTCCGTGCGCGACACGCGCGGGCGTCGGCGCTGCATTTCGCGAGCTGCGGCGTTTCGCGCCCGTGCCGCGGGGCGGTCCGCCTCAGCACGCCCTTGGCTGCGCTGGGAGTCCTGCGGCTTCGGCTCGCGCGCAGCTGCGACAATCGAACCCACGGGCCGACCCAGATGTTCACAGTGGATGGACGTGCGCATGCGCGCTAGAGACGGTCCTCGCTCGCGCCGGAGGTGTCCCGTGCGGTCGCCGTCGCGGCCACGGCATCTTCGCCATCGCCGAGATCGCGGAGCGTGTGCACCAGCTCGTCGTATTGGAACGGCTTCGACAGGATGGCCGAAGCTCCCTCGTTCCGGGCCCGCTCCACCGTCTCCCGGCTCGCGAAGGACGACATGAGCACCACAGGCGTCCGGCTCCGGCTGCGCACCGCCCCGAGCAGCCAGAAGCCGTCTCGCGGTGCCATGCGCACGTCGCTCAGGACCACGTCGAACGGATGCGCTTCGAGCCGCGACAACGCTTCTTCCACGCCGCTCGCACACTCGACCTCGAATCCGGCGTGCGCGAGCTGGTCGGCGAGAACGGCCCGCAGCGGCGGGTCGTCGTCCACGACCAGGACGAAGTGCACCTTCTCCATTGCGCTCGACATCTTGCATGGCGTGTGCCAAGCGGCGCGTTGGGGTGGGCTGCCTCAGCGAGTGCGACTTGCTGCTCAAATCAGCGCGGACCCGCGTCCGCGGGCAGCAGGATGCGGAAGCGGGTTCCACTGCCGCACTCGCTCTCGACCTCGATGGATCCCCCGTGGTCGACGATGATGCTCTTGCTCACCATCAGGCCCAGGCCGCTTCCGTGGCTCCTCGGCTTCGTGCTGTAGAACGGCTCGAAGATGTGCGGCAGCGCAGCGGGTGCAATGCCGGCGCCGCTGTCCTCGACGCAGATCTCCAGCTCGCCGTCACCCGCGGGGCAGATCCCGATCTCCAGCCTTCCGCCGTCGGGCATGGCGTCGATCGCGTTGGAGAAGAGGTTGAGGAAGACCTGCTGCAGACGGTCGGCATCGCCGAGGATGCGCGGAACCGGTTTCGCCTCGCATTTCGCCTTCACGCCGCGCTGCCGGAGCTTGTCGCTGAAGAACATGAGCGCGTGCTCCACCACCACCTCGAGTTCGACCGGGGCGCGCACGGGCTTGCTCGGCCGGGCGATGTTGAGGAGGGTCTGAATGAGGTCGATCAGGCGTGTGACCTGCTCGACGATCAGATCGGCCCGCTCGCGGTTCTTCTCGTCCGGCAGCGACGCCCGCATCATCTGCGCGTAGCCGAGGATCACGTTCATCGGCGTCCCCACCTCGTGCGCAATGCCGGCGACGAGTGTCGAGATCGAGGCGAGGCGCTCGGCCTCCTGGATGCGATGGGACATCCTGCGCAGCGCCGCCTCCGCCTCCACGCGCTCGGTGATGTCGTGGCCGATGCAGAGGAGCCCCGTCATCTGGCCGCTTCCATCGCAGAGCGGCGAGTCGTACCACTCGACGATCCGTTCGGAGCCGTCTCGCGTCTTGATGGCATTCACGTTGCCGCTGACGCGGGATCCGGTCAGGGCGCTCCCGAACAGCGCGCGGATGCGCTCGGCCTCGTGCCCCGGGATGAACGTCGAGAACCAGTCCTTGCCCTCGACTTCGCGTTGCGTCCAGCCGGAGAGCTGCTCCAGATACGAATTGAAGCGGACGATCCTGCCATCGGTGTCGAGCACGAGCACGATGGCGTGCGCCGTATCGATCAGGCTCTCGGCGAAATCGCGCTGCTGCCGCAGCGCTTCTTCCATCTGTCTGCGCTCGCTGCGGTCGCGCAGGATGCCCACGTACTGCGCTTCCGAGTCGTCGCAGATCGCCCCGATGGCGAGCTCGAGCGGGAATGTGCTGCCGTCCTTGCGCTGTCCGACCACGTCGCGACACGCGGCGAGCGTCGTGCGCTCGCCGCTCGCCCCGTAGTGCGCCAGGTGGTCGTCGTGCTTCTCGCGGTGTGCGGCGGGCATCAGGATGTTCACGTTCTTCCCGACCAGCTCGTCCCGCGAATACCCGAACATCTCCTCGACCGCCGGATTCACGGTGAGGACGATCCCGTTGGCGTCGATCATGAGGACGCCTTCGACGATGGCGTTCAGCACGGTCGCGGCACGACTCGCGGTCTCTGCGAGCACGTCTTCGACGCGTTTCCGATCCTCGATCTCGCCCCTCAGCTTCCGCTTGCGCGGCATGTCGTTCAGGCCGCTTTCTGCTCGCGCGCTGTCGAGCGGTCGCGCCGCTGGCTCGCGATCGCCGAGGTCGGAGAGCACGGTGCGGCACACGCGTCCGCCCGCGTCCGCGGTCGGGTAGGCGACGCTCTCGAGGCGCACGTCGCGCGGCCCTGCGCCGCCCGACGCGAGGCGCAGCTCGCAGATCGAGCGATTCCCGTCCGCGAAGAGCTGCTGGCGGTGCAGATCGAGCTTCTCCCGATCTTCGGAGGCGACGAAGGCAGCCAGATGCTCTCCGATCAGTGCGGAGCGCTCCACGCCGATCAGGTGGCATGCGGCGCGGTTTGCCTCCCGGATCGCGCCGTCTGCGTCGACGGTGAGGTAGGCCACCGGCGCGCGCCGGTAGAGATCTCCGTAGCGGTCGTAGGCCGCGCCGAGCGCTTCGCGGGTCTGCCGAAGCGCCTCGTTCTCCCGCGCGAGCTCGCGTACGAGGCTGCGCAGCTCGGCTTCGCCGAGCTCCTCGAGGGCGGGCTCGGCGCGCGACGCCACGTTCTCGCGTTGCTCGGCCTGGGGACGGCGCCTGCGCGGCCGCGCACCGCGCGGTTTCCGCGTCACGGACGCGCCCCCCGCGCGCCGCCCGCGCGGAGCGGGTGTGCGCATGCCTCGAGGTGGGCGGTCGCGAGCGGCGGGCTCATCCCGTTCCCCGCGCTTCTCTCGTCCGATCGCCGTGCGAGCATTCGTGCACTCCGGAGGGCGAGCCATTCACCACTGCAGGTCGAGGTACTCGTGCCCCGCGATCTCGCGGCATCCTCCACCAGGGCCTGTCCTAGCTCGCCACAGGTCCCGACTCGCCACAATCCTCGTGCCGCATTCTACCCCAGGGACAGGTGCACGCCGCAAGCCCGTGGGGAGGTCGAACGATGCGTCTGGGGAGCCCCGCGCCGGCCCCGTGTGCCGGTCACGTGTACGGTGCCGGATCCACCGACCGGAGCTCGACCGGATCCACGTAGACCTCGCGCTCGCCCAGCGCCACGATGGCGCGCTCGACCACGCCGTCGAGGGGCTGCCGACAGCTCGGCTGTCCGCACGCGATGCCGCTCTCGTCCTCGGCGGGGACGCCCTCGACGTCACCGCAGCGCGGGCAGCTGCCGAAGGGGGCGATGCGCAGCAGTCGGCCTTCGCCGAAACGCGTATAGACGCGTGCGCCCAGCTCGGGCCGGCCGGTCTCGGCGCGCCCGCCCGGAACCCGCTCGAAGGGCACCTCGGGCTCGAAGGCGCCCTCGGCGGACCGCGCACAATCCACGCAGCGCGTCGTGCCGGGCAGCGCCCGCAGCCGCGCCACGGGGATCGCGCCCCCACAGTCGTCGCAGATCGAGAGCCGGCCCTGTTCGGCGTGGTCCAGCGCGCGGTCGATGGCCTCGAGGCGTTGCACCGCGAGGGCATCGACTCGCTCGGCCAGATCCACTCCGCGCAGATCGGCGGCGCGCTCGGCGTCATCCGCCGGCTCCTCGTGCGGAAGGCGCGAGAGCGCTCGCTCGTCGGCGTGGAGCGAATCGAGCCGCTGCGCAATGCGCTCCCGTTCGGCGCGCAGCTGTGTTACGAGCGTATCGAGATCGTCGCTGTGCGCGCGTCGTCTCTCGATGTCCGCGCAGCGGGACATGGTGGCGAGCGCGTGCAGGGCGTCCGTTTCCGACAGGATGCCTTCGAGGCGCTGCTCCGCATCGACGATCGGCAGGCAGCCGATGCGAAGATCCGCCATGCGATCGGCGGCGTCCGAGAGATCCTCGTCCGCATGCGCCGTTTCCGGTGCGTGGGTCATGAGCTCGCCCACGCTCCACTCGCGCGCCAGCGCCCGCTCTTGCGGGGTGGGTCGGCCCTGCTCGATGAAGAGCGCGGCGCGCAGGTCGGTCCGCGAGAGCACGCCGACCACGCGACCCTCCCGGTCCACGACGGGCAGGTGGCGGATTCCGTGTTTGGCGAGCAGGTCGAGCGCCTCCAGCGCCGAGGCGCCGACGCGGATCGACACGGGGTCTCCGCTCATCAGCTCTTTCACGCGCAGCTTCGTCACGGGCTCTCCCCAATCCGGAGCGCGCTCCATACACAGTATGCTGCATGCAGCGTGCCCGTGGCACGCTGCCTGGCTCTCCACGGAGTGGCATCCTCGGATCGCGGGTGCACGGGGAG
>JAOUNA010000168.1 GCA_029881215.1 Myxococcales bacterium | reverse complement strand
ACCCGCAGAGATCGTGCCGGGTGAGCGGCGCGTGGCACTCACACCGGACGCGGTAAAGGCGCTCTGCGCCCTCGGCATCGAGGTCGCGGTGCAGTCCGGCGCAGGTGAAGAGGCCGGCAGCGACGATGCTGCGTACAAGGCCGCCGGCGCGCGCATCGAATCGGATCCGGCGGCCGTGTTCGGTGCGGACCTCGTGCTGAAGGTGCAGCCTCCGAGCGAGCGGGCGGGCGGCGGACACGAAGTCGACGCGCTGCGAGCCGACGGCGTGCTGGTCGGATTCCTGCGCCCGCTCGACGAGCCGCAGCTCGCGGCGCGCCTCGCGAAACGGGGCGTCACTTCCTTCGCGATGGAGCTCATACCGCGCATCACGCGCGCCCAGTCGATGGACGCGCTGTCGTCCATGAGCACCATCGCCGGCTATCGCGCGGTGATTCTCGCGGCCGGTGCGCTGCCCAAGATCTTCCCCATGATGGTCACGGCGGCCGGCACCATCCAGCCCGCGCGCGTCTTCGTCATCGGCGCGGGCGTCGCCGGGCTGCAGGCCATCGCCACCGCCCGCCGACTCGGCGCGGTCGTGGAGGCCTACGACACGCGACCGGCCGTGCGGGAGCAGGTGGAGAGCCTCGGCGGTCGCTTCGTCGAGCTCGACCTCGAGGTGGGCGATGCCGAGGACCAGGGCGGGTACGCCAAGGCGCAGTCCGAGGCGTTCTACGACAGGCAGCGGGAGCAGCTCGGCAAGCGACTCGCGGGCTCGGACGTGGTGATCACGACGGCCCTGGTGCCCGGCCAGCGCGCCCCCGTGCTCATCGACGAGGCCGCGGTCGTGCGCATGCGCGCGGGCTCGGTCATCGTGGATCTGGCCGCGGAGCTGGGCGGCAACTGCGAGCTCACCAACCCCGAGCAGGAGATCGTTGCGCACGGCGTACGCATCGTGCCCGGCCGGAATCTGCCCAGCGACATCCCGTCCAATTCGAGCCAGATGTACGCCAAGAATCTGGTCACGTTCATCAAGCACCTGGCACCCAAGGGCGAGCTGGAGCTCGATCTCGAGGACGAGATCACGAGCGGATCCCTGCTCACGCACGAGGGCGCGATCGTCAACGATCGCGTCAAGGGCCTGGTGGAAGGAGCGAATCGCTGATGCTCGAGAACCCGGCAGCAGCTCTCACCATCTTCGTGCTCGCGATCTTCGTGGGATTCGAAGTCATCGCCAAGGTGCCGCCGTTGCTCCACACGCCGCTGATGTCCGGATCGAACGCGATCTCGGGCATCACCATCGTGGGAGCGCTCCTGGCGGCAGGTCACGAGGACGCGACGATCTCCACAGCGCTGGGGTTCGTCGCGATCGTCTTCGCGATGATCAACGTGGTCGGCGGCTTCCTGGTCACCGACCGCATGCTCGGCATGTTCAAGAAGAAGAAGAAGCCGGAGCGCGCGTGAACAATCAGCTCGTTCAGTTCGCCTACCTAGCGTCCGCGGTCCTGTTCATCGTGGGGATGCGCAACCTCTCGTCCCCGAAGACGGCACCGCGCGGCAACCTGATCGCATCCTTCGGAATGCTCGTGGCCGTGCTGGCCACCCTCGCCATGTCCGAAGTGGTGAGTTATTGGACGATCCTGGCCGGCGTCATCGTGGGCTCGGGCATCGGTACCGTGCTCGCGGTGCGCATCCAGATGACCGCGATGCCGCAGATGGTGGCGCTGCTCAACGGTTTCGGCGGCGGTGCCTCGGCGCTGGTCGCCACCGCCGAGCTGCTCAGCTACGTGCGGCGCGGCGTCGAGCCGGTCGGAGTCGTGCCGATCGCGATCGTGCTCGGTCTGCTGATCGGCGCGCTCACCTTCACGGGAAGCCTCATCGCCTTCGCGAAGCTCCAGGAGCTGATGAAGGGCGCTCCCATGGTGTACCCCGGGCAGCAGGTGGTGAACGCCGTGCTGGTGCTGGCGGCGGTCGCCCTCGGCTATCTGGTGGTCACGCAGCCCTTCGAGCTGATGCCCTACTACGGGCTGGCGCTGCTCTCCCTGGTGCTCGGCGTGCTCTTCGTCATCCCCATCGGCGGCGCGGACATGCCAGTGGTGATCTCGCTGTTGAACTCCTACTCGGGCCTGGCGGCGTGCGCGACCGGCTTCGTGCTCGGCAACGCGGGTCTGGTGATCAGCGGCTCGCTCGTCGGTGCGTCGGGCATCATTCTGACCAAGATCATGTGTGACGCCATGAACCGGTCGCTCGCCAACGTGCTGTTCAGCGGGTTCGGGGCGGTGGATCAGACCGCGGTGGCGGGTGCCGTCGAGACGCGCACCGCCAAGGGCTACACCCCCGACGACGCGGCGGTGATCTTCATGAACGCGCGCTCGTGCATCGTCGTGCCGGGCTACGGCATGGCGGTGGCCCAGGCGCAGCACGCGGTGCGCGAGCTCTCGGATCTGCTGCAGTCCAAGGGCATCTCGGTGAAGTTCGCGATCCATCCGGTCGCGGGGCGCATGCCCGGTCACATGAACGTGCTGCTGGCCGAGGCCGACGTGCCCTACGAGCAGCTCATCGAGATGGACGAGATCAACCCCGAGTTTCCCGAGACCGATGTGGCGCTCGTGATCGGGGCGAACGACGTCGTCAATCCGGACGCGCGCACCGACAAGGGGAGTCCCATCTACGGCATGCCGATTCTCGATGTGGACCGCGCCCAGCACGTCTTCGTGATCAAGCGCAGCATGAATCCCGGCTTCGCCGGGGTCCAGAACCCGCTCTTCTTCAACGACAACACCATGATGGTGTTCGGCGACGCCAAGGGCACCGTGCTGAAGATCGCGGAAGCGATCAAGAACCTCTCCTGAGCCGTCACGCGGGCTCGCACGGACCCGCGTGACCCGCGCCGGGGCGCGAGCAGCGGCCCCACGAAGCGCGCTCCGGGCGGTCCGCCCGAGCCGGACGGAGGCAGCTCGCCGCGCAGAGCCGCGCATCTGGCCCGAATTCGGGCTCACCGGCTCAAGACGAGGCGCGCGACGTCCGATCAGGGGAGCTCGGATCGGGGCACCGATGCTTCTCGAGCTCTGCATCTATGCGGTCGTCATCGTCGTCAACATCGCTGTGGGCGGCCGGCTGCTCTGGAAAGGCCGTTCGAACGGCGCGCGCCCCGAGCTGCTGCTCGGCGCTGCGCTGGTGCTCGATGGCGTGGAGTGGGTGTTCTGGCTGCTCGCCATGAACGGTCCGCTGGCCGACACGCCGGCTGCCAACCTGCTCGGCGCGGCGTGCCGCGTGGGCATCATCGCCCACAACGTCTGCCTGCTGCTCTTCACGCGCCTCGTGTTCCGGCCGCAGAGCCGCGCGGTTCTCGGCGCCATCCTGGGCCTCGCCGCGGTCATGATCTCGAGCTTCGTGATCGGCGTCGCGCTGGGCGACTGGCTCGGCTATCGCTCGGATCGCGTCTGGATCTGGCTCGAGACCGTTCCCCAGCTGCTGGCCTACGTCTGGACGTCGCTCGAATCGACGCGCCACTACGGGCGCCTGCGCAAGCGGGTCGTCCACGGCCTGGCGGATCCGGTGGTGGCCAACCGCCTGCTGCTCTGGGCGCTCTATGGCGTCACGATGTTCGCGACCGAGTTCGTCTATCTGGTCTCGATCGGCGTCGCGACCTACGCCGGCGAGTACCCGTTCCTGCTCGACGGGATCATGATCGGGTTCACGAGTCTCTCGGGTGTCATGATCTGGATGGCGTTCTATCCGCCGCGCGCCTACAAGCGCTGGATCAGTGCGGGAACCGAGGTGCGCTTCGGCTGAGCGCGGCGGCGCGGACGGATGCGGCGCGGCGCCTATACTGCAGTCGATGCGCACCGAATCCGTCGAGCTCGGCTACCTGGCGGCGCCGCCGCAGGGCGCCCATCCGGGCATCGTCATGCTGCACGACGTCTGGGGCCTCTCGGATCACACCCGCGATCTGGCGCGCCGCCTGGCCGCCGAACGCTTCACGGTGCTCGCGCTGGATCTGTACCGGCGCGAAGGCGCGCTGCAGATCGAGGACCCCGGCGCGTGGATGCGCGCGCTCTCCGATCCCCAGGTGCTCTCCGACGTGCAGGCGGCGCTCCGCTTCCTGGCCGCGCGACCCGAGACGTCGGGCGCGCGGATCGGCGTGACGGGCTTCTGCATGGGCGGGATGTACGCGCTCATGGCCGGCTGCGCCTGCGAAGGCGTGTCGGCCGTCGTGGCCTTCTACGGGCTGCTCTCCCACGAGCACGGCATCCTGCACGACGCGCAGGGCCTCGATCCGGCGCGCAAGCCGCGCCAGCCGCTCGACTGGGCCTCCGCGCTGCGCTGTCCGCTGCTCGCCTTCTACGGCGATCGCGACGAGTTCGTGCCGCTCGAGGACGTGCGAGCGCTCGAGGCGCGCCTGGCCACGAGCGGCCAGCCCGCGGAGATCGTGGTGGTGCCGGACGCGGGTCACGCCTTCATGAACGACACGCGGCCCGACGCGTATCGGCCGGAGCTGGCGCGGCTGGCCTGGGAGCGGAGCATCGCGTTCTTCGGCGCCAAGCTGCGCGGCTGAGCGCGCTGCGCACCGGGACCGGCCAGTTCGCCTCGGCTAGCGGGGGCGCGCCAGCACCAGCGCCAGCGTGCGCTCGCGCGTGGCGAAGCGCGTCACGCTGCACTCGACGGCGATCTCGTGTCCGCCCGCGTCGCGCAGCCGCGAGCGGAAGCAGCGCGGCTCGGCCCCTTCGCTCACCGCGTCGAGCTCGATCCACCAGCCGTCGCGCCGGCTCTCGGGAACGAACGAGAGCGCGTCGACCCCGAGCAGGGCGTCTCGCGCGATGCCGAGCAGCGATCCGGCGGCCGGATTGGCGTCGACGATCTGACCCGTCTCCGCATCGAGCGCGAAGAAGGAATCCGCCACCCGGTCGATGGCGGCCGTCACGGCGCGACGCTTGGCGCGCGGCGCGCCCCGGGCGCGACGCCCGGCGCTCGTCTGGCGCAGCGCGCTGCGAAAATGCCTCAGCAGCGGGTCGAGCGCCTGACGCAGCGCGCTGGCATCCGCGTCGCGGGTCAGCTCGGCCGCCGCCTCGACCCACGCGCCCAGCAGGGCCTCGGCGCGGCGCTCGTGGACGCGCAGGCCGTCGAGTGCGGGGGCGGCGGGCTCGCCGCGGCGCAGCGCGGAGGTCGCGAACGAGCGGAAGCGCCGCAGCACCTCGCTCTCCGCTGCGCCGGGGCCTGGCGCGGCCGGCCCCAGGCGTTCGGCCATGCGTGCCTCGATCTCGGCGCGCTGCTGAATCAAGAAGCGCGCCAGCTCCGCGTTTCCCCCCACACTGGAATCTTACCCTGCTCCGACCGTTCGGCACCTTCTCCCCCTCAATGGGAGCGCGCGCCGTGCCGAACGGTGCAGAGGACATGTACGCGTCGTCGCACCGCATCCTGGTCAGTCACGCTCCGCCCGAGGCCTACGCGCCCATGACGCGCGCCATCCTGGCGAAGCTCGGCTACGCGATCCTGCTGCCGGAGGAATTCGAGGCGCTGGCGCAGGAGGCGTCATCCGTGCGACCGGTGCTGCGCATCGTCGACGAGCGCCAGCTCGGCGAGGTGCCCGAGGACGCAACGCCCGTGCCCATTCTCGTGCTGACCGGCCGCCACGGCGTCACCGGCGCGGATGCCCGCATCGTGGGGGCGATCCGGCGGCCGGCGGGCATGCACGAGCTGTATCGACTGGTGCAACAGGTAACCGAAGACACGCCGCGCGCGACGCCCCGAATCCCCACGCACCTGCCCGCCCGTTGCTGCAAGGACGGCCGCGAGTGGCCTTCCACCGTGTTGTCCCTGTCGGAGAACGGCTGTCTGGTGCGCTCCCCGGAGCCCCTGCTGCTCGGCTCGCGGCTCGAGCTCGAATTCGATCTCCCGCGCGCCGGAACCATTCGCGTCAGCGCCGAGACGGCCTATCAGCTTCTGCCCGATCTGGGGCTCATCTTTCACGCGACGCCCACGCGCGATCGCGACGCCATCAAGACCTTCTTGACGGACACGCTCCTGCGCTGAAGCTGCAGCGGCGGCGCCGCCGGGTCGCCGTTACCATCGCGGCCATGCGCGGATCTCGGCGCGTGCACGCGATCTCGCGCGAGAGCAACATGTCGAATTCCGCCGGACCTCGCGATACGGATTGGACGAGCTTCGACCTCTTCGCGCCGACTCCCGAACACGCGCTGCTCGCCGAATCCCTGCGCAGCTTCGTCGCCCGCGAAGTCGAGCCCCAGGCGGCGGAGCACGATCGAACCGAGACCTTCAACCACGCGCTCTTCAAGCAGGCCGGCGCTCTCGGCCTGCTGGGCATCACGCTGCCCGAGACGTACGGCGGTGCCGGGCTGGATGCCGTCGCGGCCGTGCAGGTGTGCGAATCGCTCTCGACGGCGGATCCGGGCTTCGCCTTGTCGGTGCTGGCGCACGCGATCCTCTTCGCGCAGAACGTGAATGTCAACGGAAGCGATGCGCAGCGCGCGCGCGTGCTGCCGCGCGCCGCGTCGGGGGAG
>JAOUNA010000167.1 GCA_029881215.1 Myxococcales bacterium | reverse complement strand
CGCGCGATGAAGGTGGTTTGCGAAAAGGGAGAAATGCTCCAGGTGTATTTCCGCGCGCGAAAGCCCGCGTGAGAATTCGGGCGACGCGAAGAGGAACGCAGCGCCGACGCTGCGTCAGCGCGCAACTCTGAAGCGCGACGGAGCGATTCGCTCCCCTCGGCATTTCGGACAGCGGCTGGGCGTATGCAGGTGCCGGGCGGTGCGTCCCGGAAAGTCGAAGCCGCAGTCGCTGCAGCGCGGTGCGCTCACCCGCAGGCGCTTGCCACGACGCCGCACGGTGCGTTCGACGTGTCGAAGATCGCGCTCCAGGTCGCGAACCCCGAGCTCGAGCGCCTCCTGCAGCGCATCGAAGTCGTATTCGCCCTGGCTCAGCCAGCGCAGCAGGCGCCTGCGGATGGTTTCCGTGGCCTCGACGCTCTCGGGCATGTCGCCACCCTAGCACCGCGCCGCGTGGCGTGAGCGCGCGCGCCCGGCAAGGGCGCGGGGGGAGGCTGGGTCTCGCCGGATTGGGCCCGCGGCTCGACGTTCACCCGGAGGTGTCGCGCCGGGTGCGCGTGGTAGCATCCCGCCAGCGGAAAGCCGAGTCCGGCGCTGAGGGCCAGCGGCGGCGGGGCCGTGCGTGTCCCGTTCGGCGTCCCGCTCGCGAAGCGGCTGGGAACGACATCCCCGAAGCCGCACGAGGCAACGCCCCATGGGAATGGAACAGTACATCCGCGCAATCGCCGGAATCTTCGTATTGATCTCTCTCGCCCTGGGCTATCTCCACAGCCCCTACTGGCACCTGTTCACGGCGTTCGTGGGCTTGAATCTCCTGCAGTCCGCATTCACGCGCTGGTGCCTGATGGAGAACATCCTGGAAAAGACGGGCATCGCGCGGCGTTCTGCGGCGTAGCCCGCGGGCGCCGAACGACGGCGGCGTGTTAGGCGGTCGACCCCGCGGCGGGGCTACGGGGCGTGTGCTATGTCTCGGCTCCTTCGAATTCGGGAGACCGCACCTTGCAACGATCCAAGAACTGGCCCGCCATCATCGAACGCCTCAACCGAAGCCCGCGCGGCGAGCTGCGCATCCGCATGGGATCGCCCGGCAGCGCGCAGGTTACGCGCTGCAGGCTGCTCGCGACGTGGGCGAATCTAGAAGTGAAGACCCTCGGCTCCACGATCCATCTGCGCCTCGCTTCCTGACCCGACTTCCGCGGGCCGCGCCTCATCCACGCGTCGCACGCGGGGCTGCGCCGCACCCTCGCCCGGATGCTGGCCTGGCTTCGCTTCCTGGTAGCATGCGGATGGCACACAGCGAGGGAGGCGCCGTCATTCCCATGGATCTGCGACTCTTCTTCACGGTTTTCTCCACGATCTTCGTGGCCGAGCTCGGCGACAAGACGCAGCTGGCAACCCTGCTCTACGCGTCCGAGGCGGAGAATCCGAAGCTCACGGTGTTTCTCGCATCCGCCGCGGCGCTGGTGCTGACTTCGGCGCTGGGCGTTCTCGCCGGCTCGATCCTCTCGGCCTCCGTGAGCCCGAAGATCCTCTCGTGGGTCGCGGGGCTGGGCTTCATCGCGATCGGCCTGTGGACCCTGCTGCGCTCCTGATCTGCATTCCCCGGCGGCAACTCGTGAGCGGCGAGCAGCGGCAGAATATTTCTTGCGGGCGATTCCGGATCGCGGTGACGGCTCTCGCGCTGATCGCCTCGACCTCGCCGGCGTGCGCGGGAGCCAATGGTATGTCCCCCATTTCTGCAGCGGAACTGCTGGCGCGGATCGAAGCCGGCAATGCGCCGGTCATTCTCGACGTGCGCTCCCACTCCGAGTTCGAGCACGCCCACATCCCCGGCGCGCTCCACGTGCCGTTCTGGGCGATCGCCGCCCGCGCGTCCGCGCTTCCGGACTCGGCGCGGCAGGAAATCGTCGTGTATTGCGAACACGGGCCGCGGGCCGGCCTGGCCAAGGGAGCGCTGCGCCTCTCCGGCTTTCCGCGCGTGCGCTACCTCGCGGGCCACATGGCCGCTTGGAAGCGGGCAGGCCTGCCGCAGGAGCCGGGCGAAGCTCGCCCGTGAGCCGAGCCGCGCGCGCCCGCTCTGGTATCGTCGCGCCCTTCCGAGGCCTCGTTCGCGGGCGAGTTTCCGGCTCGACATCGCGCAACAGATCGGCTGTGCAGGCGAAAGGAGTCGTGATGCAGGTGTGGCTGATGCTCGGCGCAGCGATCGTGTGCGAGGTGGGCGGCACGACGTGCCTCAAGCTCTCCGAAGGCTTCTCTCGCGCCCTCCCTGCCAGCGGGGTCGTCGTGCTCTACCTCACCTCTTTCACGCTGCTGGCCCGCGTGGTGCAATCGATCGACATCGGCGTCGCCTACGCGATCTGGGCGGGCGTCGGCACCGCGCTCGTCGCCGGCGTCGGAATCACGTTCTTCGGCGAGGCGATCTCCTGGCTGCGCTTCGTCAGCCTGGCCTTCGTCGTCGCGGGCGTCGTCGGCCTCCAGCTCTCGGGCGCGATCCGGTAGCGCGCGCCGACGCGGGGGGAGCGAATCGAACCTCCTCGTATCCTCCCCGCCTGGTCCTGTGTTAGCTTTCGCCCGTTCTCTCTCGCAAGCCCGAGCGCGCGGCGCCTCCGCAGCGGCGCGGCGCAGCGCACGGCTGAGCGGCGGGCTCGCTCGCCGCAACAGGGGGACGCCCGGTGCCGAAGCAGGAGCTTTCTACACGCGCCCAGGCAGAGTCGACACGACTCGATCTGCCCCAGGCCGAGTACCTGCGACAGCTCCTGGAATCGGAGCAGAACCTGCCGCTCGCGTCGATCGGCGGCCTCGTCGCTTCGCTCGTCGGCGCCGCGATCTGGGCGGGCGTCACCCTGACGACCGGCTATCAGATCGGCTTCATGGCCATCGGCGTCGGATTCCTCGTGGGCTTCACGGTGCGCTCGCTCGGCAAGGGCATCACCCGCAGCTTCGGCCTCCTCGGCGCAGCGCTCTCGCTGCTCGGCTGCGCCGTGGGCAATCTCCTCGCGGTGACGGCGATCCTCGCCAACGCCCAGCAGATTCCCTTCGGAACCGCGCTCGCCGGGCTCGATGCCGCGCTGATCCGGGAGATCATGCTGGCCTACTTCCGGCCTATGGATCTGCTCTTCTACGCCATCGCCGTCTACTACGGCTACCGGCTCTCGTTCCGCCAGCTCACCGAGGCGCAGCTCAACGCCATGTTGTCGGGCGGCGCTGAGGGGTAAGGCGGCGATCCGCTTGCCGCGGACGCTGAGAGCGCCGATTACGTCTCGGACTCCTCGTCGATCTCGAGGCTCTCGAGACTGTGTCCGCGCTCCATCGCGATGCAGACCCACGCGGGCATGTTCCCGCGCCCGGACCAGGTCTCGGCCGAGTTCTGGGGGTTCCGATATCGGGGGCCCGCGGCTTCGGTGAGGTCGCCACTCTCGCGAGCCAGGGCGCGCGCCCTGGCGCGCCGCTTCACGAACTCGGCCTGCAACTGATAGGCAAGATCGCGCAGCTGCCTGTCCGTGAACATCGAGAAGTCGAACGGCTTGAGCTCCGACACGCGCGGGCCTCCCTTCGGGCGAAACCGCCTCTCTCAGCGCCATGTCGGCCCGAAAACAGCGTGACGCAGATCACCGCGAGGCGCATTCGGGCGGCATCGCGACGCGCGCGAAAAGCTTCGCGTAGAGATGCGGGTCTGTTAGGATCCCCGCGTCGCCCGCGGAACCTCGGCCGCCGCTGCACGCGTCGCGACGCAGCTCCGCACCGGAGGAGGAGCCACGCATGGCGATCGCGCTCGTCTGCAGCGCCCTGTTGGGAATTCTGGTCTTCGGTCTCGGACTGGCCGTATCGCTGGCCCGCATGCGCACCCAGCGGGGCGCTGGCTACGTGTCCGACCCAAAGGATCCGCTCCACAAGCTGGTGCGCGCGCACGGCAACACGAGCGAATACGCCGCGATGCTGGCGGTGCTCTTTCTGCTGGTGGCCACGCAGGATCCCCCGCCGTGGGCGCTCTGGTCGATGATGGGCGCGACGACGAGCCGCTATCTCCTGGCGTTCGGATTGATCGTCTCGCCGACGCTGGCCCGACCCCACCCCATCCGCTTCGTCGGCGCGCTGGGCACGTACGTCTGCGGCCTCGCGCTCTGCGCAGCGCTCTTGCGCGCGCTCTGAGCCGATCCACGCGCTGAAAGGATGCGCAAACCCCTGCGGCGACCTTTGCGCCCTTTGGTGATACAATGCGGTGGGTCGCAGCGGCGAACGTGCCGGCGCAGAGCGCAATCCCCGACGGATCGTGCGCGAGAAGGACGATGGAAGATTTCGTCATCGATGCCTGTTGCTGGCACGTGGAGGCCGAGGATCCCCGCTTCAAGAAGCGCGCGCTCGAGCACTTCCGCGCGCGCTACACGATTCTCCTCGAGTTCTACCGCGAGCAGCAGCTCCTTCGGGATCCGGAATTCGGGTTGCACGTGCACCACTGGAGCGACTTCGAAATCCGCAAGTCCGACTTGACGCCGGAGGGCTTCGAGCTCTTCAACTGGTGTCTGCGCAAATGGAATCCCGCCTTCGGGGAGGCGCATACCGATCAGCACCTGACCCCGTGGAAGCGCCGGCTCTCGAGGATGCGTCGCGCCGCGTAGGGCGCGGCGGGTGGGAATCCGCCGCGCGGCCCGACGGCGGCACTGGAGCCGCGGCGGCGACCAGCGGTATGATGGGAGCGTGCTCGGCCGCCGGACGCCGAACGGGCGTCCGGCGAGAAGGGTCGGGGCATGAGCGACAAGGATCGCAAGATCGGCCTCTGGATCGATCACCGAAAGGCCGTCCTCGTCACACTCGATGATGGCGGAGTCGCGATCGAAACGCTGAAATCGGACGTCGAACCTCGCGTGCGCACGACCGGAGGATCGCGTTCGCGCACGGTCTACCACGCGCAGGAAGTGGTGTCCGAGAGCCAGCGGGATCGACGCGTCCAGCAGCAGATCCGGCGCTACTTCGATTCGGTCCTGGATCATCTGCACGGCGCATCCGCCATCTTCGTGATGGGTCCGGGTGAGGCGAGGGGCGAGTTCGCCCAACTGCTGGGTTCGTCGACGCGCTACCGCGACATTCCGACGCAGGTCGCGGCGGCGGACAAGCTCAGCGATCGCCAGATTGCGGCGAAGGTCAAGGAGTACTTCGGGATCGCCACGCGACCGGATTGAGGCGCGACGCGGGGGCCACGACGAGCCGGGTGCGCGGATCCGGACCGCGATGCGGGCTCCCCGCGCCCGCGCCGCGCGACACCGCGTGCGCGATTTGGCGCGACGCCCGTTCCACATCGGGCGCGACGTGTTACCCTGCAGCGGCACCGGCTGCGCCGCAGCGCCGTATCCAAGCGCGTGTCGCGCTCCGACCGTGCCGAGCACTCAGCAGCATGCGCGTCAGACCTCTGATTCTTCTGATCACGGCAGCCGCGCTCCCGTCGACCGGCGCCTCGGACGCCGACCTCGCGCGCGGCGCGGAGATCCTCCTGCCGTTCAAGCGCGAGCTGCAGCGCGCGCTCCAGGAAGGGCTCGCGGGCGGGCCGGAGGCGGCCATCGCCGCGTGCCGCACGCGCGCGCCCGAAATCGCCGCGTCCATCTCACGGGACGGAGTGCGCGTCGGGCGAACGAGTCACCGCCTGCGAAACCCCGCGAACGCTGCGCCGGCCTGGGTCGCCCCGCTGCTGGATCGAGCCGTGAGCGACGCGGCGCAACGGGTGCCGCAAACGGTCGCGCTCTCCGCCGATCGACGCGGCTACGTCGAACCGATCACGGTCCAGCCGATGTGCCTGACGTGCCACGGCGAGGCGCTCTCCGCAGCCATCTCCAGCCGGCTCGAAGCGCTGTACCCGGAAGACCGCGCGGTGGGATTCCGAGTCGGTGACTTCCGGGGCCTGTTCTGGGCGGAGTTTGGCGCCGCGCCGTAGCCGTCCCGCTGCGTCGCTGCGCCGCTCCGAAGAAAGGATCCAGCCCATGTCGCAAGCGAATCCCGATCCCGACCTCGCGCGAGGAGGCGGCGAACCTCGCTCCCCGTTCGCTGCCGCGCTGCGCTTCATCGCAAACCATCCCATGGGCGTCGCGCAGGCGCTGGGCGTGCTGCTCGCCATCATCATCGTGCTGCAGAACGTGGAGCCCACCTCCATCGACCTGCTCTTCTGGTCCGTGGCCCGGGTTCCCAAGCTGGTTCTGATCCTGGTGGCGATGGTCGCCGGCGGCCTGACGTGGGAAGTCCTGCGCCGCCGCCTGCTCGGCTGAACGGTTCGGCTGCGGTTCTGTACGCGTGGAGGGGCCGATGGACTACTTCGATCCGTTCGGGCGCGCGTTCTGGGTGACGATGGGCACGGCGCTGCTCTGCGGCGCCATCGTGGGCATCGAGCGCCAGCTGCGCGGAAAGCCCGCGGGCGTGCGCACCAGCAGCCTGATCTGCCTGAGCACCGCCGTCTTCATCCACCTCGGCGTCGGCGCGGCCGGCCAGGAGGTCGATCCCACGCGCGTCCTCGGGCAG
>JAOUNA010000026.1 GCA_029881215.1 Myxococcales bacterium | reverse complement strand
CCGAGGGGCTCGGGAGCCGCAGCCGCGCGCGGGCGCTGGTGGCGACGCGGCGCTTCCTGCGCCATCTGGGCGCGCGCGGGATCTTGCACGGCGAGGCGACCGAGGGCGTGGCCAACCCGAGCTACGAGCGCCCCTTGCCCCGCATCCTGCGCGCCGACGAGAGCGCCGCGTTGATCGAGGCCGCGGGATCCGATGTGCCGTTGGGGGTGCGCGACCGGGCCATGCTCGAGGTGCTCTACGGGGCGGGGCTTCGGGTGAGCGAGCTGGTCGGATTGCCCCTCACGGGCCTGGATCGTCGCGCGGGCCTGCTTCGCGTTCTCGGCAAGGGCCGCAAGGAGCGCATCGTGCCGCTCGGAAGACCGGCGCTCGAGGCGATCGACGCGTATCTGGAAGAAGGCCGACCGCTGCTGGCGCGCGCGGCGCGGCGCGACGCCGACGCCCTGTTTCTCTCGCGGCGTGGCGGCGCGATGACGCGCCAGAATTTCTTCACGCGCCTGCGCGGCATCGCGCGGCGCGCCGAGATCCCGGTGGATCGGGTCTCGCCCCACGTGCTGCGCCACGCCTTCGCCACGGATCTGCTCGAAGGCGGGGCGGATCTGCGCGCGGTGCAGTCCATGCTGGGACACGCGGATCTCTCCACGACGCAGATCTATACCCATGTGAGTCGGGCGCGCCTGCGCGAAACGGTCGAGACGCACCACCCGCGAGGCTCCGGTCGGCGGAGTCGGAGATGACCCGTCCGTCGGTTGCGGAGGTGTTGCGCGGCCTGCCCGAGCCGGTGCAGCAGCTGGCGCGCGCGCTGATCGACGCGGCCGACGCTCTCGGCATGTGCGTGTATCTGGTGGGCGGACCCGTGCGCGATCTTCTGCTCGGACGGAGCTTGCGCGACCTCGACTTCCTGGTGGAGTCGATTCCCGGAGAGAATGCCGAGAGCCTGGCGCGTCGGGCGGCCGCGGATGGCTGCGCCGTCACGACCCACGATCGCTTCGGCACGGTGACCCTCGAGAGGAACGGCGCCGCGGTCGATCTGGCCATGGCGCGCATGGAGAGCTACGCGCACGACGGTGCGCTTCCGACGGTCTCCGTCGGCACCCTGGTCGACGACCTGCGGCGCCGCGACTTCGCGGTCAACGCGCTCGCTCTTCCGCTGACGCGGGAGGCGCGGGCGCGCTATCCCGCGATCATCGACCTCGATCATGGACTCGACGATCTCGCAAACCGCCGACTGCGCGTGCTGCACGCGCGCAGCTTCCACGACGATCCGACGCGGGCGCTGCGCGCCGCACGGCTCGCGGCGCGACTCGGCTTCACGCTGAGTCGCAGCTCGCGCTCGGCGCTGCAGGATACGCTGCGCGACGGGGCATTCGGACACGTGAGCGGAGACCGGTTGCGCCGCGAGATCGTGAAGCTCTTCGACGACGCGGGGCTCGGTCAGGATCCCGTTCGCGCGCTCCGGCTGCTGGACGACTGGCACGTGCTCGGAGCTCTCGAGCCCGGCCTCGAGCTGCCCGACCCGGCGCGGGTTGCCCTGCGGCGCATGGGACGCTGCGTTGGCACTCCGCCGTGGCCGACGGCGCGCTGGCGCGCCTGGATCACGGGCGCGGGCATCTGGTTGGCGCCGCTCGCGCCGCAGCTGCGCCGTCGCGTGGTCAAGCGCTTCGCGATTCGCGGCAGTCTGGCGCAACGCATCGTCGGGATGGGAAAGCTCGGCGATCGCGTGCTGCGCGCGCTGGCGAAGGCGCGGGGACGGGGAGCCATCGATGCCATCCTGCAGGGCCTTCCGGAGGAGGAACTGCACGCAATCCACGCCTGGGCATCCCCCGCGGTGCGCAACCGCGTGGTGCGGTTCGCGGCCGAGGATCGGCAGCGTCGAGCGCCCGTGAACGGCGCCGATCTGACGGCGCTGGGCCTCTCGGGGCCGGACGTCGGGCGCGCCCTCGCGCGGATCCGTGTCGCGTTTCTCGACGGCGCGGTGCGCAGTCGCGACGAGGCGCTGATCCTGGCGGGCGAGCTGGGTCGGCAGGGACGCTCGCGCGCCCCGGGCAATCCGGGGCGCGCGCAGGCGGCCGCGACGCCCGTCGGGTCGCCCGCCGAGCCGCGGAGAGAGTCGTGACGGGCCGCGCTGGCATCGCGGCGGCGACCTGCAGGCTTGCCGCGCCGGATCCGATCTCCCATACTGGACGGGCCCGATTGAACGCCCCTCCTCCATGGCCACCGCCCGATCGACCGGAGCGCGCATGTCCGCGTCTGTGACGCCCGCCGGGGCCGCGCCCGCGCCGGAAGGCGCACCCGAGTTCAGCAACGGCGCCTACGCCGTCAAGCTCTCCGTGTTCGAGGGCCCGCTCGATCTTCTGCTGCACCTGATCCGCATCAACGAAGTCGACATCACGGACATCCCGGTTGCGCGGATTGCGAAGCAGTATCTCGAATACCTGGATCTGATGCGCGAGCTCAATCTGGACGTCGCGGGTGAGTATCTCGTGATGTCGGCGACGCTCGCGTGGATCAAGTCGCGCATGCTGCTTCCGGCCGAGACGGGCGAGGCCGGAGAGGAGGGCATCGATCCGCGCGGCGAGCTGGTGGCCCGCCTGCTCGAATACCAGCGCTTCAAGGAGGCCGCGGAGGGCCTCGGCGAGCGCCCCCTGCTCGGGCGCGACGTCTACCCGGCGTGCGGCTTCGAGCTCGAGCCGCCGCCCGATGCGGAGCGGGAGATCGAGGTCGGCATCTTCCAGCTCGTCGAGGCGTTCCGGCAGGCCCTGCGGCACGCGGGGCCGAGCGCGGCGGCGCACGAGGTGGAAATCGAGACCGTCACGGTGCGCGACCAGATGCTGCGCGTGATGGAGCTGCTCGGAAAGCGCGAGATGTGCGAGTTCGAGGAGTTCGTGGTCGCGAACGGAAGCTGGGTCAGCCGGGCCGTGATCGTGGCCACCTTCCTCGCGATTCTCGAGCTCGCGCGCCTCGAAGCCCTCGGGCTGTACCAGGGGGTGAACGAGATGGGCGTACCGGAGGGACCCATTCACGTCCGGCGCGTCGGCGAAGCCGGGAGCGAAGGCTGGGCGAAACGCATTTCGGAGCTGATGTGACGGACGCGAACGTGGAGCGCGAGGAGCAGCGAAGGATCGTCGAAGCCGTGATCCTGGCGTCTTCGGATCCGATCCCCGCCGCGCGCATCGCCGCGCTCCTGCCGCGCTGCAATCCGTCGCAGGTCCGTGCGCTGATCAAGGAGCTCAACGACGAGTACGCGGAGCAGCGGCGCGCCTTCGAGATCTGGGAGGTGGCGGGCGGTTATCAGCTGCGTTCGCTGGCCGAGTTCGCGCCGTATCTGAAGCAGATCCAGACCACGCGTCCCCTGCGGCTCTCGCAGGCCGCGCTCGAGACCCTGGCCATCGTCGCCTACCGTCAGCCCGCCACGCGCGCCGAGATCGAGGACATTCGCGGCGTGGACGCGGGAGCGGTGCTGCGCAGCTTGCTCGAGCGCAACCTGCTCCGCATCGCCGGCCATCGCGAAGTGCCGGGTCGTCCCATCCTCTACGCAACGACCCGTCGCTTCCTCGAGGTGTTTGGATTGGCGAAGCTCGGCGATCTGCCCACACTGCGCGAGGTGAGCGAGCTCGCCTCCGACGCCGAGATGGAGCAAGACAGCGACGCGATCGATGGGGCGTCCGCTGCGCGCCAGGACGCGGGTGCGGCCGACGCCGCGGACACCGCGGAGAGCGACGCGGAGCCGACAGCCGAGCGGACGTGCAGCCGCGAGGAGATCCCTGCGCCGCTGGGTGCCCCGCCGCCGCCGAGCTCGACTTCCTGACGCCTGCGCTGCGGCCCGAGACGCGTCGGGGGCGGCGCGAGCGGCTGCAGAAGATCCTCGCCGCGGCGGGAATCGCCTCGCGCCGCGCCGCCGAGGCGCTGCTTCGCGAGGGCCGCGTGACGGTGAACGGCCTGCCCGCAAAGCTCGGCGACTCGGCGGACCCGAGCCGCGACGCGATTCACCTCGACGGCCGGCCGGTCGCACTGGCGAAGCCCATCTACTGGATCGTCCACAAGCCCCCCGGCGTGCTCACGACCGCCCGGGATCCGCACGGCCGCGGCACGGTGCTCGATCTCGTCCCGGCGTCGGTCGGGCGGCTGTTTCCGGTCGGGCGCCTGGACCGGGACACCGAGGGGCTCGTGCTGCTCACCAATGACGGCGCCGTGGCCCACGCGCTGCTGCACCCGTCGCACGGCGTGGAGCGGGAGTACGTCGTGACGGTGCGAGGACACGTGCGCGGCGCTGCACTGGAGCAGCTGGCCGGCGGCGTCGCGCTCGACGACGGCGTGACGGCGCCGGGACGCGTCGAGCGGGTGCGCCGCGACGCGCGCGCACGCACGACCTGCTTCCACCTCACGCTCACCGAGGGGCGCAAGCGCCAGATCCGACGCGCGATGCGCCTGCTCGGACATCCCGTGCTGCGACTCGTGCGCGTTCGCTATGGCCCGCTGCGGCTCGGGCGCCTCGCTCCGGGTGCGGCGCGCCCACTCTCGGCGCGCGAGCGCGGCGTGCTGCGCCGGCTGGCCGCTCGGGTCGACGCGCGCGCTGCGGCGCCCTCCTGAGCGTGCAGCTCCACGCCCAAGCCGGCGGCGCCACTGGCGTTCTCGGGGAGTTGCCACAAGATCTCGCAATTTCTATTTATCTAGTTGATTTTAAAGGTATTTCTTGTCTAGAATGCTCGCGGGAAGGGGCTCGCGGACAGGCTCATGTCGCGCTGGTATCTCCGCCTCTGCCTTCTCCCCTGCGCCGCCGCGCTGCTGGCCGGCAGCGCGCTGCTGGGCACCCGACCCGCGCAGGCGCGCGTGATCACCGGCGTGTGTCCGGACGGCAGCATCTTCATCGTGAGCCGTGCCCACGACATTCCGTGCAGCGACGCGAAGCAGGTCGAGCCGGGCGACATCCCGCCGCTGAATCCGGAATTTCTGCCGCGCCCGTATGGTTGGGAGCGCTTCAACCAGCAGACCGATCCGAACAATCCGTACAACCTGGTGGACGCGGCGCGTGCGGGCGAAGCGCAGGCCGGCGCACCGCCGGCGCCGGAGAATTCCGCGCAGGAGATGCCGCAACGCCAGTCTGCGAGCGCAATCGCCACGGCGCCGCCTCCGGTTTCCGCTGCGCTCCGCGCGGCGCCCTCGGCCGGCGATGCGCTGGAGCTGGGCCTCGGCCCAAACGAGCTGCGAGATCTGGCCGGAATCATCGAGATCATGCAGGAGCGCGCTCCGGCGACCGCCGTGCGGCGCGACGCCACGGGAAATCCGTTGCTGGCCATGCGCGTCGCGCGCTCCGCGGCTTTCGACGCGCGACTGCGCGATGCGCTGGTGCGTCGCGGCGACTCCGCCGCCGGCCCGATCGTGCTCTTCGAGGCGAGCGCCTCGGCTCCGGGGAGCTTCTACGGAAACCTGACCTTCGTGCAGGGCCACGTTGCCTTCCACCCCGACACCGCGGATCCCAGCCAGTTCGCGCTGTTGGAGGGCCGGCTCGGCGATCTGGCTGCGGGGGACGCGGTGCTGGGCTATGCGGTTCTGCCGTCGCACATGGATCTCGCGCAGCCGCTCGACATCTACTGGAACGACCTCCAGATCAGCGCGACCCTGCTGCCCTAGCTGTGCCTCGCGGCGCGCTTCCGGATGGCGCCATCGGGTGGCACACTGCAACGCGCAATCGCAGGGAGGGCGTCATGCACGTCAAGCTCGCCAGGACCGATCACCCGGTGCAGGAGGCCATCGCCCAGCGCTGGAGCCCCTATCTCTTCGACGCGGCGCCCGTCGCGCCGGACGCACTGCGCTCGCTCTTCGAGGCGGCGCGCTGGGCCGCTTCGTCGTTCAACGAGCAGCCGTGGCGCTTCATCGTGGCGCTTCGCGAGGCGCCGGAGGCGTTCGAGCGCCTGCTCTCGTGTCTGATCGAAGCGAATCAGGCGTGGGCGAAGGCCGCTCCGGTGCTCGCGCTGGGTGTGGTCAAGACGACCTTCACGCGCGGCGGGAAGCCCAACCGGGTGGCCGCGCACGACCTCGGGCTCGCGACCGGCAATCTCATGCTCGAGGCCAGCGCGCGGGGGCTCTCGGTGCACGCGATGGCCGGCATCGAGCCGGAGCGGGCGCGGGCGCTCTACGCCATTCCCGAGGAGGCCGAGGCGTTCACCGCGCTCGCCATCGGCTACCGACGCGATGCCGCCGGCGCGTCGCACGAACTCGCCGAGCGGGATCGCACGCCGCGCACGCGCAAGCCCCTCGCGGAATTCGTGTTCGGCGCGGCGTGGGGCGAGCCGGCGGCGTTCGTCGCCGGCTAGGCGACCGCTCCGCGGTCCACGCGCGTGGGTCCGGTCAGGCGCGTCGCTGGGCCGCGCGCGTCGCGCGCTCGTGCATGCGCGGCGCCTCGAGGTAGTCGCAGAGCTCTTCGAGTGCGCCGCGGGGTCCGCGCCACCTCCAGTCGTCGACCGCACCGACCTCCGGTCCGTCGCACACCAGGGTGGCGATGCGGCGGAAGAGCAGGGCGCGCTCGCGCTCGCGCGCCAGGGTCTCCGCCAGCTTCGCGGCGCCGCGCAGCTTCACGCGCCAGGCGTCGGCGCGTTCCGGAATCGCCTCGAGATGCCGGTAGCGCGCCAGGACTGCGGCGGCCGACTTGGCGCCCCAGCCCGGCAGGCCGGGGAAGCCGTCCGCGCTATCGCCGACCAGCGCCAGATAGTCGGGGATCGAAGCGGGCTCCACGCCGAATTTCTCGACGACTCCCGCGGCATCGAGCGTCACGCCCCTGCGGCGATCGAGCTGGACGATGCGGCGCGCCACGACGCACTGGGCGAGGTCCTTGTCGGGCGTGCACAGCAGGACCTGCTCGACGCGCGGATCCGCAGCGGCACGGGCGGCGGCCGTGGCGAGCGCGTCGTCGGCCTCGAATGTGCTCATGGGCCACAGCGCGAATCCGGCCGCCGCCAGGGTCTCCTCCAGCAGCTCGAATTGCGAGCGCAGCGCGGTCTCGATCCCGTCACCGGTCTTGTAGCCGGGATACAGGTCGTTGCGGAACGATTCGATCACGTGATCCGTCGCCACGCCCACGTGCGTTGCGCCCGCTTCGAGCAGCGTGAGCAGCGAAGCCAAGACGCCGCGCGTCGCGGCCACCTCCTGCCCGTCGCGATTGATGTGCGACGGCAGCGCGTAGTGGTGCCGGAAGAGCTCGAAGGTTCCATCGATCAGGTGGATCTGCACGCGTTCTCCGCGCAGCGCATGCTACCCGAGTTGCGCGACGGGCGCGGTGCGGCCGGCGCGCCGGCCCTCGGGCCCGGGCGCGCCGCGCCGCGGCTCAGCGCTGCGGGGGCTGCGCAGGCGGGGCCGCTGCGTCGGCCCGGCGCGGATACGTTACGTAGATCTGCGTGTAGATCCAGGCGCCGCTCGCCGCGCGTGCGATGCCGATGCCGGTGGCGTTGAACGGGGGTGCGTAGAGGTTGTCCCGGTGGCTCGCCGATTGCAGCCAGCCGTTCAGGATCTCTCGATTGGGATCGGATCGGGTGGTCATGCCGATGTTCTCGGCGGCGAGGCTGAAGCCGTCGAGCTGGGCGCGCTGCAGGCGGTCCAGCGGATTCGCGCCCTCCGGGCTCTCGTGCGCGAAATAGCCGCGGCGCGCCATGTCCGCGCTGTGTGCCCGCGCCACCGCGTCGAGCGCCGGCTGGCGCTGCAGGGGGATGAGGTGCCGCTGCGCGCGCACGCCGTTTACCTCGCGGTGGAAGGCGTCCTCGAGGGCGGCGTGGGAGGGGGCGGCGATGCGCGGCTCGCCGCCCGCCCGAAACGGCGAGAGCCAGAGCGCGAGCCAGAAGCCGAGCAGGAAGCCGACGGCCTGTGCGACGGTGCGCGGCATCGGATCAGTTGCGCCCGACGTCGCCCGGCTCCTCCGCGCCGAGCAGCGAGGCGTCGAGCAGCTCGCGGCGCGCCAGACGCCCCTGTTCGTAGTGGGAGATCACGTCCAGGCGGCCGTCTCCGTCGCTGTCTTCTTCGACGCGGACCACGTGCTCACTCGCGTCGTAGTGCTTGATCAGGTCCGGCTGCCCGTCGCCGTCGTCGTCCTCTTCCTCGCGCTCGAGGCGCCCGTCCCGGTAGTGCGCCACGTGATCGCGAAAGCCATTGCCGCTCGAGTCCCGCTCGAGTCGCGTGATCTGGCCGTCGCGGTAGAAGCTCCAGCTGTCCACCAGGCCGTCGTTGTCGCTGTCCACGCGGCGGCGCACCACGGCGCCGTCGCGCAGCTCGGTCCAGGTGTCCAGGCTTCCGTCCTGGTTGCTGTCCTCTTCGATGCTCGATACGCGGTGGCTCGAGAGATCGTAGTGCAGCGTGCGGTCCGGTCGCCCGTCGAAGTTCTCGTCGAACATCTCGCGCGAGATTTCACCGTCTTCGCGGAAGATCCAGTGATCGGTGCGGCCATCGCCATTGCGGTCGACCGTGCCCGACGCGGTGACGAGGCTGCGCTCCAACGCACCGGTCGGCCGCGGGTCGGCCGCGCGCGGCGCGGGCTCCGGGGCCTGCGCAGGCATTCGCGGGGGTGCGACCGCATCCGGTGTCGCACCGGCCCCGCGCAGCGCGGCGAGCTCTTCCGCGATCGAGATGCCACCCGGACGCGCGCGTCCGGCGGGTTGCGGCGTCGAGGGCGGGGGCGCGGATACCTGGCGCGAGAGCTCGCGCTCCATCTCGCGAAGCTTCGCCGTCTCGTAGTCGACCGGCGTCGGTGCCGGCGCCGGGGGCGGCGCGACCTGCGCCTGGGGCAGCGGCGGGCCGGGCTCGGGCTCGCCGCGCACCTTGTCCGCTCCGTACTTGAACGGCGCGGCCAGCACCGCGAACGGCGCCATCAGGTACTTCCAGTAGAGCGGCTCGGCGCGCACCTTGCGGTGCGTCTTCACGTCGACCTCGGAGCCGCCGATCATGGTGACGCCGCCGCCGCCCGGGCTGCTGCTCGAGCGCGCGGTGCTGGCGCCGTAGGGCTGTCGATATTCGGGCGGCGGCTGCGCGGCGGCCGCGCCCGCGTAGGGCGGCTGGGGCGCGGATCCGCTCGGCGGGCTGCCGGGAGCGGGCTCGCGGGGCTGGGCGCCGCCCGGGACCGGGGGGGCCGACTGGCCCGGATAGATGATGCTGGCACCCGCACCCGTATCCACCGTGGGCGTGCGGTCGACGTCGGTATCGACGTAATAGAAGGCCGGGCAGGCCAGCAGCGTGCTGGCGAGCCCGATCACGACTCCGCGCCCCAGTGTGCGTTCCAGCTGCATGGATGGACCCCTCCGAGGACTGCGCACAATCACCCGGTGGGAGGGATTGCAAGAAGCGTGCGCGCCCGCGGCAGCGCGCTCGCGAGCCGGGATTTGCCCCGCTGCGCGCCAGCCTGCTGCCCGCTGCTGCGCGCGCGCTGCGCATTCCGGCAGCGGCAGCGCAGCGGCAAGTGGGGGAAGCGCGCTGCCCACGGTGGGCAAAGCCCTCGCGGAGGCTCAGGCCTCCCGCTGCGACGATCGCGGCGTCGCGGCGCCGCCGTTCGCGTCGCGGCCCATGCGGCCGATCAACGCGGTGCCCAGCAGCCCACAGCCGACGAGCAGCGCAGCGCCGGCACCCTGTCGCGCGGTCGGCTCGAAGCGCCGCAGCGGCCAGTCCTCGACCGCGAAGCTCGCGGCGTTCTGCGCCGTCACCGCGCGCCCCTTGACGATGTCGCCCGGGCGGGGCGGCTCCGCCTGTTGAAAGGGCCAGAGACCCACCACGGCACCGAGCAGCAGGCCGAGCAGCGCACCGAGCGTCGCCTTCTGGAAGCGGTCGAGCAGCCATTGCAGCAGATTGCTGACGCCGACCACGCCCCCGACCACGCCGAGCCCGAGCGGGATCACCACGCGCATCGCATCGAGCACGAGCGCGAGATCGAATCCGCTGCCCGCCGCCGCATCGCCCAGCAGTCCCCGTTTGAGCTGATCCACCGTGCCGAGGATCGTCTCGTACTGTCCGAGCAGCAGCAGCAGGTAGCCTCCGCTGACACCGGGAAGGATCATCGCCGATGCCGCCGCGAGCCCCGCGAAGAACACCCAAGGTGCGCTGCGCTCGCCGCCGCTCGACGCGGCGCCCGTGAATGCCATCGCGCACATCAAGCCGAATGCGATGCACCCGCTCGCCACGAGTGCCGGCGTCGCCGGCCGCGCCATGCGCCAGAGCAGGGGAACGCCGCCCAGCGTGAGGCCGATGAAGAGGCTGTACATGATCCAGCGCTCGTGCACGACGAGATCCCGCACCGTTCCCGCGAGCATGAGAATCGCCAGCGCCGCGGAGCCGACGATCGCCGCGAGCAGCACGAGCGAGCGGAAGCGGAAGCGCAGGGTGGTCACTTCGGCGATTGCGGCGACGAAGCCCGGATAGACGCCCGCTGCCAGCAGCATGGTTCCGCCGCTGATGCCCGGCACCAGGTTCGCGAGCCCCATGAGGGTGCCGCCGATGACGCCGCGCAGGGCGACGATTCGGCTGCTGCCGGCACTGCGCGCGTCGGCGCGGTTTCGATCGGGGTGCGGGTGCACGGGATTCTCCGGAGGTCGGCGGGGGCGTACTGTAGCGGGGTCGGCGCGCACGAGCCCGGAGGGCGCGCGCCGCCGCCGCACGCGACGGCGGATCCGTCAGCGCGGTAGAATGCCGCTGCGATGTGTGGTCGGTTCACATTGACGTCGAGTCCCGAGGAGCTGGCGCGGCGCTTCGGCATCGAGGCTCCGGCGCAGCTCGCGCCGCGCTACAACATCGCACCGGGCCAGGAGATCCTGTCGATTCGACTCGATCCCAGCGCAGCCAGGCGCCTGGCGGCGCCCGTGCGCTGGGGTCTCGTGCCCGCGTGGGCCGAGGACGCGCGCGTCGGCTTCCGCATGATCAACGCCCGCGCGGAGACCGCTGCGCAGAAGCCGGCGTTTCGCGCCGCGTTCCGCGCGCGGCGTTGCCTGGTTCCCTCGAACGGGTTCTACGAATGGGCGAAGCGCGGCGGAGCCAAGCAGGCCTACCACATCGGGCTGCGCGATCGGGCGCCGTTTGCCTTCGCGGGGCTCTGGGAGCGCCGGGAAGATGCGTCGGGGGACGTGCTCGAATCGTGTACGCTGCTGACGACCGAGGCGAGTCCGTGCCTCCGCGACATCCATCCGCGCATGCCCGTCATCCTCGCCCCGGCGGACGAGGCGCGCTGGCTCGAGACGCAGCCGAGCGATCTTTCCGCGCTTCAGGCGCTGCTGCGGCCGCTGCCCGATGACGCCGTCGTGTTCCACGCCGTGAGCGATCGGGTGAACCAGCCGCGCTTCGACGATCCCGCCTGCCTGGCGCCGGCTTCCGGCACGGCGCAGCAGGGCGCCTTGTTCTGAGCGTTCGCGACGCGCGCGCTGCGATGGCTCAGCAGGTCTCGCCTTCGATGTACTGATTGAGGTACGTGCGCGCATCGGCACCGAAGTCGGTGAAGTGCACGCCCACGCCTCCCGCGTTGCCCCACACGGGCTCCTGGACGCGCACCACCTTCGCGCTGACGAGCACCTTTGCGCTGCCCACTTCGAGCTCGAGATCGAATCGGGTTCCGACCGGAATGGGCGACTCGGTCTCGAGAAATGCGCCCGTCTCCCCCACGTCGCGCAGGTACCAGAACAGCTGGGGCGGGCTGCTGCGCTGGCGGGTGGCCGTCCGGATCCGGTCCAGCACGCACGCCTTGCCGTGCGAGCGGCGCCGCGGTCGGCGCACGCCGCTCCACTCGCCGCGGTGCTGCTTCAGGATGGCGGCGACGTCGCGCAACGCGATCGGCTTCGCAAGATACCCAATTGCTCCCATTTGAAGGGCGCGGTCGGCATCTTCTTCGGACGCATCCACCGCCGTGAGAATCACCCGGGGCTTCGGCGCTTCGAGAGAATTTACACACGCCAGCAGCCGAAAGCCGTCACCGTCGGGCAGGAGCGTCTCCGCGATCACCAGATCGATGTCGCAGTGCTCCGCAATGCGATTCTCGCCCTCGCGCGCGGTCGTGGCCGTCAGCACGCGATCGGCGTGGGCGGCCAGGCAGAGCCGCAGCATGTCGCGCAGGATGGCGGAATCGTCCACCACCAGCACCTTCGAGAGACGGACGCCGCCGTTCACGATTGCTCCCCTCGGTTCCCGCTTCGGACGAACACGCTTAGGCTCTGAGTACTAATAGCGGATGCCGGCGGCGGCGGCGCGCCGAAATTTCTTCCCGGATGCGCGCCCGGGCCGCTGCCGATGCCGCGGCGGGCAGACGGCGGCGGCCGGTGCGCCCCGTCCATGCGGGTCGGAGGCGGCTAGCTCTCGGCCCAGGCCGCCAGCGCGGCGAGCAGCGGCAGGCGCGGCTGCTCGCGCTGCCACGTTTCGCACAGCCACGCGATGGGCGCTTTCACGGCGGGGAGCGCATCCGTTCCCGGCGCCATGGGGGCCACGGCATCGCGCAGCCAATCCAGCAGTGTGTCGAGCTCGGCGTGCGCGCCGCTCGCCAGCGCCGCGCGCAGCGCCTTCACGGTGTGCTGCTCGAAGGCGAGCTTCTGCGCCAGGTCGACGATGTCGGGAAGCAGCAGACCCGCGGCGCCGAGCGAGACATCGATGCGTCTCAGGAGATCGCCGTACACCTGGCGCGCGGTCTCGTTGGCGCGCTCGCGCACGGCGTGCAGAAGCGCGGGTCCGCGTTCCTGTCCCGCACCTGCGTCCGGCAGCAGCTGGCAGTAGAGCTTGAGCTTGGGCTCCGTTCCCGACGGCCGAACGGTGACGATGAACGCGTCGGTCTGCATCTGGATCACGTTACGCGGCAGGCGATCCGATTCGCTGACGAAAGGACCGAACTCGCGCTCGTCCCAATAGTCGACGAAGCGACGCACGGCCTGGCTGCCGATGCTGCGCGGGGGGTCCTGCCGGAGCGATGCCATGATCCGGTCCTTCTTGAGCATGCCGTCCGCGCCGATCATCGTGATCGAACGGTTCACGTTGTCGTAGCCGCCGAGGCGCTCGAGGATCTCCACGTAGTAATCGAGAAGATTGCTCCCTTCCGCGGCCAGGCGCTGATGCAGCGCCGCGAGATACATGCAGGCCGGCGAGGCGTCCTTGTCGCGGATCGCCGGCACCATGATCACGCCGTGGCTCTCTTCCGCCGCGAGCACGAGCTGGTCGGGCGAGCAGTCGACGCCGCGGTATCCCTCGCCGCGCTCGAGCCGCTTCAGGACATCGGCGACATACTTGAAGCCGACCAGCAGGTCGTCGATGATGCAGCTGTCTCCGGCCTCGTCGACCACGCGGCGCAGGATCTTCGTCGTGACCAGGGTTTCGATGACCAGGCCGCGGCGTTTCGGGCCCGCCGGATCGAGCATCAGGTAGTAGCAGAGTACGGCAGCGATCTGGTTGCCATCGAAGTGGAACCAGCTGCCGTCGGGCAGCTTGATCTCGAGACCGACGCGATCGGCATCGGGATCGCTCGAGAGCACGATCTTCGAGCCATGCGCGTCCGCGAAATCGCGCGCCGGCTTCGTGGCCTGGAAGACCTCCGGGTTCGGCGCGCGGAAGGGAATCGCCGAGAAACGCCCGTCCGCGCCCTGGTCGTCGGGCACGAGCAGGGGAAAGCCCAGGCGTTCGAGCACGCTGCCCACCGTGCTCATTCCGCAGCCGCACAGCGGCGTGTAGGTGATGGGATGCTGCGGCAGCGGCTCGAAGATGTCGTCGTAGAGAGCCACGTAGAGGTCCACGTACTTGGCGTGCTGTTCCTCGGGCACCGCGCGCACGAGGCCGCGCTCCAGCGCCTCTTCGAAGGGCAGGGAGCGCACGTCGGTGGCGTCGGCCATCACGTCGATGAGCTTCTGATCGTCCGGTGCGATCGGCTGGCTGCCGTAGGCGTCGTAGATCTTCACGCCGTTGTCGTCGGGCGGATTGTGCGACGCGGAGAGGTTGACGCCGCCCTCCGTGCCGAGCGCCGCGATGAGATAGGAGAGCTCCGGGGTGGTGAGTGTGGCCTTGTCGTCGTCGGGGCGGGGACACCAGGCGGTGATGCCGTTGCCGGCGTAGATCTCACAGGCGAGCCGACCGAGGGAGCGCGACGAGACGCCGAGCAGCGGGTGCGCGGGGCCGAGGAACGCGTAGGTGCCCGCCAGATCGTTGAAGATGCGCACGTCGTTGGCGACGACGACCTGCAGATCGTCGCGCGTGGAGAGCGTGCTGCGCAGATAGTTGCAGTGGCCCTGGACGGTCATGGCGAGCGTCGTCGCGTTGATCCGGTTGGCTCCGTAGCCGACCCGACCGCGGCGGCCGCCGGTGCCGAAGGGCAGGACCTGCCAGAAGGCGTCGAAGACGAGATCGACGTGGTCTGCTCCGAGATGCCGTTCGAGGATCTCGGGGTGTGCCTGGGGCAGGGCGCCCGAGAGCCATTGGCGCAGGCGCGCCGCCGCGCCGCGTCCGAGCTCTCCGTAGCGCTCTTCCAACAGCGCGCAGGTTCGATCCAGAGCTGCGGTCATGGCTGTGTTCTCGACATGGATTCCTAGCGGTCGCCGAGACCGAGGCGCTCGCGCCGATAGCGGCCCGACTGGACCGCCGCGCACCAATCCAGATGCTCGAGGTACCAGGCCACGGTGGCGGCGAGCCCTGCTTCGAGATCGTGCGCCGGAGTCCAGCCGAGCGCCTCGCGCGCCTTGCTCGCGTCGATCGCGTAGCGGCGGTCGTGCCCGGGCCGGTCTTTCACGAATTCCTTGAGGTCTGCGTAGCACGGCACGCCAGCGCGGGCGAGCGCGGGATTGTCGCGGCCGGGGCGGGCGCGCTCGAGCAGCGCACACACCAGGTCCACCATCTCGAGGTTGGTTCGCTCGCTGTTTCCGCCGAAGTTGTACTTCTCGCCGGGCCGACCCTTCTCGAGCGCCAGCAGGATTCCAGCGCAGTGATCCTCGACATAGAGCCAGTCGCGGATGTTGCCGCCGTCGCCGTAGATCGGGAGCGGCTTGCCCTCGATCGCGTTCAAGATCATCAGGGGCAGCAGCTTTTCCGGAAACTGGTAGGGCCCGTAGTTGTTCGAGCAGTTCGTGACGAGCGTCGGCAGCTCGTAGGTGGCGTGGTACGCGCGCACCAGGTGATCGGCGCCCGCCTTGGAGGCGGAGTACGGCGAGTTGGGCTCGTAGGGCGTGGTTTCGGAAAAGGCGCCGCTGGGTCCCAGCGAGCCGTAGACCTCGTCCGTCGAGACCTGCAGGAAGCGGAAGCGTTCGCGTTGGCCCGGCGCGAGCGCCGCGACGTGCTGGCGCGCGGCTTCGAGCAGCTCGAAGGTGCCGACCACGTTCGTCTGGACGAAGGCCGCGGGGCCGTCGATCGAGCGATCCACGTGCGTCTCGGCCGCGAAGTTGAGCACGGCCTCCGGCGCGTGATCGCGAAAGATCGACTCGAGGGCGGCGCGGTCGGCGATGTCGGCGTGCACGAATTGGAAGCGCGGATGCTCGGCGACGTCGCGCAGGTTCTGGAGATTGCCCGCGTAGGTGAGCTTGTCCACGACCACGATGCGCGCATCGGCTTCGCGCAGCGCGCTCCGGACGAAATTGCAGCCGATGAAGCCCGCGCCGCCGGTGACGATCCAGGTGCCCATGCCGGTTCAGACGTAGGTGCCGGGTTTGGAAACGACGAGCCGACTGCTCGCGTTTTTGAAGCGCTCCACCTCGTCGATCAAGTCCTGCGACGAGATCGGCGCGACCGCTTCCCCCGCGGCCTCGTGGCGCGCCTTGCGGCGCAGCACGGCGTGCAGGATGTGCACCCAGTCGCCGGCAGCGGAATGGTGGAAGCCGCTCGTGACGAGGTCCCAGTCGACGTCGAGGAAGAGGGGGCGACCGGAGCGCTTCTCCGCGTCGCTGGCGTGGATCTTGAGCGCGGCAACGATGTCGCCCGGAAAGACGGGAGTCACCTCGACGACGCGCTCGAGGCGTCCGGGCTGGGCGAAGGCGCGCCGCAGCGTGTCCGGATGACTCGTCGCGCCCACCACCAGGGTGTGCTCGAAGGCGATGGTGCGATCCATCAGATCGAGCAGGAAATCCATGACGGGGCCCACCGGAAGATCGGGCCGCCGCGTTCCGATCTCCTCGACTTGCGAGAACTCGAGCTCGTTGAAGAAGGTGGTCACCGGCGGCATCTCTTCGAGCGTGTTCGACCACTCGGTCACGAGCTCGCCCACGTTGCCGCCGCGATGCACCACCTCGAGCACGAGGCGCGGGATGTACACGCACAGGAAGGACGTGTGGGTGAGGCTCGCGAGCGAACGACCGAGCAGCCGCTTGCCCACCCCGCGCTGGCCGATGAGCAGCAGACCCGAAGGGGGATGGGTGCCCCAGCGCACGTAGACCTCGGGGTCGGTGGCGGCGCAGGCGTAGGTCTGGATCTCTTCCTTCGCACTCGAGAGTCCGCCGATGCGCCCCATGTCGAACGACGAGATCGGGTCGAGCTGGGTGGATTGCGCGACCGGCGGAAACTTGCGGGAGAAGCTCGACCAGATGTTCTGGGCCCGCTCCCGGTGGATTTCGATGTCCTGCATGCCGGCGATTCTACCGCGTTCAGCGCGCGGCGAAGAGATCCACGATCTTCGCATCCAGGGAGGCCGGCCGCGCCCGGCCGCGCGCCCAATCGCGCAGCTCCTTGATGCGCTCCTCGTAGGTATCGTACAGCGGAACGGTCTCTTCGATGGCGTTGATCAGATCGGCTTCCGCGAGCTCGCGCGACTCCGCGAAGGCCACGTAGAGCGCCGCGGTCACGACCTGCTCGAGCTCCGCGCCGGTGAGGCGCTCGGCCGCGAGCGCGAGCTCCTCGAGCTTGTACTGCAGCGGATCGCGCCCGCGCTTGCGCAGGTGGATGGCGAGGATCTCCTCGCGCTCGCTCGGGGTCGGGAGATCCACGAAGAAGAGCTCGTCGAAGCGCCCGCGGCGCAGCAGCTCGGGGGGCAGACCGGTGACGTCGTTGGCGGTGGCGACGACGAAGACCGAGGATTGCTTCTCGGAGAGCCAGGTGAGAAACGAGCCGAAGATGCGGCTCGCGCGCGGATCGTCCGCGGTGGCGGCGAAGCCCTTCTCGATCTCGTCGATCCAGAGCACGGCGGGCGCGAGCGATTCCGCCACCTGGGTGGCCTCGCGCATGGCGGCTTCGGGGCTCTGGGCGCCGCCGCCGAAGGCGGAGGCCAGATCCAGGCGCAGCAGCGGAAATTGCCACTCGCGCGCCACGGCCTTGGCGCACAGCGACTTGCCGCAGCCCTGGACGCCGAGCAGCAGCAGGCCGCGCGGCACCGGCAGGCCGAAGTGGCGCGCCTCGTCCGTGAAGGCGCGGCGCCGCTCGGCGAGCCAGTGCTTGAGCTCGCCCAGGCCGCCCACGTCCGCGAGCTCGGTGGCGTCGTCGTGGAAGGAGAGGGCGGGCGTGCGGCGCAGGGCGCGGCGCTTTTCGCGCACGATCTCGGCCACGGCGTTCGCGTCGAGCGCACCCGCGGAGCGGAGCGCCTTGCGGAAGACGCGCACCGCCTCGGTCGCGGCGAGGCCGAGCGCGCCGCGCACGGCGTCGCCCAGGCAGGTCTCATCGCTCTTCATCTCGCTCTGCTCGAGGACGCGCCCGAAGAGATGGCGCAGCTCCGCGGCCGCGGGCAGGGGCAGCTCCACGCGCCCCGCCTCCCGCACCAGCTCCATGGGCAGATCGAACACGGGTCCGAGCAGCACGATGCACTGGCGCCGACTGGCCAGCGTGGGCAGCAGATCGCGCAGGCGCCGCAGCGCGATGGCATCGCCGAGCAGCCGATGGGCGTCGAGCAGGACGAAGAGCGTGGGCTCCTCGCACGCTTCGATCGCCTGCAGGCCCGCGTCCAGCGATCCCTCGCCGTGCTCGGTGAGGCCGAGGCCCGCGGCGAGCGACCAGGTCTCGCAGCGCCGCTCGCACGCCTGGGCGACGCGCTCGAGCAGGTTGACGGCGCGCTCCTCCTCGAAGCTCTCGAGCGCGATCAGGCGCCAGCCCGAGCGGATCAGCGCGCGCAGCTCTTCGACCGTGGCGCTGCTCATTCCGTGTCCACCGCGACGCGCGCCACCTCTTCGAAGGTGGTGACACCGTCGGCGAGCTTGCGCAGCGCCGCCTCGCGCAGGCTCTCCATGCCCTCGATGCGGCCCGCGTGGTGGATCTCGTTCGCGTCCCGGCCCTCGTTCACGAGCGCGCGCACGCGCTTGCCGATGTCGAGCATCTCGAACACGCCCGTGCGCCCGTAGAGGCCCGTGTGGCGGCAGGCGGCGCAGCCCTCGCCCCAGCGCACCTTGAGGCGCTCGCGCCGCTCGGCCGGCACCTTGATGGCGAGCGCCGTGACCTGGTCCGGGTTGAGCGTGCCCTCCACCGCGCAGTCCTCGCAGATGCGCCGGATCAGGCGCTGCGCGACCACGCCGCGCAGCACGCTGGAGAGCAGGAAGGGCTCGACGCCGAGCTCGACCATGCGCGTGATGGCGCCCGCGGCGTTGCGCGTGTGCAGCGTCGAGAAGACCAGATGGCCGGTGAGCGCGGCCTGGACCGCCATGTTGGCCGTCTCGGTGTCGCGCACCTCACCCACCATGATGATGTCCGGATCCTGGCGCAGGATCGTCCGCAGGGCGTTGGCGAAGGTGACATCGATCTGTGGATTGACCTGCACCTGGCAGAAGCGCGGGTCGACCATCTCGATCGGATCTTCCACCGTGGTGATGTTGATCTCCGGGCCCGAGAGGTAGCGGAGCGTCGAATACAGGGTGGTGGTCTTGCCCGAGCCGGTGGGCCCCGTCACCAGGATCAGCCCGTTCGGACAGGTGATCCACTTCTCGAAGCGCTCGCGCTCGCCGGTGGTGAAGCCGAGATCGCGCAGGTCGGTCATCAGCACGCCCGGGTCGAAGACGCGGATCACGATCTTCTCGCCGTAGGCCGTGGCCATGCTCGACACGCGCAGCTCGACCTCGCCCTGGGCGCGCTGCGTCTTGATGCGGCCGTCCTGCGGACGGCGCCGCTCGGCGATGTTCATGCCCGCCATCACCTTGACCCGCGAGACCACCGCGGCGTGCACCAGGATCGGAAGGGTCTCGATGTCGTGCAGGATGCCGTCGATGCGGAAGCGGATCACCGCATCGTGGGCGCGCGGCTCGAGGTGCAGATCGGAGGCGCGCTGCTCGAAGGCGTAGTTGAGCAGGTAGTCCACGGCGGCGATGACGTGCTCGTCCGAGGTGGTCGTCGCCAGCTCGTCGTTCGAGCGCAGCTCCACCAGCTGCACCAGGGCGCCGTGTCGGCTGCCCTCGCCGAGCTTCGCCTGCGCCTGCGAGACCTTCGAGCGGAATCCGTAGACGCGATCGATGATCGCGATGATGTCGCTCTTGGCCGAGACCACGTAGCGCAGGGGCTCGTGGATCAGATTCTCGAGGGATTCGCGCAGCGCGCTGTCGAAGGGATCCGTGACGGCGAGCACCAGCGCGCCGTCCTTGTGGCCCACGGGCACGACCACGTGGCGCCGCGCGAAGGGGCGCGAGAGCGTCTTCGCCACCAGGTCGTTGTCGATCTTGAGTGAGTCGATCTTGAGATAGGGCGTGCCGGCGGCGCGCGCGAGGGCCTCGGCGACGGCGTTCTCGTCGATGCGCTGGCGGCTGCGCGCGGGGTGCGGCAGCCGCGCCGCGTTCACGATCTCGGCGGGGGTGACGTCGTAGCGCGCGGCGGCCTGCGAACGCACCGAGCCGACGCGCTCCTTGAGCACCGTGCTGCGCAGCGTGGTGGCGCGGCCGAGCACGTCGCCCATCTGCTTCTCGGAGAGCAGCTCCTGCGCGACGAGATGCTCGAGCAGCTCCTCGAGTCCGAGCGCGGTGCGCAGGCCGGCGCGCTGGACCGGCTCCGCACCACTCGGGACAGGGGAGGCGGCGGCGCCCCCCGCTTTCCGCTCGCTGCGTTCTGCCATGCACCTGCCTATCGGCGAGCCCGGTCCGGATCTCCAGTGCTCTCGCAGATCGGACGTTTCGAGTGAAATTCCCCTCATCTTGAGAGGTTTCCGGGCCGCCCGCAGGGTCCGGTATGCTGACGCGCCATGAGCGATCGCCTCGACCCCGCCACCCGCAGCCGCGCCTGCCGCACGCTGCGGCGGCGCGATCCGGTGCTCGCCGCGGTGATCCGCTGGGCGGGGCCCTGCGCGCTGCGCCCGAGCGGCAATCCCTACGCAGCGCTGCTGCAGTCCATCATCTACCAGCAGCTCGCGGGGGCCGCCGCCTCGGCCATCGAGCGCCGCTTCCTGGCCGGCTTCGGCGGCCGCACCCCGAAGCCCGCGCAGCTGCTCGCGGCGCGGGATGCAGCGCTGCGCAAGGCCGGACTCTCGCGCCAGAAGATCGCCGCGCTGCGCGCCGTGGCCCAGGCCTTCGAGGACGGCACCCTGAACGGACGCCGCCTGTACCGCATGCCCGACGAGGCCGTCGTGGAGGCGGTGACCCAGGTGCGCGGCATCGGCGAGTGGACCGCCCACATGCTGCTCATGTTCTCGCTCGGGCGGCCGGACGTGCTGCCCGTCGGTGACTACGGCGTGCGCAAGAGCGCCATGCAGCTCTACGCGCTGGAGACGTTGCCGAAGCGCGCCGAGCTCGAGGCGCTCGCCGAGCCCTGGCGCCCGTACCGCAGCGTCGCGGCCTGGTACCTGTGGCGGGTGGTCGATACCAAGACGCCGGGCCCGGCCTAGCCCGCGCGGCGGGCGCCGCCGGCGGCAGCGCCGCGCCGCCCGCGTTATGCTGCCGCCCCCAAGAGCGTCCCCATCGTCTAGTGGCCTAGGACTCCGCCCTTTCAAGGCGGCAACACGGGTTCGACTCCCGTTGGGGACGCCAGATTCCTCCTCCTTCCCGGGTGGTTCGAGCACCCCAGCTGGCCCGGGGGATGAGCGCGGGGCAAGGTGCCACCCTGCGGTGTCAGCGCCTGGGGCCGGAGCACGGGGATCAGCGCCTCGTCCGCCATGCGGGCATAGCGGCGCGTAGAGCGCTGCCCGACACCGTGCCGCTCCGGACGCTATCTCCGCCCACGCTGGCGACGGGCTGCTCGAGCCCAGCTCGTTCGTGCAGGCCGACCTACCCCCCGGCTCCAAGGGGCCGGGGGGTCATTGACGTTGACAGTCGGCCTCGCCCGTGGTGTGTGACAAAAAAGGGTGAGGCCGCAGCCAGCGACGTTCGTCAACGCCCTGCGGAACCGGCGGCACGCCGCGCAGGCGGGCGAGCGGGTAACGGATCCATCAGCCCCGTTGCCTCACTCTTCGCAGCACCACGAGGACACCTGCGCCCGCCGCGAGCAGGGCCACGGCGTGCGGCTCCGGGAGGTACACGACCCTGACGGACTCGAGGACGGACGAAGATCCGTTATGCCAGCCTCCTCTCGAGACACCCCGGGCGCGTATGTACAAATTCTGGTCCGCGGGCAACGAGAGGCCCGACAGCTGCCACCCGCCCGCGATTCGCGCTCCGCTGCCAAGAAGGCTCCAAACGCTGGCGTCGCTAGATTCTTCGAAGACGACCAGCTCCAGCTCTGGCGCGGCGCCGCTCCTGAGCCAGGTGACTGTGGAGCCATCTTGCGAAGCCGAGAGCGACTGGAACGCCGCGTCGGGGTTCGTCAGTCGCGCCGCGTGGTTTCGTCCTGTGATCCCGATGACCGTGAAGCTTCCGCCCACCAGGATCTTTCCATCCGACTGAAGCGCCACCGAATAGACCGTGTCAGTCAAGCTGGCGAAGAATGTCGTGTCCCTGCTTCCGTCCGAATTCAGCCTGGCGAGTTCGTGCGTGACCACGCCCCCGATCGTCGTGAACAAGCCGCCGATCAGGATCCTTCCGTCTGTCTGGACGACGATCGACTCCACGTCGGCATTCAGAGCATCCGGGACGAACGACGTGTCCAGGCTCCCCGAAGCGCCCGTGATGCGTGCGAGCCTTGGCCGATCGAACCCTCCAACTTGTCCGAATGGGCCACCGATGACGAGCTTTCCGTCTTCTTGAATCGCGATTGCGTTGACGGACACTCCGAACATGTTCGCATCGAAGCCATCAATCAAGCTCCCATCGGCGTTGAGGCGCGCGATCAGGCTACGCCCGACACCGTTTACCGTGGTGAACCCACCGCCGATGATGATCCTTCCACTCTGCTGCAAGAGAATCGCATTGATCCCACTGTTGACGGTCACATTGAACGTGCCATCGAGGGTACCGTCGGAGTTGAGGCGAGCGATGTAGCTTCGTGCCACACCGCTCAGCGTAGTAAAGCCACCGGCGACGACGATCCTGCCATTTGTCTGGATCGCGAGCGCGCGGACGGGACCGTTCGCATTCGGGTTGAACGATGAATCCAGAGAGCCGTCTGGGTTCAGGCGTGCGATACGGTTTCGCGATTGGCCGTCGACGACAGTAAAATCCCCCCCGATGACGAGCTTGCCGTCCATCTGCAATGCCACCGCGAAGACGCTCTTGATGGGAAAGGTCTGCCCGACGTTGGCGACGAAGGACCCGTCTAGGCTTCCATCCGGAATGAATCGCGCGACGCGATTCCGGGTCACGCCGCCCACGGTCGCGAACTGGCCCCCGATCAGGATCCTCTCGTCTGGCTGCACGATGTTGCTGAAGACCGGAAGGTTCGCGTTCGGATTCAGGGTGTCGTCCAGCGCGCCGCTCGAATGGAGCCGCGCAAGCCCGTTGCGCGTGACGCTGGCCATGGTCGTATAGGCGCCACCAACCATGATCTTGCCATCAGACTGGACAAGAATCGCGTATACGGGCCCATTGGCGTTCGGATTGAAGTCCGCATCGAGACTCCCGTCAGAGTTGAGTCGAGCGATGTTGTTTCGCGTCACCGTGCCGACCACGGAGCCGGGGCCGCCGAACAGAATCTTCCCGTCGGATTGCACCACCACGTCGATCAGCTCGTTGAACCGAACGTCGGGATTGAAGGGGGTGTCGAGGCTGCCGTCATCGTTCAGGCGGGCGAGGCGGCGACGCAGCATGCCGTCCACGGTGGTGAACCCACCCCCGATGAGGATCTTGCCGTCCGACTGAATCGCGATGGTTCGGACACCACCGTTGGGAGTGACCGTGAACGTCGTATCCAGGGAACCATCGAGACGCAGGCGGGCGATCCGGCCCTGGAGCGACCCGGCGATCTCCGTGAACCAGCCTCCGACCAGGATCTTGCCGTCGGGCTGAGCGACCAGTTCTGACACGTCGTCGTTTGCGCTCGGATCGAAGGAGCCATCGAGAGTTCCATCCGAGTGGAGTCGGGCAAGGTTGCTTCTCCCAACGGCGTCGACAGCTGCGAAGTCACCACCGATCAGGATCTTTCCGTCGGATTGGAGGGCGATCGCGTCTACTGAAATGCCGCTGACGTCGGGGTCGAACGAGAGATCGACGCTGCCATCGGGATTCAGTCGAGCGAGGAGATGGCGAGTGGCGCCGGCGACACTCGTGAACGATCCACCGATCAGTATCTTCCCATCTGCTTGTACGGCGATGGAAGAGACCAAGGCGTTGGGGGCAGGATCGAACGAGACATCGAGCGTCCCGTCGGAGTCCAATCTGGCGAAGGTGTTGCGGGCCACTCCATCGACGCTCGCAAAGCTGCCTCCGATCAAGATCTTCCCGTCGGATTGAGGGATAATTGACCATGCGAACGCCCCGAGTCCGCTGAGGCTCGGAGCGAACCCATCATCCGGAGATACCGCATGGCTTGCGACGCCAACCAGCACGAGAGTCAGAATCGTCACCAGAATGCGCGTGCGTGTCCATGAGAAACTGGAATCCCGCATTTGATCTCCTCCGCATTCTGCGGTGCTCGACTGGGAGCGCCGCAGGGGAGGCGAGAGGCCGGCGGCAGCCCCACTTCGATCTTGCAGAATCGCAGTCATCGGGTGTCCCGAAAACGCAGCGTGTATTAGCCGAGTCCGCGATCTGCTTCTGGGCAGTGTAAACTCCAAGGATCAGAAAGTGATAACTTTTTTATAAACAGTTATTTGAGCCTGGGGCTGAGATCGCCCCGATCGCCGAAATGCTTGCCGGCAAAGGGATTTGCCTCCCACCGCCGGCGCCTCGTCAGTTGACGGGGGGACGTAGTTGAATAGTTGAATCGGCAACGGGTTTCCCACAGGCGCGGGGGAGCCGTTCCCGACACGGTTCAGGCGGAACGGCTGTGACAACCGCACCCCGTATGCAGGGAGAACGATCCAGCTCGTCGCGTCGCAGATCGCGCGGTGGGACTTCCCCAATTGCGATGCGCTGTGGCACCGACATACCGGCGCCATGGGAATCTTGAAGCTCACGCTCTTTGTGCCCGAGCCCGGACGCTCGCTGCTGCTGGTGGCGGGGCTGGGATCGCGCGGGTCTGTGGCGTCGCCGGCACGGGGCGGAGCTCGAGAGATCATTGACCGCGGTGCCCTCGCACGCGTAGAAGGGGAGAGGCGGCAGCCCGCGGCGCCCACGCGAATGCTCGGAGAAGCGGGGGGCCTCTGTTGGTGGAATGGGACGGGAGCGCGCCAGGCAGAAAGAGGGAGTGCAAGATCATGAATTATCGATTGG
>JAOUNA010000166.1 GCA_029881215.1 Myxococcales bacterium | reverse complement strand
CACACGGTTCGCCGCGTGCTTCGCGATGCGATGCTCGAGAAGCTGCGCCGTGTGGAGCCCGAGACGCGGCTTCGGATCGCGGCGCGCCCGCACGTGATCCTCGTGCTCGGGGTGAACGGCTCGGGCAAGACCACGACGATTGGAAAGCTCGCGGCCCGTTACAGCGCGGCGGGATACGGGGTGATCCTGGGTGCGGCCGATACCTTTCGCGCCGCCGCCATCGAGCAGCTGCAGATCTGGGGCGAGCGGGTCGGGTGCGAGGTCATCGCGGGTCGCGCCGGAGGCGATCCGTCCGCGGTGGCCTTCGACACGGTCAAGGCCGCCGTCGCACGCAACATGGATGTCGCGATCATCGACACAGCCGGTCGCCTGCAGACGAAGAAGCCGCTGATGGAGGAGCTCGGCAAGATGGTTCGCGTGATCGGCAGGGACCTCGCGGGCGCGCCCCACGAGACGCTCCTCGTCCTCGACGCGAATACCGGCCAGAACGCGATCTCGCAAGCGCGCCTGTTCACGGAGGTGGCATCCGTGACGGGGCTCGTGCTCACCAAGCTCGATGGAACCGCAAAGGGCGGCGTCATCGTCGGTCTGGCGGACGAATTCGGGATCCCCGTGACGCACGTGGGGGTGGGCGAGTCGGTCGAGGATCTGCGCGACTTTCGTGCGGAGGAATTCGTGGACGCACTCTTCGAAGACTAGAAGGCCGCGCGCAGCGCGCTCGCGCGCAGGCCGAAGGAGGCGGGATGGGTCGGTACGTGATGGCTCTCGACCAGGGCACGACGTCTTCCCGCGCGATTCTCTTCGATCGGGCGGGAACCATCGTGGCGGTGGATCAGCACGAGTTTCCGCAACATTTTCCGCAGCCGGGCTGGGTCGAGCACGATCCGATCGAGCTCTGGGAGAGTCAGCTGCGGGCGGCGCGAGGGGCGCTGCGGGCCGCGGGGGCGACGGGCCGGGACATCGCGGCGATCGGCATCACCAACCAGCGCGAGACCGCGCTCGTTTGGGATCGGAGCAGCGGGCAGCCGGTGCACCGGGCCATCGTCTGGCAGTCGCGCCAGACCGCACCGATCTGCGAGGCGCTGCGCGCGCGGGGTCTCGAGCAGGAGGTGCGGGCGCGGACCGGTCTGGTGATCGACGCGTATTTTTCCGGGACCAAGATCCGTTTCATCCTCGATGCCGTCGAGGGGCTCCAGCAGCGCGCGGAGCGCGGCGAGCTGGCGTTCGGCACGGTCGACAGCTGGCTGATCCACAGGCTCACGAGGGGCCGCGTGCACGCCACCGAATACTCGAACGCGTCGCGCACGCTGCTCTACAACATCCACACGCGCGCCTGGGACGAGCTGCTGCTCGAGGCGCTGCGCATTCCTCGCGCCATGCTGCCCGAAGTCCGCGATACGAGTGGATGCTTCGGGGTCGCGGATGCAGAGTGGTTCGGCGCGGAAATCCCCATCGCGGGCGTCGCGGGCGACCAGCAGGCGGCGCTCTTCGGGCAGCGCTGCGCGGAGCCGGGCAAGGCGAAGAACACCTACGGGACCGGCTGCTTCTTGCTGATGAACACGGGCAGCGAAGCGCCGGTGTCGCGCACCGGGCTCGTCACCACCATCGCCTGGGGGATCGGCGGGCGCGTCGATTACGCGCTCGAGGGCAGCGTCTTCGTCGCCGGCGCGGCGGTGCAGTGGCTGCGGGATGGCCTCGGCTTGCTCGAGAGGGCGGGCGATTCCGAGGCGGCCGCGCGCTCTGTCGAGGATACGGGCGGTGTGTATCTCGTGCCGGCCTTCGTCGGACTCGGCGCTCCCTACTGGGACGAGCGGGCGCGGGGCACGATCGTCGGGATCACACGCGGCACGACGCGCGCGCACCTGATTCGGGCCACGCTCGAGTCCATTGCGTACCAGACGCGCGACATCGTCGAGTGCGTTCAGCGCGACGCTTCGCTGACGCTCGATACGCTTCGCGTCGACGGCGGCGCGTGCCGGAACGACTTCCTGATGCAGTTCCAGGCCGATGTCCTGGGGGTTCCGGTGGAACGACCCGCCGTGCTCGAGGTCACGGCCCTCGGCGCCGCGGGGCTCGCGGGGCTGGGTGCGGGCTTCTGGCGGGAGATGAGCGAGATCGGCGCGGCTGCGGGCGAGCGGACGGTGTTCGAGCCCGATCTGTGCGCCGAGCGCCGCGAGAGCCTCTACGCCGGCTGGAAACGGGCGGTCGAGCGCTCCCGGGGCTGGGCCGGAGCGTGAGGCGCACGCCCGGCGCCACAGCGCCGCTCGTGATCGCGCACCGCGGCGCGTCCGGGCGCGCCCCCGAGAACACGCTCGCCGCCTACGCCCTGGCCGTCGAGCAGCGCGCCGACATGATCGAGATCGATCTGCACCGCACCCGGGACGCAGCGATCGTCGTGATCCACGACGCGGACCTGCGCGGGCTCGGCGGCCGCGGTGAGATCGCAGACGCGACACTCGAAGAGGTGCGCGCACTCGACGCGGGATCGGGGCAGCGCGTGCCAACGCTCGACGAGGTCCTCGACCGTTTCGGCGAGCAGATTGCCTTCAATCTCGAGCTCAAGTCGGGCAGCAGGGGCGCGTATGCCGGCCTGGAGCGCGCCGCCGTCGAGGCGGTCGAGCGGCGCGGGCTGCTCGCGCGGACGCTCTTTTCTTCGTTCGAGGACGACATCCTCGAGCGTCTGCGCGACTGCGCTCCCGCGGCACGTATCGGCGTTCTCGTCTCGCGCCGCGCACCGGACCGCTGGCTCGCGCGCGCGCGCGCCGTGGCAGCCGAGGCCGTGCACCTTGCGTCTTCCCTGCTCGACGCCGCTCGCGTCGAGCGCGCGCACGCGGCCGATCTCTCCGTGTTCGTCTATACGGTGGATGCGCTGGCTGCGATGCGGCGCCTGATCGCGCTCGGTGTGGATGGATTGTTCACCAACTTTCCGGATCGGATGCGCGCGCTGTTGGACGGGACGGAGCGGGGATCGCCGGCGCGGCGGCGCGGCGAGCGGCGGGATGAAGCGTGAATCCGCACCGCGCGGCGGGAGGCGGGCGAATCTTCCCCGGATCCAGCTCGGAGCCTCTCGGCGTCGGTGATTTTTTTCTCAATCGTCGCGCACACTTGCCTCTGAGGCGCATCGTTTCTTGACGGCGTTTGGCTGGTATGGGTAGGATCGGTCACGCCGTCGGGGGTGTGCCATTTCGTCTCGAAATTCTGAAGGTGTGAGCCATCGTACCTACGACTTCGCTCGACTCGAGCGGGCCGTGGCCGGACTCGTATCCCAGCACGAACGCTGCGTGCAGCGCAACGGTGAGCTGCTCGATCAGCTCGAGGACAAGACCCGGCGCATTCGCGATCTGGAAGAGCAGCTTCTCGCGGCCAACCAGCGCCGCCAGGACGTGGCGAAACGCATCGACGAGCTGATCGCGCAGATCGATCAGCTCGGCGCGCAGATGCAGAACCTGGAAGATCCGCAGTGAGCGCGAAGCGCTCGGTTGCGGTCACGATTCGCGGCCGAGAGTTCCACATCCGGAGCGACGAGGAGCCCGAGGTTCTGCAGCGCATTGCGCGCTACGTCGACGAGACCATGAATTACGTCGAGCAGCGAACCGGAACCGTGGATTCACGGGACGTCGCCTTGCTCGCCGCGCTCAACATGGCGCGAGAGCTCCTCGAAGAGAAGGATCGGAACGCGGAGGGGGGAGCGGATCCCGAGCGCCTGCGCGCCCTGATCGATCGGGTCGAGTCCGCCGCGCTGGTCCAGGCGGGCTGAATCGCCCGGCGCGATCGCACGCCGATGTCGAACGCGCTGGTAGCCGAGAAGCGGCGGTTGCGCCGCACGATGCAGGGCCGCCGCCGCGCGGTCGCCCCGGCGCAGGCGGAAGCGGCTGGCCGGGCGGTCGCGGGGCATCTGCTGGACGCCGCCGCGGTTCGGATGGCGGAGCGCGTCGCGCTCTACGCCGCCCTGCCCGGCGAGCTGCCAACGCGCGTTCTCTTCGAGCGCCTCGGGGCGCTTGGAATTCTGCGCCTGTTGCCCCGCATCCGGCAGCATCGGATCGAGTTTGCCCGGGTCGAGGACTGGGATGCACTCCGCCCGGGCGGGTTCGACGTGCTGGAGCCGCCGGATGCCTACCCGGCCGTCGAGCTTAGCGCCGCAGACGTCGCCGTCGTGCCCGGGCTCGCCTTCGACGCGCAGGGCAACCGGCTGGGCCACGGCAAGGGTTACTACGACCGCCTGCTCTCGGGCGACTCGGCGTCCCTGCCGAGGCTCATTGGCGCGGCTTTCGAGCTGCAGATCGTGCCCCGCGTGCCCCACGACTCGCGCGATCGCCGGATGGATGCCATCGTGACGGAGATGGGATTGCGCTGGATTGCGAGACGGGCGTGAGCGCGGCCGAGATCGAGCGGGAAGTCGAACGTCACCTCGAGGTGATGCGGGACGGCGCCGTGGATTTCCACGGCGAGGAGGATCTGCGCCAGCGGCTCGGCGAGGCGCTGCGCGCGGGCAGGCCCCTGCGCGTGAAGTTCGGCATGGATCCCTCCGCTCCCGACATCCACATCGGACACACCGTGGTGCTGAACAAGCTGCAGCGGATCCAAGCGCTCGGTCACACGCCCATCTTCCTCGTCGGTGACTTCACCGCACGCATTGGCGACCCATCGGGTAAGAAGAAGACGCGTCCTGCGCTCTCGACGGAGGAAGTGAGGGCCAACGCGGCGACGTACGTAGAGCAGGCGGGCCTGGTCCTCGACGTGAAGCGCGCCGAGGTGCGCTTCAACAGCGAGTGGATGGATGCACTGTCGCCGAGCGACTTCGTGCGACTTTGCTCTCACTACACGGTGGCGCGACTCCTGGAGCGCGACGACTTCGCGAAGCGCTATGCGGCGGGCGAGCCCATCGCGGTGCACGAATTGCTCTACCCGTTCGCGCAGGCTTACGACTCGGTGGCTCTGCGCGCGGACATCGAGCTCGGCGGTACGGACCAGACGTTCAATCTGCTGATGGCGAGAGAGATCCAGCGCGACTACGGACAGCCGGCGCAGGCGGTGATCACCCACCCGCTCCTGGTCGGACTCGACGGTGTGGAGAAGATGTCGAAGAGCCTCGACAACGCGATCGGCGTGACCGAGGCACCCGCCGAGATGTACGGGAAGCTCATGAGCATCTCGGACACGCTGATGATCGAGTACTTCGACCACCTGAACGCCGGGGAATGGCAGCAGCTCTGCGGCGAGCGGGAAGCGCTGGCGCGGGGCGCGGGCGACCCGTTGGCCTTCAAGCACGCACTCGCCGCCGCGCTGGTCGAGCGCTTCCACGGCGCGGAGGCGGCGCACAGCGCAGCGGAGCGCTTCCGCAGCGTCGTGCAGCGCAAGGAGATCCCGGACGACATTCCGGAGCGATCGTTTGCGGTCGGATCGGGCGGCCGGATGGGTCTCTTGGAGCTCCTCGAGGCGCTCGATTTCGTGGGATCGCGCGGCGAGGCACGCCGCCTGGTGGGGCAGAAAGCCGTGCAGATCGACGGAGAGCCCGTGCAGGACGCCGCCTTGTACCTGGCGCCCGGTCGCTACCTGATCCGCGTCGGCAAGCGGCGTTTCGCGTGGGTCTCGCTCGCCTAGCCCCAAGGGGATTCTGCGGTAAACCGCCAACATCCCTTCGAAACCTGCCGGCCCCCCTCTTGACCGGAGAGTCCGTGTCTCGTAGATTTCCGTGCCCGGTTTCCACGGGTGGCACGGCCACCCGAACCGCTCCAGCCCCGGAGGCCCCCCACAGGCTTCGCGGCGGTATAGCTCGGTCTTTGAAAACTGAATAGCGTGCGGTCGATCGAGCGAGGGAACGCTCGATTGACGGCCAATAGGGACATGTATTTCCCATTCGAGAGGGTGCACCGCGGCATTGCGATGTTGCGGGGCATCGTCTTCCGAACAACTCGGCGCATACAGCCTGCGTCGCGCAGTGCGCGGCGTGGGATGTGGCGTCGGGGCTAGGTTTGAACTGGAGAGTTTGATCCTGGCTCAGAACGAACGCTGGCGGCGTGCCTAAGACATGCAAGTCGTACGGTAAGGCCCCCTTCGGGGGGCACACGAGTGGCGCACGGGTGAGTAACGCGTGGGTAATCTGCCTTCGGGTTTGGGACAACCCCGGGAAACTGGGGCTAATACCGGATAAGACCACAACGTCTCTGGACGATGCGGCAAAAGGTGGCCTCTGCTTGCAAGCTACCGCCTGGAGATGAGCCTGCGTCCCATTAGCTTGTTGGTGAGGTAACGGCTCACCAAGGCGATGATGGGTAGCTGGTCTGAGAGGATGATCAGCCACACTGGAACTGAGACACGGTCCAGACTCCTACGGGAGGCAGCAGTCGGGAATTTTGCGCAATGGGCGAAAGCCTGACGCAGCAACGCCGCGTGAGGGATGAAGGCCCTCGGGTCGTAAACCTCTGTCGGGAGGGAAGAATAGTTTCCGTTCGAATAGGGCGGGAATCTGACGGTACCTCCAAAGGAAGCACCGGCTAACTCCGTGCCAGCAGCCGCGGTAATACGGAGGGTGCAAGCGTTGTTCGGAATCATTGGGCGTAAAGCGCGTGTAGGCGGCTTGGCAAGTCGGGTGTGAAAGCCCGGGGCTCAACCCC
>JAOUNA010000165.1 GCA_029881215.1 Myxococcales bacterium | reverse complement strand
CGCAACATCTCCAGCACGGCCTGCAGCGGTTTTTGCTCAGCGACGATCATGATCCGTCTCCATCCTGTGGCGCGGAGCGCCGCGCGAGGCGACCTCTCGCTCTCATGACATCTCTTCCACCGCCGCGTCCTGCTGCGCAGGGGGCGCGCTGCGGGTGTGCAGGGGATTCGGGCCCAGCGCCGCGATCGTCTCCGCCATCTGCGTGGCGAGCTCGGCGAACTGCACGCCCATGCCCGCCGAAACGTTGATCATCCGCACGCGTTCCGCCTCGAGGCCGATCTCCTCCAGGAGCTTGCGCACGTGATCCACGCGCTGCCTGGCGTAGAGATTCCCCGTCTGGAAGTGACAGCGGCCGGGCAGGCAGCCGGCCACCAGCACGCCGTCGGCTCCCTCCTCGAGCGTCTTGACCAGGTGCAGCACATCGACCCGGCCCGTGCACGGCACCGCGATGATCTTGATGGAGGGCGGGTACGCGCAGCGCGAACCGCCGGCGAGATCCGCCGCGGCGTAGGCGCAGTGCAGACAGCAGAAGGCGACGATCTGGGGCTCGAAGCCGCGGGGGTCCTTCATGACGCCACCACCTCCTCGCCCGCGCTTGCGCCGAAGAGCGCGTCGACCTTCGAGAGCACTTGGGCATCGGTGTAGTGCATCAGGTCGATGGCGCCGGCGGGACACGCGGCGGCGCACAGCCCGCAGCCCTGGCACAGCGCCGCCTCGATGCGGGCCGCGCCGAGGATGCCGCCCACGCCGTCGAGCTCCGCATCGATGCGCGGCGCGCCGTACACACAGCTGCGCACGCAGGTGAGGCAGGCAACGCAGCGCGAGGCATCGACGCTGGCGACGCGCCCGCCGGTGGTGATCGTGTCGTGCGCCAGCAGCGCCGCCGCGCGCGCCGCGGCCGCCTGCGCCTGGACGATCGACTCGTCCACGAATTTCGGATAGTGCGCCAGGCCCGCCATGAAGATGCCTTCCGAGGCGAAGTCCACGGGCCGCAGCTTCGCGTGCGCCTCCAGGAAGAAGCCGTTGCCGTCCAGTTGGACCTTGAGCCGATCGCTCAGCTCCTGCGCCGCAGGCGACGGGACGACGGGGTTGCTCAGCACGAGCAGATCGGGCCGCAGCACGATCTCTTCACCGAGCACCTCCTCCCACGCGCGGATCTCGAGGCCCGCCGCGGCGCCCTGCGCGGCGTCCGCCGCCCGGACCTCGGGCCGGTGGGCCGGGTCGTAGTGCAGGAAGAGCACGCCGCTCTCGCGCGCCTTCGTGTAGAGGCGCTCCTTGAAGCCGTAGCTGCGCATGTCCTGATACAAGACGGTGATCCGCGCCGTCGGATCGAGGCGCTTCAGCGTCAGGGCGTTCTTGAGCGCAGACGTACAGCAGATCCGACCGCAGTAGCGCTCCGCCGGGCCCACGCAGAGGATCATCGTCACCGAACGCGGCAGCGGCGTGTCGATCGCCTCCCCGGCCGCGTGCCGGGCCAGCAGCGCTTCGAACTGCTGGCCGGTGACGATGTCCGGGCGGGTCCCGTAGCCGTATTCCCCGCCGCGATATTCCACGCCGCCGGTGCACAGGATCGCCACGCCGTGGTGGAGCTGGCTGCGGCCCGCGCCGTCTCTCCTCGCGTCCGCCGCGCCGCCGCCATCCACTCCCACCCGCTCGAGCGTGGAGGTGAAATTGCCCATGAACCCGGTCGTGGACGCGAGCTGGGTCTCCAGGTGCAGCGTGATGTTCGGGTGGCGCTCCACCTCGCCGACCAGCTCGGAGAGCAGCTGCGGCGGCGTGCGCAGCGGGTCGCCATTCCTCCCAGCCGTGTCGAGCGCGAAGTGAAGCTGGCGCAGATTTCCGCCGAGTGCAGCGCTCCGCTCGACGAGATCGACGGGAAATCCCTGCTCCGCCAGCGCCAGCGCCGCGCTCATGCCGGCCACGCCGCCACCGACCACCAGCGCCGACTTGGTCATCGGCATCTCCGCCGTGAAGAGCGGCCGCAGCTCGCCGCTGCGCGCAGCCGCCATGCGCACCAGATCCTTGGCTTTCGCGGTCGCCCGATCCCAGTCGCGCCCGTGCACCCAGGAGCACTGATTGCGGATGTTGGCCATCTCGAAGAGATTGGGATTCAGGCCGGCAGCGCGAATGCTGCTCTCGAACAGCGGCGCGTGGGTGAGCGGCGTGCAGCTGGCGACCACCACGCGGTTCGCTCCCAGCTGTTTCACCGTCTCCGTGATGTGGGCGATGGAATCCTGGGAGCAGGCATACATGTTTTCTTCGGCGTGGATCACGCCGGGCAGCTTGCCCGCGTATTCCGCCACGTCGGTGACGTCGAGGAAGCCGCCGATATTGGACCCGCAGCGGCACACGAAGACAGCGGTGCGCGGCGCTTCGGCGCTGATGTCCCGCTCCGGCGGATACACGGTCGCGTGGGTCAGCGTGCCGCGCGCCTGCCTCAGGAGTCCGCCCGCGGCGGCAGCGGCTCCGCTCGCGTCGACGATCGATTCGGAGATGTCCCGGGGCTCGCGGAAAGGGCCGATCGCGTAGATGCCGCGCCGGCTGGTCTGCAGCGGATCGAACTGCACCGTGTGGCAGAAGCCGTGATCGTCGAGCTGGACGCCGAGCCGCCGCCCGAGGCTGCGCACGCTCTCGGAGATCTCCATGCCCACCGAGAGCACCACCAGATCGAACTCCTCCTCGCGCATGCGCGTGGTCGCGCCGCTGCCGGCCGCTGTCGGCGCCGCCGCGTCGTCCCGCGCGCCGCTCGCGCCGTCGACGTAGCGAAGCCGCAGATTGCCGCTGTCCGGCACCTCCTTGAGCGACGAGATCCGGCAGCGCGTGTACTCGATCCCGCTCCGCTCGCGCGCCCGCTGGTAGTAGCTCTCGAAGTTCTTGCCGAAGGCGCGCATGTCCATCATGAACACGTGCACCCGGGTATCGGGCTCGTGCTCGAGCGTCATGACGGCCTGCTTGGCAGCGTACATGCAGCACACGGTCGAGCAGTAGTCGTGGGAGGCATCCCGCGATCCCACGCACTGCAGGAAGGCGATCTTCTTGGGCGTGCTCCCGTCCGAGGGACGGCGCACGTGCCCGGCGGTCGGGCCGGAGGCACTCAACAGCCGCTCGTACTGCAGGGAAGTGACCACATTCGGGTACCGGCCCAGGCCGTACTCTTCCGAGAGCTCCGCGCGGTAGGTCTGGAAGCCCGGCGCCAGGATCACGGCGCCCACCTCGATCTCGCGGCTGGCGTCCGCCATGTCGAGATCGATGGCACCTACGCCGCAGGCTCGAACGCAGCTCATGCACTCGGAGCAGATGCCGCACGAGAGACAGCGCGCCGCCTCGGCGCTGGCCTGCTCCAGCGTGTAGCCGATCTCGACCTCGCCGAAGTCCTGGCGGCGCCGGTCGGCTGGCGCATCGGGCATCGCCACGCGCGGCGTGCGCGCGAGCTCGCCGCGCAGCACCCGCGCGTCGAGCTCCGCCTGGCTGAGCTCGGCCACCGCGGCCTTCGCCTGCGGCGCCCTCGTCTGCGGCTCACCGCGCAGGAAGCCGTGGATCGCCTCCGCGCAGCGGTGCCCGCTGGCCACGGCCTCGATGACGAAGGCGGTGCCCCGGGTGCTGTCACCCGCGGCGAAGACGCCGGGGCGATCCGTCGCGTAGGTCTCCGGGTCGACGGCGATCGTGCGCGCGGGGGTGAGCGCGACCCCCGCGTCCTCGGGGACGAAGCCCAGACCCACGCGCTGGCCGACGGAGAAGATGACCACGTCTGCGGGCAGCACGTGCTCCGAATCCGGCTCGGCTTCCACGCGCAGCCGGCCGCCGGCTTCGAACGCGAAGCTCGCGACGCGCTGACATGCGACGCCGGAGACCCGCCCGGCGCCGTCGTCGAGGATGCGCGTGAAGGTGCGCGCCTCGTGGATTTCGATGCCCTCCTCCCGCGCCTCGCGGATCTCCTGCGGGTTTGCCGGCAGCGACGCGCCGCTCTCGAGACAGGCCATCTGCACCGCCGCGGCGCCGAGACGCAGCGCCGTGCGCGCCACGTCCACGGCCACGTCGCCGCCACCGAGCACCAGCACGCGCTTGCCCTGCACGTCTCCGCGCGGATCGCTGCTCGCCGCGCCCAGCTCGGCGAGTCGCACGTCGCGCAGGAAGCCGGTGTTGATCAGCACGCCCTCGAGATCGTTGCCGGGGATGGGCAGGCGGATCCCCTCCTGGGCTCCCACCGCGATGAGCACGGCCGCGAATCCCTCGGCGAAGAGGTCGTCCAGGTTGCGGACGGGCGTGCTCAGGCGCAGCTCGACGCCCAGATCGAGGATGTCCTGCACCTCCCGATCGACGACCGCCGCGGGCAGGCGATACTCCGGCACGCCGAAGCGCAGCATGCCGCCAGCCACCGGCAGGGCCTCGAAGACCGTGACGCCGTAGCCGCGCCGGCACAGATCCTGGGCGGCGGTCAGGCCGCACGGACCGGCGCCGATGATGGCGACGCGCTCCGCCTGGCTGCGCGCCGCAGGCTCGGGCGCCACGCGCGGCTTCGCATACACGCTATCGGTGACGAAGCGCTTGAGTCCGCGAATGTTCACCGGCTCGTCGACCTTGCCGCGACTGCACGCCGCTTCGCAGGGGCGGTTGCACACGCGGCCGCAGATCGCCGGGAAGGGGTTGTCCTCCTTGATGGTGCGCAGCGCATCGTCGAGGCGGCCCTCGCGGATCAGGGCGATGTAGCCCTGCGCCCGCTGGCCGGCGGGACACGCATCGCGGCACGGGGCCACGCCGCGTTTCTCGATGGCGTAGGCGTTGGGGGTGGCCTGGGGATAGAGCTTGAAGGCGGCGCGGCGCTGATCCAGCTGCAGGTTGAAGCCGTTTGCGACGGGCACCGGGCAGGCGTCGGCGCAGGCGCCGCATCCATTGCACTTTTCAGTGTCTATGTAGCGCGCCCGCGTGCGCAGGCGCGCCGCGAACGAGCCGGCCTCCCCTTCGACCGCGACGACCTCGGTATCGGTGAGGATCTCGATGTCGGGGTGGCGTCCGACTTCGACCAGCCGCGGCGAGATCGTGCACATGGCGCAGTCGTTGGTCGGAAAGGTCTTGTCGAGCTGCGCCATGTGGCCGCCGATGGCCGACTGCTTCTCGACCAGGTAGACCTTGTAGCCGGCCTCGGCGAGATCGAGCGACGCCTGCATGCCGGCGATGCCGCCCCCGACCACCATGGCGGCGCCGACGACGGCTGCGTCGCCGCGCGGCGCGCGCTCCTCGTCTCCGCGTTGCGATGCGCCCGTCACGCGCTCCCCGTTCGCCCCCTTCGTTGTCCCGCGCGGTCCGCACACGCCGCCCGCGTGGCAACGACCCACCGCGTGAACACCTGTGATGATGCTCCAGATCTCTCGTTCCATGCCACGCAAGCTGCGTGCCGTCTCCTCGCGAGCGCAGGTGAGCTCTCCTGTCGCACGCTGGGGCAAAGAGTCTCTTTAAGAGGCAGAATGCCACTTAACGTGCAGACGGCCGGTGCATACTCATTCAGGCGTTGCGACTTGCAAACGCCGTTTACAAACGGGCAAAGCTGCAGAATCACTCCCTCGATCCTCGATCCGTGGAGAAAGAATCCTTTCATGACAGAGACTTGCATTGCGCGAGGCGACGCTCTCCGCGAACCGATTGAACACATTCGTATGTTCACAGAATCAATCATAATTTATGTGTCACGTTCTCATTGTAAAATGCGTTGACACATTTTTCGGGAACTGAGCCCCCGGCACGCGCAAGCGCCCTCTCGACACGCCTCCCTTCATCAAGAAAGTGCTTTGAATGCAATGGGTTGCAGGATCGACGGCCACGCGTGTCGCCCCGGGCACATGGATTGCAGTCGCTCGTCTGCCACAACGACCCCCCTCCGAGAGGGAACGCGGGACGCGCGCAGTGTCCTGTCGTCATGACGAGGTGACTTTTCGATGGAAAAGAAGAGACTCTGGCTGCTTCTCAGCGCTGCGCTCGGCATCGCACTGGCATCGAGCCCCGCGCAGTCCACCACCGTATACATGGCCTTCGACGGCGATGCGACGTTCCCGAGCATCACCGTCACCCATGCGACCGCAGGACTCGGCGATTTCACGGGAAGTGCGTTCGGCATTTCGTCTGCCGCGGACACCGCCTACCTCGAGAATGCGATCCTCACGCTGGTGCGGGCCGACTACGCCGCCTACAACATCGACTTCGTGACCAGCATCCCGGTGTCGGGCACGTACCAGGTCTGGGGTATCGACGACACGGCCTACACGTTCTCGGATTTCTGCGGAATGACCGTGGAGTGCCAGCGGCTGTTCGGCAAGGCCGATCCCACCGCGACGGTCGGGGACGCCGTCGGCTACGCCAGGACCTGGGCGGGCTCCATGTCTCTCGACGGCGTGACGAACCCGTATGGGGGCTCCGCCACGTCGAGTCCCGAGCTCGACATCTCGACCCATACGCTGGACCAGATCGCCCAGGCGCTGGCAAACAACGCCGCGCACGAGATCGCGCATCTCTACGGCGTGGCGCACGAAGGCCTCGATGCGGGCAGCTTCAGCCAGGTCTGGAACTTGATGGAGACCAACATCGAGAGCACGATGGTCAGCCAGAACAAGTATTTCAGCTCCACCGCCAACGGGACACTGCTGGCGGCGCTTGGCTGCAATCCCGAACTCCAGGGCTGCACGGT